>METK01000001.1 GCA_001771315.1 candidate division TM6 bacterium RIFCSPHIGHO2_12_FULL_36_22
CTATTACCAATTTAAATACGTAAATAATCAGCCAAGCAAAATTATATTTTTACTTTGGCTGAAATAGGATGATCTTTCCTCCGCCGAACTGAAGCACGGGGTATCCAGATCATAAGGAGATTGATGAATAGTATGTTGCATAATGCAACGCTTGGTATTTGGGGTTACGGTATCAGTGGAAGGTCGCTGGTTAACTTTTTGCGCACTCAAAATGTTACATTGATTGTTTTTGATCAACGTGGTTTGAATGTAGATGATGCAAAATTGTTTGATGCATGTGGCATTAAATTTTGTTCAGGAGAGCCGGAAGCGTTTCTTGATATGTGTGACTATGTTATTCCAAGTCCTGGTGTTGATGTGCGTAAATTTGATGCATATTGCGATAAATTTATTGCAGAGCTCGATCTCTTTCAGCAATTTTTTACAAAACCAATTATTGGTATTACAGGAACGCTTGGTAAAACTACGGTAACGGGACTTGTCGCTAAAGCGCTTGAATGTGTGGGAATATCAGTGTGTATTGGCGGTAATATTGGTATTGGGCTTTTTGATTTAATTGCACAGCAGGGCCATGTTGAATATGCTGTATTGGAGTTATCCAGCTTTCAATTAGAGCTATGTAAAAGTTTTACGCCGGTGATTGCTCTATGGACTAACTTTTATCCTAATCATTTAGATCGACATGGCAGTATAGATATGTATCGTATGGCTAAAGAAAAGATTTGCATGTCAGATAAAACGTACCTCATCAAACCACCATTACATCTTCATGGTACGTACACTATTCCCCAGCGCGGGTTTGTAGAGAATTGGCAGCTGGTGATTGCAGTATTGGAATATTTTAATATTGCGCAAGAAGTTATAAATGATGTGCTGATGCGATTGGGTACTAGTTGGGGATTGGAGCATCGGCTTGAATTAGTTGGTGATATTGATGGTATAACGTTTGTTAACGATTCGAAGGCAACAGTTCCAGAGGCAACGCTTGCAGCAGTTAAATTATATGATTCGAGTAAGACAATACTATTGCTTGGTGGTCTTGATAAGGATATTGATCGAAGGCCTTTGGTGTCGCAATTGAAAGATGTAAAAAAGGTTATATGCTTTGGGGGACAAGCAGAAAAATTGTATACAATTTGTGCTGAGTTTGGTATTGCATCTAGTATGTGTGCAACATTGAAAGAATCGTTTGATATTGCATGCAATGTTGCGCAACGGGGTGATACCGTATTGCTTTCTCCAAGTGGTGCTAGTTTTGATTTGTATAAAAATTATGAAGAACGCGGAACCCACTTTAAAAAATTAGTGAAAGAAAAAAATAGTTGACGGGTGTTGCAAAGCAACGCTAATATTAAAATAAAGTAGCGCGATGGAAAAAAGAGAGAGAGTTGCAAAAAGTTTTAAGACCTTTTTAGGTCTTATCATTTTTTTGCTCGTAGTAAGCTTCATTTTTGTATACTCATCAAGTTCGGTCTATGCTTTAGAACGTTTTGGAACAGCATCTTATTTTATTCAAAAACAACTTGTGGGTCTTGTTCTCGGTATCATTATTGCATTCGTTCTTTTATTTATCCCTTCAAATGTTGTTGCTGTGGCCAGCCCCTTCTTACTTTTTATAGCACTAACACTGACAGGTTTTACATTAGTTCCAGGTCTTGGTATTAAAATTCATGGAGCAAGTCGATGGGTAAATTTGTTTGGTTTTGCTTTTCAGCCGAGTGAGCTTTTAAAATATAGTTTCATCATTTACGTGGCACACGTTATTGCACGTTATTCTCGTCATCGCTCAACAAATACGCGGGCGCATGTATTGTTACTTTTTGTTGTTGGTATAACTTCTGCATTACTTTTGATACAACCGGACTTTGGTTTAATGGTTACTTTGTGTGGTACAGCTCTTTTATTATGGTTTGTTGCCTTTGTTAATTGGCGATATATTATTTTACTAGGTTCAACAGGTATTCCAGTTTTTGCATATCTTATTTATAAAGAGCCGTATCGTTTACGTCGTTTACTCGCTTACCTTGATCCATGGCAGGACCCACAAGGTGCTGGATTTCAAGTTATACAATCGCTGATTGCGATTGGCTCAGGAGGTTTTTGGGGTGTTGGTATATCATACTCTCGACAGAAGTTTTTCTATTTACCAATGCAACACACAGATTTTATCGTATCGATAATAGCAGAAGAGTCAGGATTTATAGGAATTTCCATTCTCATTTTAGCATTTATTTTATTACTTTATTTTGGGATGCGTATGGCCTGGGGATTTAGAAATTTGTTTAGTGTATATCTCGTGTTGGGATATATTTGGTTATTAAGTTTGCAGGCAATTATTAATTTTTGTGTCGTTGCCGGCTTATTTCCTACAAAAGGTATTGGTTTGCCATTTGTTAGTTATGGTAACTCATCCCTTGTTTGTTCACTTGCAATGCTTGGGATTATTGCTCGCTGTGTTCAGGAAGAAGGTCAGGTATCATATTCTCTCTATCCTAATTTGCAATTAGAATGATGACTTAGATTTACCAAGATAATAAACCAAGGTGCTGGTCGATAAGCCTGGTAAGTTTTGGCTATTGCGATATACTAAAGTCTGTACTGTACCGTATTTTGAGCGCATTTTGTATAAGGGTGACAATGTCTGAAGAAAAACAAAGTTATAAAGATACATTGAATTTGCCGCGTACCGATTTTCCTATGCGGCCCAATCAAGAACTTGAGCATGCTGATTTGCTAGCTCGTTGGGAGGAAGAGGATCTCTATGAGAAGGCTTATTATCTGCACGAAGGCAAGGAAAAATTTGTACTGCATATTGGACCTCCATATGCTAATGGTCCTATCCATATTGGTCATGCTTACAATGGTATCTTGAAAGACATTGTTTCTAAGTTTGAGCGTATGTCAGGCAAACAGGTGCCTGTGACTCCTGGTTGGGATTGTCATGGTTTACCAATTGAAATTAAGGTTGCTCAAGAGCATAAAGATTTACCTTATGAAGAATTTATTAAGGCATGTCGTGCTTACGCTCAACACTGGATAGATGTTCAACGTAATCAATTTAAGAGCCTTGGTCTTGTTATGGATTGGAAAAATCCGTATATTACTATGGATTTTACTTATGAAGCATGTGTTCTTGATGCATTTGCAAAGTTAATTGGTGGTGGTTACATCGAGAAGAAGCTTCGTACAGTACCTTGGTGCGCTTCATGTCAAACTGTACTTGCTACAGCAGAAATTGAATATCAGGATCGTAAGGACCCGTCTATTTTTGTTATGTTTCCAATGACTCAAGAGTCTAAAGAAAAATTTTTACCAGATTTTAAAAATAAAGACATTGGTCTTTTAATTTGGACAACGACGCCTTGGACATTGCCACTTAATAGAGCAATCGTGCTCAAGCCTGATACAAATTACGATATCATTCAGCATGGAGATAAATACTTTATTGCTGGCTCTGCACTGACAGATAAGCTTTGTGCAATGATGAGTATTGATAAAAAAGTTGTTAAAACAATGAAATCGGAAGAGCTATCCGAAGTTGAGTCGCATAATCCACTTAGTGCAAGTGTTGTAGTTCCAACGATTTTAGATCAGATGGTTAGTGTAGAAGATGGTACTGCATGTTTACATTCTGCACCGGGGTGTGGTCCAGAGGATTATGATCTTGGCGTGAGAAATATGTTGGAGATTTATTCTCCATTGTCATCTGATGGCAAATATATCAAAGGCATTATTTTAGAAGAGCTTGAGGGTATGTCATGTGCTGATGGTCAAGGCTGGGTTATGAAAAAATTACTCGAGAACGGCCGATTGTTACATAAGGCTTCTATTGCTCACTCATATCCACATTGCTGGCGTTGTCACAATGGTCTCATGTATCGCGCAACCAGTCAGTGGTTTTGTAATTTGACGCATAACTCACTTAAGGAGAAAACGTTAGAAGGGGTGAAGAAGATTGTATTTTCGCCAGCTTCCGTTGGTTCGACGTTGAGTGCGACAATATCTTCTCGATTGGAATGGTGTTTGTCGCGTCAGAGGCGTTGGGGTACTCCGATACCTGCGTTACTATGTAGGGGTTGCAACCATGCATTTACATCTAAAGATTTTGTAGAGGGTATAGCTGAGGGCGTAGCAAAAGAGGGCGTTGAGTATTGGCATCGGGTTCCAATGGACCAGGTGATTCCGGCTGATTTTGCATGTCCTGAGTGTTCTGGTACTGAATGGGAAAAAGAGCGGGATATTTTAGACGTATGGTTTGATTCTGGTACGAGTCACTTTGCAGTGCTTAAGGTCTTTGAGCAATTACATTTTCCAGCTGATATGTATTTAGAAGGTAAAGATCAGGCGAGAGGGTGGTTCCAATCTTCGTTACTTACCAGTCATATTATTGAAGATGCTAACTGTACAAAAGAGATTCTTTCTCACGGTTTTATTGTTGATGGAAAAGGACGTAAGATGTCCAAATCTATTGGTAATGTTGTATCGCCTGAGGATGTTATTAAGAAGATTGGTGTTGACGGACTTCGCCTATGGACGATTAGTAATGAGATTGGTAGTGATGCGGTAATTTCTGCTGAACTCATTGATAACGTTTCAAAAGTTTTTAGAAAAATACGTAACACAGCTCGATTTTTATTATCCAATTTATATGATTTTGATATTGATAAAGATGATGTGTCTATTGTTGACATGCAATTTATTGATCGATATGCACTTGCGCAACTTTGTGTTACTGCACGTACTATAGAGAATGCATACGCACAACGTGATTTAACCTCTGTGTACCACCTTTTGGGGGATTACTGCACGGGAAATCTTAGTGCATTATACTTAGATATTATTAAGGATCGACTGTATGTTGAGCAATCAGATGGCAAAGCGCGACGATCTGCGCAGACTGCTTGTTGGTATATACTTAACACAATGACTCGCCTTATGGCGCCCGTGCTTTCTTTCACGGCGGAACTTGTGTCGGATAATTATCTGCGAGATAAACAAGAGTCAATTCACTTGCAGGAGTTTGCAAATATACATGCATTGTGGGAAAGGGTGATTGATCAGTGGTCTGGTCTCAATGATGATGTTTCTTTACCAGGACATCATATGAGTGATGCTGAGCGTATTGAATTTGATCGACGATGGAAGAAGCATTGGTCGCAATTGTTTAAACTTCGTGATGCAATATTAAAGGCAATTGAAGCTCAGCGCGAGAAGGGCATTATTAAACATCCGCTTGAAGCGCGTGTTACTATACATTACAATGATAAAAATATGAGTGAGTTACTATCAGATGTTGAGAAGGGCGATCAGACTTTAGAGCAGTTTTTAAAGGAACTTTTGGTTGTTTCCCAATTTGTTATTAGTGATACTTCAGATGATCTTGCGCCGTCAGAACTTTCTGGCCTATCAATTTTAGTTGAGCCAGCTCGAGGTACTAAATGTCCACGTTGTTGGCATTATGAGGAAGAGAAGGGCGATGTTGCTTTATGTAAGCGTTGCGCTACTATTGTAAAATAAAAAGAATAACGAGGGGTTATGAAACTTCTTTGCGCAAATGCACTGTGAAGTATTCATAACCCCTCTAAGTTAATCTACGCAGCCGTGGGCTGCTTCTTTGGAGACCCACTAGCTATTTGGAGCGCCTAATTGTTGTACCTGGTGGGCGGCATAGATTCTTAAAACTATAAGTTGTTATCAAACTGCAGCCAGGGGCTACTCTGTGGGGTCCTTGCAAGCGCTAGGGCGCGAACCAATTGTACGTCAAAACAAGGCCATCAAAAGGCTAGTTGCTCACAACCTCAAGCTTGATGTTATATTTGAATGAATATATGCTTGAATGTGATTATGGTTATCATAATAAATAACAACCGGGAAAGGTCTATTGTGAAAAAAACAATACTTATTACAACATCTCTTTTAAGCTTATTTGGCTGTAATGGTAAAGAAACAACAACAACCACTGTTGTAGCTAAGGATGCAATTGCGCTAGTGGAATATAAAGAGGAGTACAAAGAGGAGCTTTTGGAAATTGCTTTTGAAGATCCAAACCTATTTTTTCCTGGACGCATAGCTATGCCAGAAGGAATGCTTGAGCAAGTGGATGCTGCAAATAAGCAGGAATTGATTGATGGATTTTCAAATCCACTCAAGTATACAAAGGTCTTGGTTGATAATGCTTTAGGTAAACCAGTAGGTTTTACATGCTATCTCAAAACACGTGAACAAAGCTTAGAATCTACGAAAAATATGTTGGCAGAGAAACAACCTTCTTTAAAAATGACGGATGAACAGATTCTACAAATCCATCCCCAGTTAAAACTTACTGATGTCGAGTGCAAGGATTATATACTCATTGAAAGCGTGAT
This sequence comes from candidate division TM6 bacterium RIFCSPHIGHO2_12_FULL_36_22, assembly GCA_001771315.1. Classification (GTDB taxonomy): domain Bacteria; phylum Babelota; class Babeliae; order Babelales; family UBA12409; genus 2-12-FULL-36-22. Next base: position 6,366 of record METK01000001.1, read on the forward strand.
TGTTTCTAGAGAGTATCGAGGCAATGGTTATGGTAGAATGCTCATTAAAAATATAGTCGAAGAATGCAAACAAAAATGGCCAAACATTAACATGATAAAATTGATGGTTAGCAAGGATAATACTGTTGCATGTAAGCTTTACGAATCAGAAGGCTTTACTGTATCAAAAGACGGATTACATTTTCCTCCACAACTATTACAGATGCTTAAAACTACTCAATACGAAAAAAATATTAGGTAAGTTTAAAACTGGAAATTAATAACTTAAGCAAGCTCACTATATGGACTTGCTTAAGTTAAAATTCTTTAAGAACATTTATCGATTAGGCGCATCAATCATAGGAAGATGGTCTACACTTATCAATTCGTATCGAGGACATATTAGTTCAAGATTATTTGAAGAAGGAACTGTTTTGATTATCTCATGTTCTGATTCAGGATCTGTACATGTAATCCTATACCAGTTGGGAAAAAACATACTCTCTTCATCTGGTATTTCCTCTATGCTCGAAACGGCATAAACAGGGCATGCAGCCTGTGCATTTGTTCCAGCATGAATATCTTTTGTTACCAAGTTGCCAGTTTCAGGGTTCTCACATACAATTCTCACCATTCCACTGCCAACCATGGCAAAACTAGTGAAACTAACAAATAATAAACCTAACATAACAAATAGTTTCTTCATTGAACAATCTCCTTATCATTATGATGAGCTAAATTAAGTTATAGTGCTGCGTTAAAGTACATTTACCGAATAGGCTCATCAATTATTGGAATGCGATTTATACTTAATAATTTATAGCGAGGACAAATCAACTCAAGATCACTAATAGGCGAAGAAACCAACCGCGTCATCTCATGTCCTGTTTTAGGATCAGAACATGTAACTTTCTTTATATTAGTAGAAAAAAGACCTTCTCTAGGCAATTCAACTATATCTGAAATGATATAAGAAGGGCATGCAGCCTGTGCATTTGTTCCAGCATGAATATCTTTTGTTACCAAGTCGCCAGTTTCAGGGTTCTCACATACAATTCTCACCATTCCACCGCCAGCCATACCAAAACTAGCCGAACTAACAAATAATAAACCTAACATAACAAATAGCTTCTTCATTACAGCAATCCTTTTACAATAGTATTCTCTTATTACTATTACAATAACATTTGTCTACTTCAAATAGCAATAGATTAACGCATAATATTCAACCATCTATAAACACCGCAGTAACCATTCAATATGATGTGCGACTCTATTGGGACTTCAAGAAATCTAACAAAATATCGCGTCCTTGAATCAAGTTCTTGATGGGAACAGATTCATTAGTGCCATGTAGGTTTTCTTTGCAGGTGAAGGGAGTGAGTCCGACACCTTCTATTCCCAATGCATGGTAGAATCGAAGATCACTCGATGCCTCAAAGTGATGGGGTGCTACTGTCATTCCATGCTTATGGCATACCTCTTCTAGCTTTTTATACAAGGACGATTCTTCCAAGCCGAGTATACTCTCTTCAGTAGCAATCGCTTTGATGGCATACTTTATATCAGGATATACCTTCATGTTTTCATCGAGATAATCTTTCACTTCTTGAAGGGACATGCCGGGTGGAACCCTTATATCAACTGTCGCCGTAGCGCATGCTGGTACCACGTTAAGCGTAGCAGTACTTCCGGCCGCAAGTGAGGTTACATTGTATGATGGCAGCATCCCTGGATGAAACTTTTTAGCTGTAAGCTGACTATGTTTATGGAGTTTTACCAAGCTTTCAAGAAATTCGATAAGGTCATGTGCAGCATTCTGGCATGCCAAGTGCGAGCCGTGAGCGAGTTGTCCTCGAGCAGTAACCTCAATTTGTATCGGTCTTCGCTCAGTCAACTTAATAAGGAGTTGTTTTTCATCATCTGATGCGACGCCTTCATCAATAACAGTTCCAATATTCAATTTCTTAAACGCTTCAGTTTGTACTAGTAGTTTCGTTCCCTTGAATCCACCAACTTCCTCTTCCGGAACAGCAAGTAAGTGTACTGTCCGCCTTGGCCTAAGTCCAGCATCCTTGAGAGCCTTCAGTGCATGGTACTGTACAACACCAATACCTTTCATATCTTGTGTTCCCCGACCTATAATAGACCCGTCACGGATTTCCGCTGCAAATGGTGGTGTGATCCAATCCTGTATATTGGTTGCCGGTACAACATCCATATGATGATTGAGTGCTATGGAAGGTAGTGATGGATCATTTCCTTCGTATGTAATGATGACAACAGGATAACCCGACGACAATGTGATTTCCTGCGCAGTAAATCCGTCTTTTCGGGCTTCACGCATAAGAAACGAACTGGCTCCCTTATAGTCTGGATGCGGATGTGCCGTATTAATACGAATGTATCGCTGTAGGAAATCAACCATCTGACTATCTGGGTCCGTAGTTGCTTTGGGCTGTTGTGTTACTAATGAACGTTGTACCACTTGATGCAAAAGCACGAGTGATACAACAATCATCAAAGGAAAGAGAATGTAATGATTTTTCATATTAGTGGTACTTATATGTTAATATACAACCATAACCTTCAACTGCTTTTTCATCGGGCAGCGGCTCGCAAGTAGGCGAGTTTGGATCAAATGTTGGCATGAATGCTCTATAGCGATAGCTTGATACAAAGTCATCATTGGGTATATAGTCATTGTAATGATAGACGATTTTAGTACGAGATTTTGCAAATGGTAAAAACGACTTAAGAATAGAATTTGTTCTATCGCCATCGGCGCCAGTTTCCCTACCCGCATTCTCATTGACAAGTCCGTACACCATATTCAACTGTACAATATCCAGAGGAATCTCATCTTTAATGGAATCTAACGCAAAATCAGTCAGTCTTTTATTGATGCCACGACGTCTATAATCTGGATCAGTATAGTCACCGCCATTGTAGATGAACGCATCCTCTAGAGAGTGATTAGGTATTTCTTTTATAGAAAATTTGCAATAGCTTCCGTCTGCTTTAAAAATTCCAACATGTGTAGGTTGGCTTTTGTCACCCATACACCGTATCTCATCGGTACAGACTTTTTGCGCCTCATCCTTACTCATAAGATAAAGTTTTTTATAAGCGATGAGTTTGTCTTGCTCTCGTGCTACAAATAGTTTACGGTCTTGGATGTTTGACTCAAAAGCCTGTTGACGAAATAGTTCGGGAAGAATAACAATCTTTTTATGATCGTCATTGGATATCCGATTAACCATATTTAACAGTTCGTCTGCATCTTCTAAGGTTGCTTTTTTAAATGTTGGTGTTGCCGCTAGTGTTAGTGGCAGCAGAAAAATAAATAGATATTTCATAATATATTCTTTCAATAAATAGTCTTCAAACATGTCCTGTGCATGTGTACAGCTTTTAGTCGCCTGATATTTTCAGGTCTTGATAATGGAAATAAAAGTATTGGGCCGCCAGGGCCATGTTGTGCAGGTCAAACCAGCACAAAGACTAGTTACGCCAGGGATTGCCTGGAGTGTGTAAAGAAAGAAGAGATGTTGATGCGATAAAAGATAAATGCATCATGATAATGGTTCCTAAATTAAGGATTATACATACTCATCTGTTTCCAGCGTACAAAGATCACTGTCTATTGTCAAATAAAGATGGCGACTTCTCTATTGCGGAAGTCGCCATCAAAACCCAAAAAAAAGGTAAATCTTTTGCCGGAACTTTATAAAAATAAACCCGTATTTTTGATTGGTGAGTAAGTTTGGGTACTTTTTGCCTGTATTTTCAAACAATGGATTTCTCACTGATTCGAGTAAAGCACAAGTACATTTGGATGCTCTTCTTTCCATGTATTAATGGCAGCTGAGTGGATCTTGTTTTCACTAAGCCATAGCTCCCGTAGGTTGGTAAGAACAGGCATACCCTCAAATGACTTAATATTGTTATCATCAAGCCATAGGTATTCTAGATTGGTAAGAACAGGCATACCCTCAAATGACTTAATATTGTTATCGTGAAGCCATAGCTCCTGTAGATTGGTAAGAGCTGGCATATCCTCAAATGAACCGATCTGATTTTTATCAAGCCAGAGCTTTTGTAGAGAGGTAAGAGCTGGCATACCCTCAAATGACTTAATATTGTTATCGCGAAGCCATAGCTCCTGTAGATTGGTAAGAGCTGGCATATGCTTAAATGAGTCGATCTGATTTTTATCAAGCGATAGCAGCTGTAGATTGGTAAGGGTCGGCATACCCTCAAATGATTTGATATGGTTATCATCAAGCCATAGGTATTCTAGATTGGTAAGGAATGGCATATCTTTAAATGAGTCGATCTGATTTTTATCAAGCGCTAGCTCCCATAGATTGGTAAGGGTTGGCATACCTTCAAATGAACCGATCTGATTTTTATCAAGCGATAGCTGCCGTAGATTAGTAAGGAATGGCATACCCTCAAATGACTTGATCTGATTATTTTCAAGCGATAGCTCCTGTAGATTAGGCATACGCTGTAATATCGCAGGGAAATGAGTGAGAAAATTGCTGTCAAGATTGAGTTCAACAACTTCAGCCAAATACTCATCGGATTGTTGTGCTAATTCTTGTTCATTGAATCTGTCGTTAGAATAATCAAGGTGTCGTTGTGTTCCTAATATAGGTAATGCATCAGTGACGGTGAGATTTACTAGGTCACTATCAATAGAGTCGAGTTTGTAAGCCTTAATATTATTTTTAATAATAGGTTCTCTAGTGAGGGGATTTATCAATGGTTTATTTTGATCACGAAGGGTTTGCAGCCAGTCCTGTAATGAAGGGGCACTGAAGTAAAAATAGTGACCTCCTTCATTGACCTCAACAAGCTTGAGTGGTTT
>METK01000002.1 GCA_001771315.1 candidate division TM6 bacterium RIFCSPHIGHO2_12_FULL_36_22
CTTCTACCAAAAAACTTATTATTGGAAGATACAAAGGGATGTTTTATCCCTCTATCTATACCTATTATTTTTCCTGTTCTTTTATATTTAACTGAAACCTTTTCAAAATTAAGCCATAAGACCCATCTTTCAAACCTATCGATTCCAATCTCTCCTGCTTTGCAATTTCAACTTTTTTGCTTATGCCAAATTAAAGGAACTTTAATCCTACCATCTTGCGTTGTAACAGATGCTATTTCCATCAGTGGATCAAAGGATAATGTTCTAGCATCGAGTCGAATTGGAATTATATCACTCTGGGGAGTAGTTGATGCAAAACATATTAATATATTGAGGAAAAATGATGGTAAAATTGATAAAAAACAGAAATGTTGATTTTTTATCGATGTCCCTGTTATGATGAACTCAAGTAAGCAGGAAGGTGTCATAATAAACCTATATAAAGGAGGGTGAAGTAATGGCGCACAAAGGATTAGATGCTCCTCAAAGAGTTCTAGAATTTTTAAGTCTGTTGCCACAAAGAATAGTAACCCTTCATGGTGTTGATAATATTGCAGAGTTTCTTTTGTATGATATTTGTCATCATGATAACTTTGCTTTGCAAAAAGCAGCGTTCTTTGTTGATAGTCCCGAGTTCAATTGTATGAAAGGCGTTGCTGGTATTGATTGTAGTAATCGCTTTACCGGTGCTCACTGGGAATCGCCAGAAAATTTTACCGAACATATGAATGCATGTGATTTTAATAAGAAAGTAAGGACCCACGAAGGAAAGTCTATTCACAACTCACCATATGACCCTGTTAAGGCAAAAGAACTGTCGAAACAATTGGATTTTAAAAAACCTCAATATCATTCATGGTCTATGAAGTACGGCAATAGAGGGTTTTTGGTCTATGAAATGAGTGAGACGACAGATCACCATGATCATTTGCTTAATTCACTACACCTACTCAGTTTCTGTCCAGTATTTTAATTATCGATCAATCGATCAAATCCAAAAAATCCCTTATCAAAAGCATATTTTTATCTTTTTTAAATAATATTTGCAATTTGTAATTGAGTTTTGGTTTAATAAGTTTAGAAGGGAAAAAATAATTTGTAAGGGGATCCTATGAAGAAGTTAATAGTTTTACTCACTCTCGCTGTATCGGGTGCTATGGCACAGCCGGGGTTTAAGCATGCGCCGCAGGCTCCAGTAATGCCTATGGTTCAATCTTACATGCCTTCTATGCAACATGTTGCACCTGTCCATTACTATCCTCAGCCACAACCAATGTATCACATGCAACCTATGCAGCATCCAATGGAGCAAGCTCCGGTGATGCCTATGGTTCAATATTATATGCCTTCTGTGCAGCAACCTATGATTCATCATGTTGAACCACCTATGATGCCAGTCCAAGCGCCAGCCCCAGTGATTCAATATGTTTCTAAAGCTCATCCATCGGAGCCTACTGCAAAAGAATCTTCAGTTAAAGAATCAGCAAGTGCCGAGATTTCTACAGAAGTTTCCAATGAAGACATGCCAAAATTATTCGATGCGGCTTTGCGTCATCATCGTACTAAATTAGATCCCAAGGATGGAGAGAAAATTGAGTCTGATACTGTGCGCAAGATTGCAGAACAAGAAAATGAATACCAATATAGTGTAGAACGAACACGTCAGATTTTCTTGAAACTGCGTTCATTAATGCAACGAACTCTTGAGACTGTCAACGAAAGTTTACGATCTTTTAACGATATGATGCTCTAAATTTTAATATAAAAATTTGTTTGTTGCAGTGCATTAAAAAACAATTTTTTTGTACATAAAAATTATGTGAATATAGGTGTCGGATAGCCTTTTTTGGCCAATTAAAAAAAAATAAAGCAATTGCCAATTATTTGTGGTAGTCTAACAAAAAAGTTTAGATGAAGCGAATAAAAGGATGGTAATGACAATTGCATATGCAATGGCAAAAAGACTCTTTTTGGCAGGGTTTTTTTGTTGTTGTGCTTTTTCAATTGATGCGGTTACTTGGGGTGCGTCTATTTCAGGTATATATACAGATGCTACAATTGATTTTAGTGCAAATCCTACATTGGCAGCTGCTGTGGTTGTTACAACGACCATCAATTCTACTATTACAATGACAGTCAATACTTCAGATAGAACGATTACAAGTTCTGACTTTCAGATGCACTTTGTAACAGTGAGCGCAGTCGATACAATTCAAATTAATGTCGAAAATAATCTTACTTTTGCAAGTGGAACAACTTCAACGACACCCTTTATTGTGACTTTTTCTGGTCCTGGACAAATGATTTTGAATTATAGTGATGGGAAAAAGGTTACCTTTGATGGTAATGATACCAATAAATTTGGAACACAGTTTTTTATTGGTATGCGTGATTCAAACACGTCCAAAGTTTTAGTTCAAAGAGATTCATCTGCTGATGATAGTGCAACATTAGAACTTAACAGAAATTCCATGCTAGGATTTATGGCGCCAACATCAGTGGCTGCTGGTTCTACTGAGGATGGCTTGATTGAATTTAATCCATCAAGTACAAATGCTAACGGTGAAATGAAAATTGTCATTCAAGATAATTGTGCCTATACAGTTACTGGTGTGTTGCAAACAGGAACACCACCAAGTGATGTAACAATTGGCTATACTACACCGGCAGGACGAATTGCTCGTATGTATGTACAAGAAACGGATACAAGTGCGCTTATTAATAGTGTGCGCGTGGTTAACTATAATGCGACATTACCTTTTCTATTGCGCAATCAATTTAATGATACCGTGACTTCTTATACAGGGTATCGCCCAGGATTTATTTTGGGAAATAATGCTCGTCTTGAATTAGATAGTAATACTTATTTTGACTACATTGGTGCATCTATCAATGTAAATCCAGAACCATATATGAATGGGTTATCTCCTGGTAGTAAAACCGTTAGAGCATCGATTAAACAAAGAAATCCTTCAGCAATGTTTGTAGATGGATTTAACCCAACATCGATACCTGCAGCAGGATTGCCAGCCAATGTTTTGATGCATGATACATCAGGATTGTACTTCCGTTCTGGTGTTGATAAAGAAGGAATAGTGGTAGCGGATTATGTTGTAGCAGTAACAGGACGCACGAGTGGGATTGGTGAATTGGTGCTTGATGTTGAAGCTGCAATGACGATAGATACGACGGGTACAGGTGATAAAGTTATTAACATTTTATCACGAAAAGTTAATCCATCAGGGGGATTGATTGAAATAGGTTCTACAGCTGAAGCGGTATTTCCTGAAATTATTTTACCGAGTACGCAATCATATAATACAGCAAGTTTTTTAATCAATAACCCGGTTGATATTTATGGTGCTATTTTACGTCATGATGATTTTAATCGAACAATATATGATATGAACTCGCCACCGGATTCTGCGGCGACCTATGTTGGTGGTGAAGCATTTAAAATCTTTGCAGATGATGATTTGCCACGTCCATCATTTAGATTTTTCAATTCAAGAATTAATCTTCATACAAGTGCGGCTATTACTGGTATGGATCTATTTTTTCCAAACTTGGTTGATGGTAATACAACGAGTACTGTTGCTTGGTATCAAAATGGTTACCAAATTGATAATGGTACAGGACGTACATTAGTTTGTGGTACTGATGTTGGTGCTCAAGCCATTGATTTATTTAACTTTATTGATCGCAATTGTTACTTTGATATTTTACAGGACCAGGCTGAAACGAGTGCTGGCACACAACGTGTTAATGCTATTGTTGCTCCTAATGATGATACCATTATTGAGGGTATTACGGGTAATATTAGTACACAGTATTCGGTGCAAACATTATTTTTGGGATACAAAAGTAACCTTCAAGTTGGTAAAACTCCAGAGATAACGTCCGCATCGCATACAAATCCATTTATGTTTATTGATGGTGATTTTTTCTCTTTTGGGTCAGCAGGTGGTTTGGTAGGACTTATATCATTGAGTGGAACTACAGGAAGTGGCGGTATCTTTGTAGATCAAAATGGTATATTCCGTATGTCTCCTTCATTCCGTGCTAATATGGGTGTGATGGTGACTAAAAGTAGTGATGGTGTTGTTGATCTTCCCAAAGAAAAGGTATTTTTTAACTCTAAGGTTGGATTAACGCAGTGGCAATTGGACTTGAGTCAAACTGTTACTGTTGTATCAAGTACGGATAATTTTTCAGATTTTACTATTGATTGGAAGGCTGTAACAAAAGATTTTGCTGGTGGATTCATTCCTTTTGATCCAGCTACCAATGTTTGTGTAACAGTAACAACGGCAAATTTGAAAAATATTCCCGTGGTTGCAGGAGAAGTTGATCAGTTTCAATTTAAACGTTCGCGACTTGGTGATCAGGCACACTTGCTTGTCGATGGTGGTTTGATTCGTCAATTGGTAATGTTAAGTGGTTATGATTCTTCTGAAGCGCCGACAGGATTTATTGCGATTAAAAATGATGGTCGGATCGGTCTTGGAGATAATGCAACAAATCTTGATGCATTAGATGGCCGCATTCTTCTTGGTATTAATGGTATAACTTTGTCACCGGATGGTAATGGAACTGTTGATGTATTAAGTGACATTGTTATTAATAATGCTTGTCATATTGCAGCCGGTCCTAACTTTGGTTCATCGGGGCAGCAGATCTTTACATTAAGGTCGGAAAACCCTCAAACGATTCGGGTTAAAACTGGTGGCAAGTTGATATTGACGTCAATGACATCAAGTAATCAGGTATTAAGAATTGATGGTCAGTTACAGATTATTTTTGAGCCTAATACACAATTGATTATGGGCGGAGGTACATTGCAATTTACCGATAGATCCTCATTGCGTTTGCAGCCATATGCTGGACCTGCACCATCAGGAACATCTGATCCGACGTTGACGAATGCTTTGCGTACAAAGTTTATTGGAACAGGGACGATTCTATTTGATGAAGATTCAACATTATTTGTAACACAAGGTTCTATCTTAGGTGTTGAAACTAATAACGATATAGATACGACAGATCTCAATATTACGTTTGAAGATAAAGCACAACTTTCTATAGGAACAGATACTTTATTTGGTGGAGCATTTCAGATAGGTAATGCATTTAATGCTACAGGAACTTCGGTTTCAACAGCCTTTACTTTCAATGGTTCTGGAGCATTACTTGATATTAACAGCCAAGGTTTTTTAGGGTTAGGTGTTGGCATTGTTCGCAAGCCACTCGGTGCACCAAACAATTGGTCAGTCGGAGCGTTGTTTAATGTTAATAATATTTCATTAACCTTTACTGAAGGTACATGGATTCACGATGAGATTGTGCCAAGTTCTTCGGAAAATGCGGGATTGTTGGCGATAGGCCCATTGTCAGGAGTATATTCATTAACGCTTGATCCAGTTGATTCAAGAGTATTGGGTGGTGGAAATATGATACAAATTAATGCAGGTGTAACATCAGTGGCGCCAGTTGTTGAGGATAGTACAAGTTCAGCGACGGATATTGCGGCACGTAGTATTTTAGCATCAAAGCCATTATTAGATGATGCTAATAATGGTGTACCGGGTAGTACGCAATCATCGTTGTTTAATTATTTGAAAACTAATCCAATTACAACAATGGCGTCTCCTAAAGTTAATATTGCAGTATCTTCATTGGGACGATCGGCTCTTGGGTTTGTGTTTGGTACAACAATTGATCGTAATCAGCAAAAACAGATTTTAAAAGGAGCAGGTCAGTTTGCAGCGTCACCTGGGCCTTCATATGAAGTTGGTGCTGTGAATGCTACAGTTAATCGGACAACTGGGGAATTGATATCAGTTACTGAAATTCAAAGCATAAGAAATACGTAGAGAGGACTGGATGGTAAAAAGGAGAGTCCATTTTTTTATTGCTAGTATTGTATTGTGTTGTATTGGATCTACTATTTTTCCAAGAACGTGGCTAGTACCTCCAGCGCAGACGCGCCAATATTTACTATTTCCTCCATGTAGGTGCACAACTGAAGTTGTATGCGAAAAAGTGGATAATGTATCAAAACCTAAAAAGCCAAAGCGCAGATATTTTAGTGATATTGATTACAATGATGAAGATTATGATTACCATGATGGGCCAAGAAAACAATGGCAACAAGAATGTGAGCAAATTGTTAAAACAGTTATTAAAGAGAATACCGTTTGTTTTGATGTTTGGATTAAAGTACTAGGTGCTATGGCGGATAAGCCTACGGGTTGTGGAACTCTTTCAAGATTATTGTTTGCTCAATCATCATTCAAGCTCAAAGATGCATTTGAAAATAGCGAAGCAGCATTAGCTTCTAATCCATTTGTTAGTTTAGCGACTATAACGCCAGATCCTGAATTTAGCGGAGTTGGGTTTGTTTTGGGAGAAAATCTTGCAATTAAATTGACGTCATGTTGTCATATTGGCATGCGTGCACACCTTCCTTTTAAAACGGTACAGGTAAAGCCTAAAAGTAGTTTAAGTGATTTTATTAAGGGTGGTACCCTTGCTGAATTAAGAAGGATTCAGCGTGAGCCGGTTGGGCCAGATGGTACACCGCCTATTATTGAAGATTCTTTTGCCTATCGTTTAGATTTGTTATCATCACTTTTTCAAAATGGGATCAATGGAGATAAATTTATTCGTTATGATTTGGTTAATCTTACAATAGATCAAGATGATGTTACGGATAACAACGGAAGTCCGATACATTTAGTTGGAAGATCGGATGGTACATTTCCACCATCACCATTTTCAGCTACAGTGGCCACAGTTGCAGCGGCACCATTTGTTAATGGGCAAGGTAATAACGTTGCCAATAATCAAAGAGCACGTTTTCAGCAGGGTGTGAGCTATGCATCGCTTGGAAATAATGCAACACAACAAAGTGAATTGTATGTAGTTCCAACATTGAATGCCGCTGGTGATGGATTAAGTGTTGATGCTCAACATATCATGACTGATGCAGAAAATATTCTTGGAAGAACAGGGGTTTCGTCATTGCAATCTTTCTTGGATGAGAAAAACATTTCATTTGCTTCGCAACGTAAGAGCGGTATTGGCGACTTGGATTTAGAATTTTTTATTAATTGCGATGCATCACCATGTCTCTGGTTTGAAGGGCGATTGGGCTTAGTATTACCGACAGGGGCCAAGGTAGATAATCCAGGACAATTATTTCTTCAGCCATTAGGTAACAATGGTCACGTTGAATGGAATCTTGGGCTTGCTTCTGGTTGGGATCTTAGTCGTTGTATTAAATTGTATGCAGACTTTTCATATAATTGGGTTTTATCTGCAACAGAATGTATTGCAGGATCTTTTAAAGGTGCAACAGTAAAAAATATTGGTCCGGTGACTAAGGCAAATATTTCATGGAATTATTTATTATTTCATGCTAATGCAATCTTGATGTATCCATCATCGGAACGTTTTGGATTGAATGTGAGATATCAATATTATTATAAACAAAAAGACAGTATTAATTTTTGTGTTACATCAATCAAGGATTTAGCTGGAGAAACAAAAACATTGGATCCAACAATATTGCAAAAATTTACCAATGTTCATGCAAATCAGATTGGTGCAGATATCTTTAGTGTTTTTGATTATTGCACATTGTGGGGTGGCATTTCTTATGTCGTAGGTGGAAAGAATGCGCCACAAGAATTTATATGGAATGTAGGACTCGATATTAATTTTTAGTAAGTGACATATGATAACGAAAAGAAAGGGGTAAAAATAATATGTTGATGAAGAAATTTTTAACAATATGTTTTTTGCCTTTTTATTTATACGGTTTATCTGATGATTTAGCTATACAAGAGCATTTGCAATTATCTGAGGAAATAGGCGCTGAAGCATTGCAGATTGATGATCAATATTTTTATATTTCAGATGCATATGATGTGCACCTTCGGCCACTATTTAAGTTTATTGAACAGATGGTGCAAAAGCACCCAGAATCTAAGACAGAATCTATTACTTATGTTATTGAAGCATTGCAGCAGGGTGGGCAAGTATTATTGGTAGAGCCATTATTTTGTGCTTTAAACGATTTTTGTTTATGGGTACATAATAATGAAGAGTGTGAATTATTTAAAGATGATTACATTAAGCACTTTATGTTTTTATGGTGGAAATTATTAGAAGACCACAAAATTTTACAATCGCCATTTCGAGCTCCTCGAGAAGAAGAAGCTGGTATGCTTCCTCCAGCAATATCTCAAGAAATAAAGGCATTGATAAAAGATATTATTGTAAATTTAGCTGATACTTTTGTTTCTTCTTCAGGTGATGTAGAGGGACCATCATCATCTACGGATAATGCAGTAGTTCGTTTTGATGGGTTAACAGGTAAAATAATTCAAAATTCAGGCGTTACGCTTTCTGATTCTGGCGCTCTATCTACAAGCAATAGTTTTGAGACATCGGGACAGCCGATTGGTATTGCAACCGGTACAAGTACAACAGATGTTCGTATTGGTACGGGTGCTTTAGCACGAACTATTTTTATAGGTAATGCAACTGGCGCAACGGCAATAGATATCGATGCAGGATCTGGCGGTGTCATTATAGATACAGCGGCAACTTCATCAGGTCCATTTACTGTTACATTAGGTAGTGGTTCAGGTGCGGGTACTGGTGGCGCTGCAATGGTGACAGCTGGAGCAGGTGGTGCAACTGGTGCAGGCGGTGCAATAACGATGACCGCTGGTGCTGGTGGTTCAACTTCAGGCGCAGGTGGAGCATTAAATTTGAATGCCGGTGATTCAGCTACAAGTGGTGTCGGTGGTGCCGTAAACATTACAGCAGGTGATGGTGCGACAGCTGGGGCAGGTGGGGCTGTAAATATTATGGCAGGTAATGGCGCTGGTGCTGGTGCAGATGGTTTAATCATCAATACAGCATTAGCAGTAGAAGTTAAAAATCCAGATACAGCTGTGCAAGCTGAGTTGAGATTGTATGAGGCAGCAGTTAATGGTACGGGATATACAGCTTTTAAAACAGTAGCAGATCAAACTTCAACGCAGGCTACGATTGTTTATACGTTACCTCCCAATGATGGAGATTCTGGTCAAGTATTAACAACAGATGGTACAGGAGTTTTAACGTGGACTACAAATGCAGGAGGGGATGTTGTTGGTCCTGCATCTTCAACAGATAATGCAGTAGTTCGCTTTGATGGAACTACAGGTAAATTGATTCAAAATTCAGGTGTTACGCTTTCTGATGCCGGTGTTACTGCGACAGATAATAGTTTTGAAACTACAGGTCAGCCGATTGGTATTGCAACGGGTACAAGTACAACAGACGTTCGCATTGGTACAGGTGCATTAGCTCGAACGGTTACAATTGGTAATGCAACAGGTGCAACGACGGTGGATATTGATGCAGGTACTGGTGGAGTTGATGTTGATGCAACAGGCCGCATAGATCTTAACAGTACGTCAACATCAGCTGGAGCAATTGAGTTGAATGCATCAGGAGGAACAACAGGAACAGTACAGATAACATCAGCGGGAACAGGAGCAGATGCGATAGATATTACTGCAGTTGGCGGTGTTGATATTGATGCAACAGCTGGTGGGGTGACCATTGACGCAACAGGTCGCATAGATCTTAATAGTACATCAATATCAGCTGGAGCAGTTGAATTGAATGCTTCAGGTGGAACAACTGGTACGGTGTTAATAACTTCAGCAGGAACTGGAACAGATGCTGTAACAATTACCGCGAGCAATGTAGCGGGTGGTATTGATATTAATGCAGGAATAACATCAGGTCAGGTGCATGTTGATGCAGGTGGTGTTATAGATCTTAATAGTACTTCAACTTCTGCGGGTGCAATTGAGTTGAATGCATCAGGTGGAACAACAGGGACAGTACAGATAACGTCAGCAGGAACAGGAGCAGATGCGATAGATATTACAGCAGTTGGCGGTGTTGATATTGATGCAACAGCTGGTGGGGTGACTATCGATGCTGCAGGTGCAGGCAATGACATTGCACTAACTTCTGCAGCGGGATCAGTAAAAATAAATGCAACAGAAAATGTTGCAGGTACTATAGCATTAACAGCGGCAGGTGGAGCAAGTACGACGATAGATATACTTAACACCACTGGAACCGGAGCAGGAGCGATTGAAATAAATGCATCAGGTGGAACAACGGGAACAGTACATATTACATCAGCGGGAACCGGTGTAGATGCAGTTGATATTACAGCAACAGCAGGTGGTGTAACGATAACAGGTGCAGCAGCATCAGGTGACGCGATTAATATTACAGCAACAAATGCAGCTGGTGGTATTGATATTGATGCAGGATCTGCAGGTGTCATTATAGACACGGCAGCAACTTCGGCCGGTCCATTTACTGTGACTCTTGGTAGTGGTAGTGGAGCTGGAACTGGTGGTGTGATAGATATGACAGCTGGAACTGGTGGTGCAACGGGTGCGGGTGGTGCTATAACAATGTCAGCAGGAGCTGGTGGTTCTTCTTCAGGTGCGGGTGGCGCATTGAATTTGCTTGCGGGTGATGCTCTTGGTAGTGGCCTAGGTGGTGTTGGTGGTTCGGTGACTATCACAGGTGGTGATGGTGCAGCAGCTGGGGCAGGAGGTGCTATTAATCTTATTGCAGGTAACGGAGCTGGAGCAGGTTTAGACGGTTTAATTATTAATACTGGTTTAGCCGTAGAAATAAAAAATTCAAGTACTTTAGCACAAGGTGAATTGAGATTGTATGAAGCTGCAGTTAAT
>METK01000003.1 GCA_001771315.1 candidate division TM6 bacterium RIFCSPHIGHO2_12_FULL_36_22
ACAAATCTAAATTCTTTTTGATCAATAGTTGCCTTGAATGTACCTTCATCTATTGTAATTTGTGGAAGGTTTAACTTACTAAAATCAGCTTTACCACTGAGAGTAATATCTGGAATTTTGGTTGCAAGGTTTTTGATGTCATCAACTTTTTGCACCATAAATGTTACATCAGTAAGTTTTACACCATTGAATGGAGGTTGTTTAAATTGTGGTGCTAATAATCCTGCTTCAACTTCTGCGATAGTTCCAATTACATTTACACCTTTAGTCATAGGCAGATTCAAGTCAGGGAATGTTGTTGTAGGAAGATCTTTAGTAGTGAAAATAAAATTAAGATTTTCAAATACAAGATCACCAAGCGGTAAACCGGCCATTACAGGAACGGCTTGACTTACTTTCCATGGAGTAGAAAGGGCAGCAAGTGCTTTAGGATCTTTAACAAAAGCGTATTTTTCTAATGCATCAAGCACCTCATGTGATGGAGGTGAACTAATTTTTAATGCAAGATCGTAGCCAGTAGGTGATTTATCAAGAATAATAGTTCCATATACTCCTACATTAGTACCAGGAAGCTTAGTAAGACCAGATATTTCTGCATTATCAAGTGATATCTTATTAGTTTGTACGCCAGCCTTAGTTCTTATTTGTAGAGCACCAATTTCAAGATCTTTAAATTCTGTTGGTATACCCGATACTTGAGCAAATGGTTTAATGGTAAGTGGTTTAATTAAGATGCCAGTAAGTTGAGCAGATGTTGTTGATGCTCCAGCTTCAACTCTAACTTCAATTTCATCAACATCTAAATACTGTTGTAATTGTGCTGGAACAGGAATTACTTGATGAATAGTTGTAACAATTGAGAATTTTTGTGTTAGTGGATTTGCTGTTATATCAAGTTCAACAAGACCTGCAGCAGCTTTAAACGCTGCCTTCATATTGAGTGTGCCGACTTTGTCAATTGTAGCATTCAATGGTACAGCACCAAGTGATGGTACACCAGGGATATTGATTGGTAGACTGGAAAGATCAGCAATTCCTTTTAGTTTTATGACAGGTAAATTGCCTGGTTTTATTTTTTTAAGTTGAGTAATGTCTAATCCAGACATATCAATATTAAGATCTTGGAAGTTGATATCTGCAAGAGGTGATGATGCAAGCTGTGGTATTAATTGTGCAAAGTTAAGCTTAGGAAGTTGTCCACCCAAGTTGAGACCTGGTACCAATGCACCAAGTGTAGGAGGCTTACCAACGCTTGGCGCATTAATTCCTGGAGTTGATGGAAGATCTGCAACAAGACCTGCAAGTGCAGGACCGCTAATAGTTGGTGTTTGAGGTGGAATAATACTCAATAGCATGGTTGGAAATTTAAGATTGGCTAAAGGACTATTTTTTAATCCTGGAATTGCTTGAGTAATATCAAAATCTGGTGGTGTGAGCGATATCATTGTGAAATCACTTAATTTTATACCCTGGAATAATTCTGCAAATGACGTTGGAACTGGAGCGCCAGGTTTTGGAGGCAATTTAAGAAGAGCATCAACTGTTACACCATTAAGAGGATCAATTACTAGTTTGCCAGCAATACTGAAATCAAATCCTGTTGGCGCAGCTTGAAGGCCTTGAGCAAAATCAACATTAACCATAAGATGTGCGTTACCCAATGACCCAATATTTGGGATTGTAATTCCTTTTTTACCAGGAACTTGAATATCCATAGCAATGCGAGTTTGTGAAATGTCACACGATACGGATGCAGTTTTAATACTTATTCCAGCAGGTAAAGACATTTGAGAAAAATCGCTTGTGCCAGCAATATGCATGGATGGAATTTCTTGTTTGAGAGCATCAAGATCTTTTACTTTTTGGATACTGAAAGTAACGTCTGTGAGAGTGATGTCATTGAGAGGTGTTGATACAAGTTGAGGTAAAATAATACCAGCATTGAGTTTTTCAACTTCGGCAAAAATGTTTACAAATGGGTACATTGTTTGGTTAAAAATATTACCAAATTGTCTTATGGGAGTTGTAAACTCAAATTGAGTGAATACGAGAGTTAGTTGTTTAAATACTATATCACCTAATGGTTTACCAGCAAGTGATGATATGGCTTTACTTGCTTTCCATGGTGTATACATGTCCTGTGGTAGTCCAGGAAGTGTTGGTGGTACGCTTACTTTAACAGCGAGTTGATATGAACCATCTTGTTGACGGACTGGGTTAAGCATTGCTTCAACAGGAGTATCAAGAAGTTGAATGACGCCGGATATTTTTGCATTTTCAACAGTAATTTTTTTGGGTTCGCCTGCTTTGAGCTGTGTTGAAATTTCCAATTGTCCCATTTCAATATTTTGCAATGGCTCAGGAGCGCCAGATATGTAAGAGAATGGTTTGATAGTTACCGGTTGAATAATTTTGCCTTTGAGTTCTAAATTTTTTGGATCTGCATCGATAGAAAGTTCGAATTCAACATCACCGATAACAGGTATTGTTAGCTTTTGTTGAGTTAGGATACTAATCGATACTTTGTCTGCTGCAGTTTGTGCATTTGGATTTGCAACAATAGATATATTAACAGAACCGGTTGCGGTTTTAATTGGAGTTTCCATTTGAAGTATTCCATCTGTACTGAAAGATCCCGATAATGGAAGATTTGAAACATCGCCAAGGTTTTGCAAACTAGTAATTCCAGATAAGTCTGCATTACCAGCGAAAATAACTTGAGTTTTATCGAAATTAGTTAGTGAATAAATACCTTGTGTAACAAAATGAATGTCATTAAATGTGACATTGCGCAAAGGTGATGCTGCAAGCTTTGGCATGAGTGTATTAAAACTAAGTTTTTTAACACTGCCTATAATGTTAATACCTTTTAATATTTTAAGATTGAGAGTTGTATTGACGTAGTCTACTGGTGAAATAATCAATGCCAGTGAGTCAAAGGTTACATTAGCGATTGATGTACTTTGTAGTGTAGGAATAGCTTGTCCAACAGACCATTTTGGTGGCATAATTACAGTCAATATATATTGAGAAGAACCGCCAATAGAAACAGATCGAAGTTCTGCTTGAACTGAAGTATCAAATATTGAACTATTACCAGAAATAACAAGTGACGTTTTATTATTATTATTTGTTTGGGTTTTGATAATAAGATTATGAAGCTCTATATTTTGAAGACTAGAAATTGGACTATTTGCAAAAGGTTTAAGTGTTGTAGAATCATCTACTTTTGCTTCAATATCAAATTTTTCAGTTTTGCTATCATAAAGTGCATCAAGTTTTGCTTGAACAGAACCAACTACAGGGAGAGATACGGATACAATTCCCTGGAGAGTCATTGCTATAGAAGTGCTTTGTTTTATTGGTTGGACATTTGCAGCAATATCAATGTTAGCTTTGGAAATGTTACCAAATCCTGCTAATGAGATTGAATTATCAATAGGGAGTGAAGCTTGTAACTTATTTGGAGCAAGATTGATTGTACCATTCAATGTTCCAAAATTGATAGGTATATTTTTAAAATTAAGCTTGGAAAGATCTACAGATCCAGATAGTTGCATTGAAGGTAATTGTTTTTTGAATTGATCAAAACTATTAAGATTTTGAATAGAAAAATGAGCATTATCCATCGCCATTTTACTTAAAAGACTATTTTCAAATGCTGGTTGCAATAGATCTAAACTTAGATGAGCGATATCACCAAATACATTGATACCAGGAGATATTTGTTGTGGTTGAGTTTTTCCATTTACAGTAATTTGTTCTGTTAAAGCAGCAGAAGAAATTATAATTTCTGATCCTGAAATTGAAAGATTACCAAATGATGTTCCCGCAATTGCAGGGATTAATTGCCCCATAGTAAAGCCAGTTGGCAATGGTATGTGCATAACAATATCATAACCATTGTCATTTTGTTTCATAGTAAATGATGCATTGAATTTGTTTCCAAGAAGGTTTATATTTCCTTGAATGGTAAGGGTAACATTACCTGGGATGGGTTCACTTTTTTCTGGTGGGGTAACAATTTCTATATTACTTAAAGTAAATCTTTTAAGACTACTCATGGCTGAAGGTAAGTTGGAGTAAGCAAATGGATTTATAGAGGTTGGTTTAGAAACTGTTCCAATAACTTGGTTGCCAACTTGGCTTATTGTATATTCAAATTCGCCAAACTGAGGCAAGGTTACAGTGTATGATTGTTTGTCTTTTGCAAATATTGATAATGATATAAAAAACAGAGAAAAAACAAAGAATCTTACAATATATTGTTTCATGCTTCACACCCTTATAATAATAGGTATTTTCTTTTTTTTTAAAGCTAGAAAATTAAAAATTCAAAGTAAATATTTTTAATTAGAAAAGCTAGCATTGAGCTCTGAGAGCTCTTTTGTTATTTTTGCTTGTCGAAGCTTATTATATTGACGTTGGGTGGTTTCAAGTAGATCAATAGCATTTCTAGTTGCACTGTCCATTGATTGAAAACGTGCAGCCTGTTCAGCATATAAAGATTGGAAAAGACATAGTTGAATAGAAGCCTGAATGTTTTGTAAACATAATCCTTGTAAGATATTTTCGATTGGTTCTTCCCAAACATATTGGTTTAAATCTTGGGGCTTAGAATCTTTTATTGTAGTTGGAAAGATAATACTTTTTTCTGGTACCTGGTTAAAAAAACTATGACTGATATTGCGAAAAACTATAATTTTTTTGTATTTATACAGATTGTTATATAAGTAATCTGTAAGCTCTTGTGTCATCGATCCAAGTGAACGTACTGTAAGATTTTCAAATTTTTTTATTGCGGTTATATCTTTTTTGTTAGCGAATTCTAATGCCTTACGGCCAACCAGAATAAAGTCATATAGTTCTTTATCATTTGTTTCATAGTGATTGCGAAAATAGCGAAAAAGCATAGTATTAAATGTTCCACACAGACCTTTTTGTGAGCCAACTAAAATGAGTAATGTTTTTGTCTTGCCATCAGTATGTTCAAATTGTGGTGTCCAATCAGGAGCTCCATGTTTGATCAAAGCAAATAAATTAGACAAACTTTCTTGATAGGACTTGAGGCTTGCTTCTTTTGACCGTAGATTGGTATGATTAGACATAGCGATCAAACGCATTGCATGCGTCATTTTTTTTGTGGTTTCAATCGCTTTGATTCGTTGTCTAATTTGAACTAACTGTGTCATAGTTTCTCTTTTTGATTATTGACGCTTACATTAGCTTATTATTTTTTTAATACAAACGCTATACTCACAAGAGAAAGTATAGCAACAGCTCTAAAGATGCGAATATGCAGATAATTATTGATGGTTATAATTTAATTAAACAGTTGTTCAATGTCAGTAAAGTTTCTGAAAAAAAAAGAGACAGTTATATACAGCAACTGATCAGTAGGGCAAAGGCTAAAAGCCATACCCTTGTTATTGTATTTGATGGGGGTTCGTATGGCTTTCCAACACAGGAGTATCTGAATGGAAATTTGATTATCTATTCTGGTTATAAAGAAAGTGCTGATGATGTTATCAAAAAGTATGTATCTGATAATCGACATCTTGATCTTTTAGTTGTTACGTCAGATCGTGAAATACGAAACTTTGTACACAATCTTGGAATCGAAACGCTTGATTCTCTTAGTTTTGATAAATTATTTTCTCAAGAGACAACTGCAGAATCACAAAAACTCCGTATGACATCCAATGCTCGCGTCACTAAAATAAGTACTGATAAGAACAAAAAACTTGATGAGCTTATGAAACAAGTAACAGATGTAATGGATAAGGTTGATGAACCCAAAGTATTTCGTGAATCAAGAGCCCATAAGCAATCCAAGAAAGAAAAAAAGAAACAAAAAAAGTTATCAAAATTATAAGGTCATATTATGAAGCATGAGTATATATATGGAATTGACGATATTCCAGCCATGGTCGAAAAATTAAAGCCTCTATTTGATCGTGCTAATATTGTAACGTTAGAAGGGCAATTAGGTGCAGGCAAAACAACACTCGTTAAACAAATACTCAAAGCCTATGATATTAAAGAAGATATAACGAGTCCAACCTTTACCTATGTTAACCAGTACAAGACCAAAGATGGGCGTACCATCTATCATTTTGATCTTTATCGTTTAGATGACTTGGAACATTTTTATTCGGCAGGCTTTGATGAATATCTCTATAGTTCCAATAGTTTATCTATTATTGAGTGGCCTGAACTTATTTTGCCTTTGGTCAAAGAAAATGTATGTAAAATTGAGATAGAGCACGTGAGTGCGGATAAACGACGTATGATTGTAGAATGCAACCGATAGCTAAAAAAGCTTTTTGGCGTAATAAAATAATCAATTTAACAATAAACCCCGCTAATTGAGCGGGGTTTATTGTTAAATTTTATAATTATCTAAATTATTGTCTTTTTAAAGTAAGGTTAAAAATTGAAAAGTAAAGTCATTATTGTTCCTTTAATATCGACAATTAAGGAGCATTGCAGATAACGAGACCATATTTTTGAAGAAAATCGAGGAAAATGCTGATTTAGAGTTGAAATACATGAAAAAAAACAATATCATATACTATGGAAGCAAAGTTTATATTGAAATTTTGGCGAGATTCCCGAGCGGTCAAAGGGGACGGACTGTAAATCCGTTGGCTCAGCCTTCGCAGGTTCGAATCCTGCTCTCGCCACCAGTTTAATATCCCAAGCTATTTTAAGCTTGTCGAGCAGAAAAATTTCATATATAGTCATATGTGTGTTGAGCACAGCATTTGAAATTACCTGCGGGAATAGCTCAATGGCTAGAGCGACAGCCTTCCAAGCTGTAGGTTGCGGGTTCGAGTCCCGTTTCCCGCTCCAAAAAGCCTTGCTAGCGTAGCTCAGTTGGTAGAGCAGCTGATTTGTAATCAGCAGGTCGCTGGTTCGAATCCAGTCGCTAGCTCCATTTTTTATCTTCAAAATTAAAATATTTTTGTTGTTTTTTTCCTATTTTGCTTTACAATATTACTATTGGGGTCATTAAACGCTGGGATTGAGAGTGCCCACGTAGCTCAGCGGCAGAGCACTTCCTTGGTAAGGAAGAGGTCACCGGTTCAATTCCGGTCGCGGGCTCCATAAAAAAAGGTGAGAATGTCTAAGCGTAGGTAAGTGGATGGTTTGGTCTTTTACAGTACTCACAATGAGGAAGGCCAGTAGCTCCAACGGTAGAGCAGCAGACTCCAAATCTGCGTGTTGGGGGTTCGAATCCCTCCTGGCCTGCCAAAAAAGAAAAGTAGTGATCAAGTTGTTAAATGTTTGTGTATTTTTTATCTAACTTTATTTGGGTAGTAAATAATGAAAAATATTGGCCAATATCTAAAGAGCGTACAAAGCGAATTATCCAAGGTTACGTGGCCAGGATTTAATGAGTTTATTGGCTCAACAATTATCGTTCTTATTTTGATTGTATTATTTTCAATGTATTTTGCTGTATTGGACTCTAGTTTCCAGTGGGCAGCAAAGTCGATTTTTTCCGGTCAACTATAGGTTTGGGTAAAATTAGGGTGCTAGGGCAACGATAGAAATGAAACATTGGTATGTAGTCCAGGTTTATGCTGGATATGAAGAACAGGTTAAAGAAGATATAAGTCGGCGCATTGTAAAGGATGGGCTTCAAGATTTGTTTGGGGACGTATTAGTTCCTTCAGCAAAAGTGAAGAGTTTTTTTGCCGTTGAAGATGCAAAGGATGAACGTCTTTTTCCTGGGTATGTTTTGGTGCAAATGGAATTAGTTCCAGAAGCTATTCGTCTTGTAACTTTATCACCACGTGTAATGCGTTTCTTGGGTGGTAAAGATCCAGTACCTCTATCTCAGCAAGAGATAGATCGAGTTATTTCTAATATTCAAGGTGATGTAGTTGTTTCTTCGCAAGCACCAGAGTTTGCAGAGAATTCTGAAGTTGAAATTTCTGAAGGTCCGTTTGCAGGCTTTATTGGCAGAGTGGAAAAAATTGATAAAGAATCAGAGCGATTAACTGTTATGGTTAGCATTTTCGGTCGTCTTACGCCGATTGAGTTGGGCTTTGACCAAATAAAACGATAAATAAAAATAGGTTCATAAGATATGGCAAAAGATATTAAAGCGAAAATTAAGTTACAAGTTGCTGGTGGTAATGCAACCCCAGCCCTCGGTTCTTCATTGGGCCAGTACGGGATAGGCATCATGGACTTTTGTAAACAATTTAATGCTCAAACTGCTGATAAAAAGGGTCAAACGATTCCTGTTATCATTACTGTTTATACAGACAGAAGTTTTGAGTTTATTGTTAAGACGCCACCGGCAGCAGAGTTGATTAAAAAGAAAATTAATCTTCCTAAGGGTTCAGCTCGCCCTCATGATACAAAGGTTGGTAAGATATCATGGGCAGATATTGAGGATATTGCCAAAGTTAAAATGGAAGATTTGAATGCTGTAGACCTAGATCAAGCGAAAAAAATTATTGCTGGATCTGCTCGCAGTATGGGCGTCGAAGTCGTTGATTAAATAATAGAGGCAAAAAGTCTATGGCAAAGCACGGAAAAAATTATCAAAATGCAAGAGGGAAAGTAGAGGAAGCTGTTCTTTCTCCTATGCAAGGATTTGAAAAAGTTAAAGATGCATCATTTGCAAAATTTGATGAATCGATTGATGTTGATGTCAATTTGGGTATCGATCCAGCAAAAGGCGAACAAGTAGTTCGTGGTTCAGTGGTTTTACCGCACAGTTTGGGTCGTAAGGCTCGTGTTGTTGTGTTTGCAAAAGATAAGTATGCAGAACAAGCTGAAGCGGCTGGTGCTGATGAGGTTGGTTCTACTGATCTTATTGAAAAAATCGCTGGAGGTTGGCTTGATTTTGATTATGCCGTTGCAACACCAGATATGATGGGTGCTGTAGGTAAATTGGCTAAAGCATTGGGCCCTAAAGGATTATTGCCAAATAAAAAATTGGGTACTGTGACTTTTGATGTTGGTCCAATTGTAGAAGATTTAAAAATGGGGCGTTCGTTTTTCAAAAATGATAAAACAGGCATCGTTCATTTTGCAATCGGAAAAAAATCATTTGCTGTTGATAAGTTAAATGATAATCTACAGGCTTTTTTCAAGGCATTGATAAGTGCTCGGCCAAATACAGCTAAAGGTAAATACATTCAAAAAGTATCTATCTCATCAACCATGGGTCCTGGTGTTAAGATTGATTGTGAAGATCTTCTAAAAAGTTAAAAGCGCAAAGGTAAGCAAGTGAATCGTCAACAAAAGGAACAAGTTATAGAATCATTGAGAAATGATTTTCAAAACAATCCATCTTCATTTGTTGTTGGTGTAAAGGGTCTAACCGTTTCCCAACTCGAAGCGTTGCGTGGTGGGCTAAGAGAGAAGGGTGGTAAGCTTAAAATTGCTAAAGTTCGTTTAGCAAAACAAGCGATAACCAATCTTGATAATCTTAAAGAATTAGATCCATTGCTTAAAGAGCAATTGGGTTTTGTTTTTACTGATCAACAAGCACCAGCCATAGCAAAAATTCTTCGTGATTTTTCAAAAGAAAATGAAGCTTTAGAATTGGTTGCGGGTTATTTTGAAAATTCTATTTTGAATAAAGATAATATTCTTGAAATTGCAGCATTGCCATCACGGGATGAATTGCTTGCTATGATTGCACGTGTGCTTAATGAGCCAATGGCTATGTTTGCTCGTGCTGTTCAAGCAATAGCAGATAAGAAGGCTGAAGGTGGGAATGTTTCTATAGAAGCTGCGCCACAAGAAGTATCTTCTGAAATATCAGCTGCGCCGGCTTCTGAGGCATCGGTTGAATCTGCACAAGATGCATCAATGGAAAAAGAGAAAAGCGAAGAAGCTACGTCTGAAGAAAATAAAAGTGAATAACGTTCTAAATGTACAGGGGAACTAATTATGTCATCACAAAATTTTGATGGAATTATTGAACAAATTTCAAGCATGACTGTTAAAGAATTGTCAGAGCTTGTAAAAAATATCGAAAAAACTTTTGGTGTTTCAGCTGCTGCTGCGGTTGCTGTGGCTCCTGCTGCTGGCGGAGAAGCTGCTGTTGTAGAAAAAACAGAATTCAAAGTTTCTTTGAAAGATTCTGGACCTGAAAAAATCAAAGTTATTAAAGCACTGCGCCAAGTTATCCAAGGTCTTGGTTTGACTGATGCGAAAAAGCTTGTTGAAGAGACTCCTTCTGTGTTGCAAGAAAATGTATCAAAAGAAGATGCACAAAAAATGAAGGAAGCGCTTGAGGCTGCTGGTGCTAAAGTAGAGCTTTTATAAGCACTTTTGTGATCAGTTTTTTCTTATTTTTATAAAGTGGTGGTAGATAGGTTTAATAAGGAGCGCCTTAATGTCTGATATTGGCACGCAAAAACATATTGTACGTAAATCTTTTGGGAAACTAAAAGGTATTATGTCTGTTCCTAACTTAATAGAGGTGCAATCAAAATCATTTAACGATTTTGTGCAGCTTGATTATTTGCCTTCTGAAAGATTGCCTATTGGGCTAGCGAAGGTGTTGCAAGATACATTTCCAATTGAATATGAAGATAAAATGTCATTGGAATATGTTAGCTATGAGTTGGGTGATTGGTCATGTACCTGTGGAAAACTAACCGGTATCGAAAATAGATATACTTGGACAGCTCCATCTGGTGAAACAGGTCAATCTCGATTAACATCAGAGCAATTAAAAAGGGGATATCGTTATATCTCTTGTCCAAATTGTCTTTCTCAAGTACGTCTTGAGATGCCAATTGATGTTGATGAGTGTCGCTCCAGCGGTCAAACTTACTCACTACCACTTCGTATTAAAATTCAGCTAGTAGCATGGGATATCGATCAAAATGGTAATAAATCTGTTCGTGATATTAAAGAACAGAATATTTTCTTTTCTGAAATTCCTGTAATGGCAGCTTTGTTTGAACGAGATGATCGATTTATGTTGGGTGATCAAGGCACTTTCTTGATTAACGGTGTAGATCGTGTTGTTGTTAGTCAGCTTCATCGTTCTCCTGGTGTTGTTTTTTCACGTAGCAAAAAAGTAAATGACTTGCGTGGTCGTCCATATTACTTAGCACGTATTATTCCGATGCGTGGCTCTTGGATGGATTTTGAGTTTGATAATAATGATCTTTTATACGTTCGTATTGATAAAAAGAAAAAAATTCTTGTTACAACTTTTTTACAAGCTTTAGGTGTTCCAAAAGAAGAAATTATTTCTCTCTTTTATGACTTTGAGCATGTTTATCTTGATAAGGGTAAACTCTTTAAAAAGATAGATAAAAATTTGGTTGGTCAACGTATTGAAAAGGGTATGCTTCCAGAAAAATTTGAAGCAGGCTTGGTTGGTCGTCGTGTCAATGCTGAAATCTTAAAACAGCTTAAAGATGCTAAAATTGATAAACTAAAAATTAAAGAAGCAAACCTTCTTAATCGTGTAGTTTCACAAGACTTATTAGATCCAGAAACAGGTGAAATTCTATTAAGTGTTGGTGAGGTATTTTCAGAAGATCATCTTTCTTTGTTGAAGCAGCATAAAGAATTAGAATTTGAGTTTATTGCACCATTTGGTTCGGTATTACAACCAACTATTGCAATGACACTTGCGCATGATACAAATAACAATGCAGATGAAGCATTAAAAGAACTTCATGCTAAATTGTGGCCTGGTGATAGTTCATCATTAAAGGAAATCAAACAAAGATTTGAAAATCTTCTGTTTTCTGGTCGTCAGTATGACCTTACTAAAGTTGGTCGTATTAGAATGAATCGTAAACTTGGTTTAAACATTAATGATGAAGTTACTACATTAACACGTGAAGATATTTTTGCGACAATTAAATATTTGGTTAACTTGCGTGAACGTGGTGTTGGAGAGCTCGATGATATTGATCATTTGGGTAATCGACGTGTGCGTCTTGTTGGAGAATTGTTAAGCAATCAGGTATATATTGGTTTTGCTCGCATTGAACGTATTGTTCATGAACGATTCCGACTTCAAGATATTCACAGCACGTTGATGCCACAAGATTTGCTTAATGTTAAGCCGCTTGGCGCTGTTATTAGAGAATTTTTTGGTACAGGTCAACTTTCTCAATTTATGGATCAAACTAATCCATTGGCAGAATTGGCACATAAACGACGTTTATCTGCTTTAGGGCCTGGTGGTGTTTTGAAAGATCGCGCTACATATGAAGTGCGTGATGTTCATACCTCTCACTATGGTAGAATTTGTCCTATTGAGACTCCTGAAGGTCAAACTATTGGTTTGATTTCTTCATTGGCAACATATGCGATGGTTGACGATCTTGGATTTATTGAAACTGCATATCGACCAGTTGTTGAAGGTAAGGTTAAGGATGAAATTGTATTCTTAGATGCATTTCAAGAAGCAACAAAAAACATTGCGCAAATTGATGCTTTTGATCAGAAAAAGAAAGAGTTGAAAAAAGGTAGTGTTTTGGCTCGACATGAAGGAAACTTTATGTACGTTGACTCTTCCAAAATTGATTACATGGATTTGTCACCAAAACAATTAGTTTCTGTTGCTGCAGCATTGATTCCATTCTTAGAACATGATGACGCGAGTCGTGCATTAATGGGCGCAAATATGCAACGACAAGCCGTGCCTTTAGTTCGTGCATGTGTACCATTAGTAGGTACAGGTATGGAACAAGAGGTAAGTAAAGCTTCTGGTGCAGTTGTTCTTGCAAAACGTGCTGGTGTTGTTGAATATGTTTCAGCAGAGAAAATTATTATCCGTGCAGATGAAAATTCATTTGACACGACTGATGACTGGATATCTCGTGGTATAGATGTATATTATTTGAGAAATTTCAAACGTTCTAGCTATAGTACCTGGATTCATCAATCTCCAATTGTAAAACGTGGTGATCGTGTTGAAAAGCAAGACATTATCTCCAATGGTGCAGGTGTTACCGATGGTGAACTTGCATTGGGTACGAACTTGATTGTAGCATTTATGCCTTGGCATGGTTACAATTTTGAGGATGCTATTGTATTGAACAAGAATTTGGTTGCGAATGATACGCTTACTTCTGTACACATTGATGAGTATAGTGTTGAAGCTCGTGATACTAAGCTTGGACCTGAAGAGATCACTAAAGATATTCCTAACGTTAGTGAAGCAGCGCTTTCTGCTTTAGATGAAGAGGGAATTATTAAGATTGGTGCTCGTGTTCAGCCAGGTGATATTGTTGTTGGTAAGGTTACGCTCAAGGGTGATGTTCAGTATTCTCCAGAAGAAAAATTGCTTCGTGCGATTTTTGGTGAAAAATCTCGAGAAGTTCGTGATACATCATTGCGAGTTCCACCTGGAGTTGAGGGAACAGTTGTTGATGTTAAAGTATTTTCTCGTTCTGGTATCAGAAAAGATAAACGATATAAAGATATCGTAACACAAGAAACAGCTAAGCTTGATGCTGCATTTGATAAACATCTTGAGCTTATTGATAACATGATTGTAGACAAAGCGATTGAATTACTTGCAAATCAACCAGCTGGGGCAAAGACTAGTAAATCAGTCTTGACAGAAAAAGGTACTTTTGATGCTAAAGCATTAAAAAAATTATCAGTGTTAGAGCTTATTGCACTGAAGCCTAAGGATAAAACTTTGGCTGATGAAGTAACGCACTTGACACAGTTGCGAGAGACACAAAATCGTATTTTAACTTCTCAAAAAGAAGAACGTATTAACAAGCTTAAGAAGGGTGATCCTTTACCATCAGGTGTTATTAAGATGGTAAAAGTATTTATCGCTTCTAAGCGTCCAGTTTCGGTTGGTGATAAAATTGCTGGTCGTCACGGTAACAAGGGTGTTGTTTCTATTATTGTTCCACGTGAAGATATGCCATATTTAGAAAATGGTACTCCAGTAGATGTTGTTCTCAACCCGCTTGGTGTGCCGTCTCGTATGAACGTTGGTCAGGTTCTAGAAACTATTTTAGGATTTGCTGGACGTGAAGTTGGTGAACAGCTTCGTGTCATGTTAGAAAAATACAGTGATGTACAAGTTAAGAAATTCCTTGAAAAATTCTATGGTACAGATTACATAGAGACATATGAGAAAGATTTTGGCAAAAAAGCTCTTGCTGAGTTAGCAGAAAAGACTGCAAAGTCTGGTATGCACTTCTCTACACCAGTATTTGATGGTGCGTCGTTTGAGTCTGATATTCAACCAATGTTGAAAGAGTTGGGATTAGAGTCTTCAGGAAGTTATAAAATTAAAGATGGTCGGACTGGTAATTACCTAGATCAGCCTGTGACTGTCGGTGGTATGTACATTATGAAATTGAACCATATGGTTGATGATAAACTACACGCTCGTTCTGTGGGACCGTATTCATTGGTTACACAGCAGCCACTCGGTGGTAAGGCGCAGTTTGGTGGTCAGCGGTTTGGTGAAATGGAAGTTTGGGCGTTGGAAGCATATGGTGCAGCATATACGTTGCAAGAAATGTTAACGTACAAGTCTGATGATGTTATTGGCCGTCACAAAGTGTATGAGACAATCGTTCATGGTGATGGTGATGAAATACCAGATCCAGGATTGCCAGAATCATTCAATGTATTAATTAAAGAACTACAAAGTTTAGCTTTACAAGTGGATCTATTTAAGGCTGGTAAGGAGGAAGTCAGTGAATAATCAGATGCTTGCTCGTTTTAAAGAGTATATAAGTACAACACAATTTAATGCCATCAAACTTTCATTGGCTACATCCGAAAAGATCCGTTCATGGTCATACGGTGAAGTTAAGAAGATTGAAACTATTAACTACAGAACATTGAAACCGGAAAAAGATGGTCTTTTCTGTGCTCGTATCTTTGGTCCAGTAAAGGACTGGGAATGTAACTGTGGTAAATACAAACGTATGAAACACCGTGGTGTTACATGTGAAAAGTGTGGTGTTGAAGTTATTCAGTCTCGAGTTCGTCGTGAACGTATGGGTCATATTGAGCTTGTTTCTCCTGTATCACATATTTGGTATTTAAAGGGAATTCCTAGTTATCTCAGTCTTGTTATGGATATGCCGGTTAAAGAGCTTGAGCGAGTTATTTATTTTGATGCATATATGGTAATTCGTCAGGGTAAATCTCCATATCCACGTAAAACAATTTTGACTACAGCTGAATATGAATCATATAAGGATTCTCACTTAGATGATGTAGAATTTAGAGCAGAAAGTGGTGCGCAAGCTATTCGTGATGTACTCAAAGAATTTGACTTAGAAGTTGAAATTAAAGCACTTCAAGGTATGTATGACAAAACATCTTCTGTGACAACACGTCATAAGTTGATGCGTCGCATGAAGGTTCTTTCAGAATTACATCAAGCAAAAATAACACCAGATTTAATGATTTTGGAAATATTACCAGTGTTGCCACCAGATTTACGTCCATTGGTACCATTAGAAGGTGGTCGGTTTGCTAGTTCTGATTTAAATGAACTTTATCGTCGTGTTCTTAACAGAAATATTCGTTTGAAACGTTTGATTGAGATTGAAGCTCCATCTGTTATTATTAAAAACGAACAACGTATGTTGCAAGAATCTGTTGATGCACTTATAGATAATGGTCGTCGTGGTCAGCCTGTTCGTGGTACAAATCGTCGTCCATTGAAGTCTCTCAGTGAAATGCTTCGTGGTAAACAAGGTCGATTCCGTCAAAACTTACTTGGTAAGCGTGTTGATTATTCGGGTCGTTCTGTAATTGTTGTTGATCCTGAACTTCGTATGGATCAATGTGGTTTACCAAAATTGATGGCATTAGAATTATTTAAGCCATACATTTATGCAGAATTAGTTCGTAGAGAATTGGCACCAAACTTGCGTGTTGCAAAAAGAATGGTGGAAGATTCTGAACGTGAAGTATGGGATGTTTTGGAAGATATTGTACATCAACGTCCAGTATTGTTAAATCGTGCCCCAACTTTACATAGACTTGGTATTCAAGCATTCTATCCAATTTTGGTAGATGGAAAAGCTATTAAAATTCACCCATTAGTTTGTGCTGCATTTAACGCTGACTTTGATGGTGATCAGATGGCGGTTCACGTACCATTAAGTCTTAAAGCACAAGCAGAATCAAAAGAGCTTATTTTATCAACGAAAAATTTATTATCAGCATCCAATGGTAAGCCAGTTAAAATACCGTCTCAGGACATGGTTCTTGGGTTACACTTTATGACTAAGATTCGTCAAAATCTTAAGGGTGAAGGTATTGTATTTGCTGATACAAAAGAAGCAGTTACTGCATTTCAACATGGTGAAGTAGAGTTACATACATCAGTTTCTGTTCGATTAGCTGATTGTTCAATTGTTCCAACAACACCAGGTCGAATTTTGATCTATGAGGCATTGCCAAAGGGATCAGATTTCAAATGGATTAATTATGTAATGCATAAAAATGGTCTTGCTAAATTGATTGAACGTGTTTATCTACAATTTGGATCAGATGCAACTATTGAATGTTTAGATAAGATTAAAAAGCTTGGTTTTTATTACGCTACTGTTAGTGGTATTTCATTTGGTATTAATGATCTTCTTGTTCCAAAGGGCAAGGATGAAATTCTGAATAAAGCAGAAAAAGACGTACGAGAAATTGAAAAGCTTTACGAAGATGGTGTAATTACCAATGGCGAACGTTATAACAAAGTTGTTGGTATTTGGGGTCATACGACTGCAAACGTTGCACAAGCTATGATGGATACGCTTGAAGCTCAAGATGAGAATGCGTATCAAAATATTAATGGTGAAAATAAGCCGTTTAATCCAATTTATATGATGTTACAATCTGGCGCTCGTGGTTCTCGGGATCAGATCAAACAGTGCGTTGGTATGCGTGGTTTGATGGCAAAGCCATCAGGTGAAACCATGGAAACGCCAGTTAAAAGTAACTTTAAAGATGGTTTAAGTGTGTTTGAATACTTTATTTCAACACATGGTGCGCGTAAAGGTCAGGCCGATACTGCGCTTAAAACTGCAAACTCTGGTTATTTGACGCGACGACTTGTCGATGTTGCACAAGATGTTGTTGTTACAATGCATGATTGTAGAACTTTGGGTTATACTGAACTTGAAGATATTAAAGAATCTGGTGATATTATTTATCCAGTCGCACGACGTGCATATGGTCGTATTGCCGCACAAGATGTCAAGGATTCTGTATCAGGTGAATTACTTGTTAAGCAAGGTGAAATGGTTAATCGTGAAGCGGTTAACAAACTTCTTGATTCTGCGGTAACACGTATTAAAGTTCGGACACCTTTAGTTTGTCAAGCAAAACGCGGTATTTGTAGTCTATGTTACGGCATGGATCTATCGCGAGGTACTTTGGCTGATATTGGTATGGCTTCAGGTATTATTGCAGCACAATCAATTGGTGAACCAGGAACACAGCTTACTATGAGAACGTTCCATATCGGTGGTATTGTGACAGGTGCATCAGAATCAAGCTTTACAGCAAAACATAATGGTGTTGTTCAATTGCGCAATATGAGAATTGTCAAAAACAAGGACGGTAAGGGTATCGTCATGAGTAGAAAGTCTCGCTTGTTGTTGATATCCAAAGATGGTCGCGTATTGCAAGAGCATCCAGTGGAATATGGTACACAGGTATTTGTAACAGATGGTCAAGAAGTGACTGTTGGTACTAAATTGGTTGAATGGGATTCTTCTAATAGTGTCATTGTTACTGATAAGAGTGGTTATGTTCGTTATGTTGATCTTATTGAAAATATTACGCTTAAAGAAACATTTGATGAAAATGATTCAGTTTCTAGTCGTACTGTTCTTGATCACAAAGGTGAGCGTTATCAACCAGCATTGAGTATCGTTGATGATAGTGATAATGAAATCGCTCATTATTATCTTCCAACAAGTGGACTTATTGCGGTTGAACCAAATCAAAAGGTTCATGCAGGGGATGTTATTGTTAAGATGCCTCGCGAATTATCTAAAACAAAAGATATTACCGGTGGTCTTCCACGTATTGCAGAGCTATTTGAAGCTCGGTTGTCAAAAGATCCAGCAATTATTACTGACATTGATGGTGAGGTTGTTATTGGTGGGTTGCATAGAGGCCAACGTAAGTTAAGTATTGTTTCTGGTGATGAATCATTTGATTACTTTGTTCCTAGAGGTAAGCAGTTAACAGTAACTACGGGTGATAAGGTAAGTGCTGGTGACTTATTGACGGTTGGTGATCCGGTTCTGTCTGATATATTACGTATTTTGGGGCCAGCGGCTCTAGAGCGTTATATTGTGGGTCAGATTCAGATTATTTATCGACTGCATGGTGTAGATATTGATGATCGCCATATTGAAATTATTGTTCGTCAGATGTTACGTAAGGTACGTATTCTTGACGCTGGAGACTCTAAATTCTTGGTTGGAGACAGAGTTGATAGGATTCACTTTAAGCAGGTAAATCGCTTATTGCAAGCAGAAGGTAAGAAGGTTGCGGTTG
Source organism: candidate division TM6 bacterium RIFCSPHIGHO2_12_FULL_36_22 (assembly GCA_001771315.1). Lineage (GTDB taxonomy): Bacteria > Babelota > Babeliae > Babelales > UBA12409 > 2-12-FULL-36-22. The sequence continues at coordinate 18,508 of METK01000003.1, forward strand.
CTAAGCCTGTACTTCTTGGAATAACTATGGCATCCTTAGCAACAGAAAGTGTCATTTCTGCGGCTTCATTCCAGGAAACTACACGTATTTTGGCAGAAGCAGCAATATCTGGACAGGTTGACTATCTATACGGTCTGAAAGAAAATGTCATTATCGGTAAGTTGATACCTGCTGGTACTGGTATTAAGTCCTTCAGAGAAAAGTATATCGGTGAAGATATATCTCGTTTAGAAAGACAAGCTAAGGCAGAAGAAAATATTAGCAACGTAGAAATAGGCGCGTAGCTCAGGGGTAGAGCACTGCTTTGACGTAGCAGGGGTCAGCGGTTCAAATCCGCTCGTGCCTACCATTAAAAGAAAAATGGATTTTTAAGGATAAAAATATTATGACAAAAGAATTGAATACAAGTATCAAAGATCAAGTTCGTCAACATCCTCAAGATACAGGATCAAGTGAAGTACAGATCGTTGATTTGACTGTTAAAATTAAGCAGTTAATTGAGCATACTAAGCTAAATAAGAAAGACTATAGTACAAAGCTTGGTCTTTTAAAAATGGTAAGTAAACGACGTAAGCTTCTTGATTATTTAAAGAGAACAAATCAAGATTCTTACACGAGTTTACTTGGTAAAATTGGTTTGAAACAAAAATAAAAACAATGATTGTGAGTTGAATGACTAAAAAATTTACCTTAAAGGAACAGAATTTATCTGTAGAGATTGGAAAATACGCTAAATTAGCTGAGGGTGCAGCTTGGGTACAACAGGGTGAGACCATTGTCTTAGCAACAGCTGTTTCTAGTCCAACAGATGAATTTCCTGGCTTTTTACCATTATCAGTAGATTATCGAGAACCGTTTTCTGCTGTAGGAAAGATTCCAGGTGGTTATCTCAAGCGTGAAGGTCGTTCAACAGATAAGGAAGTTTTGACGAGTCGATTAATCGATCGAGCATTGCGTCCATTGTTTCCAGCACATTATTTCAATCAATTACAAGCTATTATTGAGGTATGTTCTGCGGATAAAGAGAATGAACCTGCAACGTTATCATTATTGGCTATTTCTATTGCATTAACTATTTCTAAGATTCCATTCATGGGTCCTGTTGGTGTTGCTCAAGTTGGGCGTATTGATGGTAAATGGATTATAAATCCTACAATTTCGCAAATTGAAGAATCAGATGTTAAGATTATTGTGGCTGGTATTGAACAGGGTGTTGTCATGGTTGAAGGATGCACCAATGAAATTACTGAAAAAGAATTCATTGATGTTTTATTTATGGCTCATGACTCAATTAAAGAACAAATCAAATGGCAGAATGATATTGCAAAAGAATTAGGTGTTGAAAAAGAAGATGTAAATGCTTCTCCTGAATGGGCAGAGTGGACACAACGTTGTATTAATTTTATAACAAATGATCGTTTAGCGCCAATCTGGACAGCTGATAAAGCTGAGCGTAGCGAAGCTATTAAAGCTATCGTTAAAGAGTTTCTTGAAACCAATCGTGAAGAGATTGAAAAAGATAAAGTTGGTGAAAAGTGGGTCAAGTACATTTTTGACGATCTATTGAAAGAAAAAGTTGGTGCACGTATTGTTTCTGTAGGTAAACGTGTTGATGGTCGTTCATTTCATCAAGTTCGTCCAGTTTCTTGCGAAGTTGGATTATTGCCTCGAGCCCATGGCTCAGCATTGTTTAATCGTGGTGATACACAAGCATTAGTTTCCGCAACATTAGGTAGCGGCCAAGATGAACAACGAATGGAAACATTGCAAGGTGATATTAAGAAACGTTTCATGCTTCATTACAACTTCCCACCATTTTCTGTTGGTGAAGTTCGTCCAATGCGTGGTCCTGGACGTCGTGAAGTTGGTCATGGTGCATTAGCAGCATCAGCAATTCAAGCTATCTTGCCAACTCCAGAAGAGTTTCCATACACACTTCGTTTAAAGTCAGATATTTTAGCATCTAATGGTTCAAGTTCTATGGCTACGGTATGTGGGTCTATGCTTGCTCTTATGGACGCTGGTGTACCAGTTAAACAAATGGTTAGTGGTATTGCCATGGGTCTTTTACAAAAGCCTGACGGTGGTTTTCAAGCAATTAGTGATATTACTGGTTTTGAAGATGCATTTGGCTTGATGGACTTTAAAGTTGCTGGTACTCAAGTTGGTATTACGGCTATCCAAATGGATGTTAAATATAAAGAAGGTTTTCCTCGAGAAGTGTTTGAACAAGCATTAGCGCAGGCTAAGATTGGTCGTGAGACTATTCTTAATAGCATGAAAGAAGTTCTTTCAGCTCCACGGCCTGAACTTTCTCAATTCGTACCTAAGGTTATTCAGTTCAAAATTGATAAGAATAAGATTGGTGCCGTTATTGGTAGTGGTGGTAAGATTATTCGTGAGATTATTGAAATGACGGGTACCACGATTGATATTGCAGACGATGGAACAGTTCAAATTTTTGGTCAACCAGGGCCAAATCTTGATAAAGCTGTTGGTTGGGTTAAGACCTTGGCTGGTGACATTGAACGTGGCGCTATTTATAACGGTATTGTTCGACGTATTGCAGATTTTGGTCTCTTTGTAGAGTTAGTTCCAGGTCAAGATGGCTTAGTTCATATTTCAATGATTCCACGAGACAAGCAACGTAATCTACAGGATGAATACCCAGAAGGTTCATTACTTGTAGTTGAGGTTATGGATTATGACTCAGAAACAGGTCGTATTCGTCTCAAACCTGTGGATACTAAGTCTTAAAGACTAAATTTACATAATTAAGATATTGATACTGCTCTCTGAATTTTCAGGGAGCAGTTTTTTTATTAATGTCTTTAAATAGGTATTTCTTTACATTAAAATGTATTTATTGTTATATTTGTAATAAATATTAGCTATGAAGGTTGTATCGTATGAAAAAATTATTTTTACTATTATTTATAGGTATTATTGGCTTCCAGTCACAAGCAATGGATTGGAAAGAGCAACTTACGTGAAAAGATGGAGAAAGACGTTTCTGAAGCTAAGGCTAAGTTTTTAGGGGTTATTAACATTACTCCTGAAGGCTGGAGTCAACTTGAAAATTGGACCAGACAGCAACAAAAACGGCTTGATACGGAAGCAAGCCTAGTTGAGTTACGGTTGGCCCATGCAGCACTATCTGTGCTTAAAAATCGTTGTGAGCAGCCCGATGGAAATGAGCGAACAAGTACTCAATTTTCACCATGTGATCGATATGATCATCTTAAAGAAGTTTACGCTAAAATGGTTGCTGCATAGACCTAATTTGCACTTTTGTGCTAATTTTAATAGAATTAAAATTATTAACCCATTTTTTTTATTATCATAACTAAGGGATCAGCGATGGATACAGTTCAGTCCCACTGTTCTTATAAGTCAAAATTTCAATTTAATTGGCGCTTTATGCCGATTTATTATCTCATGTCCCTCTTTATTCTGTGCGTTCTGCGCATGTATATTTCTTTTTAATCAACTTTTTTATTTGTATATATATTTTTTCGTTTTATTGAGAGGATCTCATGAAGAGATTATTGAAATCTGAAATTGTAACTATTGGTCTTGCTATATTCTCGATGTTATTTGGTGCTGGTAATCTTATGTTTCCAATTGGTGTTGGTATTGCGTCCGGTAAATATACCATATTTGGTATAGCCGGTCTTTTGATTTCCGCGGTTATTTTGCCACTTATAGGCCTAGTTGGCATGATTTTGTTTGATGGTGACTACCGTAAATTTTTTGGACGCATTGGTAGAATACCAGGTTTTCTTTTGTTGTTTGCTAGTATTATAGTCGTAGGACCAGGACTTGCGATTCCTCGTATTGTTACATTATCTTATGAAATGATGAGTCCTTTTTTGCCCGCAATGCCTATTTATATTTTTACATTTTTTTTCTTGGGTATTACTTTTTTACTTACTTTTAGAGAAAGTAAGATCGTTGATGTGTTGGGAAATTACATCAGTCCTATACTGTTAATTTCCTTGATCATTATTATAATTAAAGGATTATGGTTAGCTGAAACGGCAGTGCCAGCAACAGCAACACCGCTAGCATTGTTCATAGGTAGTTTTCGTGAAGGGTTTGGTACATTAGACCTTCTTGGAGCAATTTTCTTCTGTTCAATTATTTTGTTAATTTTAAGACAAAATTTGGGACAGAAGGTAACAAAAGCTGACCAAAAACAATTAGCTTTTGTTGGGTTTAAGGCTGGGGTATTAGGTATATCTTTACTTGGTCTGGTATATATTGGTATGGCGTTGCTTGGTACTTTTCATGGTCATGGTCTTAATGGAAATTTAGGACAATTATTTAGTTTAGTATCATTCAGAGTTTTGGGTTCTTATGGTGCTCTTATTATTGGTCTTGCAGTATTGATGGCATGTCTTTCTACATCAATTGCATTGAGCGCAGTTGTAGCAGAATATGTTGAATGTGATATTTTTAAGAAAAAAATTAAATTTATTCCATCACTTGTTATTGTTACATTGCTTTCTGTTCCACTATCTATTTATGGCCTTGGTGCGGTATTACAATTAACTGCTGGACCGATTGTTGATATTGGTTATCCAATTATTATTGTCTTAACATTTTGTAATATTGCTTATAAATTGTTTAATTTTAAACCAGTTAAAACTCCAGTTGCTTTGGTAGGTTTATTAGCGATTGTGTACTATAATTGGAGCTCTATTTCTACGTTTTTCTAATTTTTGTGTATACTATTATACATGAAGTTTATTAAAGATCTTACACAGCAGCTTGATCACTCATGGTGGTCAAGCTGTTCTTTATTATGTTTTTCAGGTTCAAGTTATCCTTTTCTTTTTCTTGCTGCTTGGCAACAAAAACTTAAGATGAAACTAAAAAAGCGCTTTGTTGTTTGTGATATTACAAAGCAGGAGCTGTCGATTTTGAAAGGATCTTTGGGTACGAGCTTTCTTGGGGAATCGTGCATTTATTATTTAGGAGATCTTTCTCAGCTTCCAACTAAAAAACAAGAAGCATGGGAATTATATCTCAATCAGTATGCAGGTCCACATTGCCTAATTTTTTTTAGCGACAAACCCAAGATTGCTGTAAAGAATAATACAGCGGTACATGTGGAACTTCCGGATTGGTTGAATCAAAAAGAATATATGGAGCTTCTAAAGCTTTGTTGGCCTGTACAGGATTATGTTCGGTGTCGATTTTTAGCGATGGCTGTTATTAAACAATATGGTCGAGTTTCATTAGATCAGGGATATCTTCTAGGTCATTATGGTTTGCTTCTGGGTAATAATATAGATGAATTTATGGATAATTGGGTTGAAGCTATTATTCCAAATGAGGGTTCATTGTTTGAATTAAGTGCTGCTCTTTTATCGGGTAAGCGAGATGAGTTTTTTCAACAGTATGCATCACTTAAAGATATATATCCCTTACCATTTTGGGTATCTTTTTGGTCTGAGCAATTATTTCGTGCAATCTATTATGTACAGTACAAGAACGAAAATCGAGTAGCAGAGGCTAAGCAAATTGGTTTTCGATTACCATTTAGCTTTTTACAAAAAGATTGGCGCCTTGCTTCATTGAGTAAATTGAATAGGAGCCATGATTTGTTGTATAAAATTGATTTTGATTTTAAGAATGGTGGTTCAGAAATTCTTTTGGATAATTTTTATTTTCATATGTTATAGCCAAATAAAAATGATTTAATTGGTTAAGTTACTTAACCAATTTTTTTTCTTTTTCAATAAATTTTTCAAAAAATATAAAAAATTTAGTGAACATTGGGTACAAATTTTTCTGGTTGGATAATACCACCAGAGATAACCAATGTCATTGCTTCTTGATGAGTTAAAGAGCATGAAATGAGATCTTTTTCTGTTAAAGCAGCAAAATTTCCTGTTGTCGGGGCTGGCGTAGTAGGGATAAATACAGAATAGTATATTTCATCTTTACTAGGTGCAATTTCGGGTGGTAATTTGCCAGTAACAAATCCAATAGCAAAAGCTCCTTTACGAGGAAATTCGACATAAACAACTCGCTGAAAACTAGTCTTATCTGTATGGTTTAATGCGTTTACAAGTTGTTTAACTCCATTATAAACTGGTCGTACAAGAGGAATTTTAAGTACGAGAGATTCAAGCCAATGAATAATGCCCTTGAGAATAAAGAACTTGGAAATTACGCCAACAATTAAGATGAATGCTATAACAATTAAAAACTCAGCATACGGAATTTGTTTTAAACAAATAGGTGTGATGCAACGGAGTGGCTCAAACCAACTAGCCAAGAGTCGTAGTGAAAAAATAAACAGATAAATAGTAAGTACTATAGGCAATATGGTAAATAAGCCATTGAGAAAAAGTGATTTTATAATATTAAAGAATCTATTTTTCATGAATTACATCCAGTTTTTCTTTATGTACTTTGATAGTTACTGGATTATAGTTTATCAAATTTACATTGTTAGGTAAAAGAATATCGCCATGAGCAAGTGATAATTCTTTATCGACTTCGGTAGTTGTTGCCGCATCTAGATGTATGGATGGAATATATTTTTCAACTTCGTGCAATGCTTGACGTTGTCCTTTGATAGTGATCTCAACGTGCTCAGGACCGACAATCCTCTCTTGCTTTCCTAAATTATAAAAGAGTAATGGTACTTTGAAAGTACGTGTAGTGATCTGATTTGTTGCCAATAAAAGCCAAAAACAGTAGCCGCAAAATACAGCAAAGACCTTAAGGAGCGGGTGAGATAGGAGGAGATTTCTTATAGTTACTTTCATGATAATCTTTTCTTTTTGAAAGGGGTTTATAATGTTGCTTTATGTACTGTTTAATAATTTGAATCGTACTATCTGTTGGAGAATCTTCTATAAGGGTGCCCTGGCCTATTACATCAAACATTCGTGTTTTTAAATTTAATTTACACACAAGAGAATCTGCTAATGAACTGAGTGCTAGCGCCTGTTCATGCCACAGTTCTTTAGTGTTTTTAGTACCAGCAGGAAGTGTTAAGGCTTGCCAGGTTACATCAATACCGAGTACCATACCATGCGCATTTATCCATACGCCATTACCGCTATTAAAAGCAGAGCTATCTAAAAGAATATCAAGAAGTTCGGATTGTATTTGTGTTTTAAGTCTAATAGGGCAATGCATATGCTCTTGAAGAGAATCATTATTTTCAATAATAAAAAGAACTTCTTTATTTTTGCTTGCGGCAATGAAGGAAGAGCGGATCATAGTTTCAATCCAATCTTCTTTTGGCAATTCAGCTGGTTTGATATTGCGCAACGTTACAAAGTTCTTTTGCAAGGTGCGTTGATGTGTGAGGACAAAGAGCATCATTAATCCTGGCCAATATAAAAAGAAAAATGTTGTTAGCGTAGCAAGATTGAAATAAGTGCATGTAAGTACTGCTGAGCAAGATAAATAAAGATAGGGTAATAAATTTTTTTGTTTATCTTGAATTAGCCAGATTGAAAAAGCATAAAATGCTATGGAGAAGATAAAAATCTCAACAATGTCTTGCAGGCTGTAGATATAAAGGGCATGCAAAATCTGTTCATACATAATTTTTCTCCTAATTTTATTACGAATCTAATCTGGGAAAAAAATTTTGTACAGCTTCTAAATATTTACATAGATTTGGTTATTTTTTATAAGGATAGGCGAATAAACAATTAGAATGCTTAATATATAAAAAAGAATTTATGATTTAACATATTATAAAAAAGCTCTATTCTTAAGGAGAAATTATACATAGTATTATAAAAAAAGAAATTATAAATATGACAAAAAAAGAGATTATATTAACAGGGGATCGTCCAACAGGGCCGTTACATTTGGGACACTATGTTGGTTCTTTAGCTAATCGTGTTAAATTGCAAAATGAATACGATCAATTTGTGATGCTTGCTGATTTACAAGCGCTAACAGATCATTATGAGCAAAGTAAACAAGTTCATGATAATACTTTGCAGGTTGCTCTTGATTATTTGGCAGTGGGAATTGACCCTAACAAGTCCACCATTTTTATTCAATCAATGATACCAGAGATTCCAGAACTGACGGCATATTATATGAACTTGGTTACGCTGAATCGTGTGACACGGAATCCAACGGTTAAAACTGAGATTAAACAAAAGAAATTTGGGGAAAGTGTTCCATTTGGTTTTGTGGCCTATCCAATATCTCAAGCAGCAGATATTACAGCATTCAAAGGATCTTTGGTTCCAGTTGGAGAAGATCAATTGCCTATGATTGAGCAAACAAATGAGATTGTGCGTTCTTTTAATCGAATTTACAATTGTAATGTCCTTGTAGAAGCCAAAGCTTTGATACCAAAGGTATCTCGTCTTGTTGGTACTGATGGTAAAGCTAAGATGAGTAAATCGCTAGGTAATGCTATTTATCTTTCAGATTCTGCTGATGAGATTAAAAAGAAAGTCATGAACATGTTTACCGATCCAGATCACATTCGCGTGGAAGATCCTGGGAAGATAGAAGGTAATACAGTATTTATGTATTTGGATGTTTTTGATTCTGATGTGCAAGAAATACAAAAGCTTAAGGATCATTATCAAAAGGGTGGACTTGGGGATGTAAAATTAAAACAACGCTTGATTCAGGTTTTGGATGATTTTATCAGACCAATTCGTGAGCGACGAGAAGAATTTGCAAAAGATCCTCAAGAAGTTATGAATATCTTGAAAAAGGGTACAATTACAGCTCAAGCAGTAGCGGCACAAACATTGCAAGAAGTTAAGCAGGCAATGGGTTTAATATATTTTTAATCAAACTCTTTTTTTTATATTTCATGATATGCTAACGTTGTCTTCAAGCTACAGAGTAAGCTGTATGAAGGGAGAGGGGTTTGAGAAAAAGACGAGTTTATTCCATTATTTTTGGTGGAATAATAATAGTATTAGCTATCTTATCTATTATAATGTTACGTTCGCGTTCTAAAACAATTATTGATGAGATTGCAGCGAGCGATGTTGCACAATTGCAAGTTATTTTCAATGATATCAATAACTCATGCCAAATTCTTGGTTTTGATAAACAGAAAAATTCAATTGATTTTTTAACAGTTAAAAGCTTTGTTGGATCTGAAGTAGGTTCCATGAACCTTGCTTATCCGAAACATTGGCAAGGACCATATGTTCAAGATAATCCTGAAATTAAAGGAATTTACTATCAAGTGGTTGTTACTGACCATGGTTATTTTATTACACCGGGAGATGGTGTAAAATTGAGTAACGGTAAAGTAATTGGTACAGACATTCCCTTGGATAAGTCTGCCGATATTCAGAATCTTGTTAAAATGGGTGAGCTTAAGGATGAAAGAGGGAAAGAACTTGCTGCAGCAATCAACATTCACGGCTAGATTATTGTTACAAATGATGATGCAATTTTCTTTATACCAACCTTAAATTTGATTGTTAAGTTATAAACATCTTTTGCCATATCAACTTTCTGAATAATACCAACACCAAACTTGTTATGTTGTACAATTTGATTTTTTTTCCATGGAGTTGTATTGAAACTGTCGGATGCCTTTTGAGATGTTTTGATAAAGTTTGATAAGGTAGTCTGTGAATCAAATGAATTTTTATTTACCGATTGATGAGCTTTAAATACCTGAATTGTAGATTCAGAATTTTTTTTGGTGCCCCAGAGCTTTTCAAATAGGTCATAAAATTCCCATTCTTTCCAATAAGCACAATCATGTCGAGTGATTAAAGATGGGGATATGTCTTTAAGAAAGCGTGATGGTTCTTGATAATTGGTTTGACCATACGTATTTCGGTATCCTGCATATGTGAGAAAGAGATATTCTTCTGCGCGAGTAATACCAACATAACAAAGGCGACGCTCTTCTTCTATATCATCCATACTTTCCAAAGAGCGTGTACTAGGTAAAAGGGTTTCTTCAACCCCAGCAATAACAACTGTGTGGAATTCTAAGCCTTTTGCAGCATGAAGCGTCATAAGTTGTACTTGTGCACTTTTTTCACTATCTTTGGTCATTTTTTCTTGCATGAGTGCAATCTCATTAAGCATTTGAAAGATACTATTGAGACCTTGTTGTACAAAATGTTCTGCGGCGCGAATAAATTCGTGGGTATTGTCTATTTTTGTTTCGGCTTCCTTGGTGTCATATTCTTCTTTGAGATAAAAATGGTACATGCTTCGTTTGATAATTTTATCCAAAGCCTCATCTGGTGCCATATCTGGTGTTAGTCCATGGAAGATACCAAGAAAATTTTTAATTGCTTCTTGTTTACTAGGGGATTGTTTTTTAGATACTTCATCAAGTATTTGTTTGAAATCTAAGAGTGGTTGGCTATTCCAGAATTCAACTAACTCTTCTTCAAATTTTTGACCGAGTCCTCGTTTAGGGCAATTGATAATTCGCATAAGTGCAATACGATCAAATGGGTTCACAAGTAAGCGTAAATAAGCAATCAGGTCTTTAATTTCTTTTCGCTCATAAAATTGAATGCCGCCGATGATAGTATATGGAATTGAGTATTTGATAAGTGCTTCTTCAATGCTTCGTGATTGAAAGTGTGTGCGGTATAAAATGGCTACTTTATTGAGAGAAATTTCTTGAGGTAATGATTGCAATAGCCATGCAATAGAATCTGCTTCTTGATAGCCTGATGCACAGCTGAGTTGATGAACACGATTAGTTCCCTTTTTTTCAGACCATAATTTTTTTGGATTACGTTTTATGTTTTTTTCAATAACGCTATGTGCGGTATCAAGTATCTGTTGAACAGACCGATAATTTTGTTCAATTTTGATTGTTTTTGTACTAGGAAAATCTTTTTTAAAATTGATTATATTATCAATTGTTGCACCACGCCAAGAGTAAATAGACTGGTCCTCATCACCAACAATACAAACCGAGTCGGCTATAACCGTTTTATCATTTTTAGCCATTTGTTTGAGTAATTCATGTTGAACAACACTTGTATCTTGATACTCATCAATAAGAATATGACTGATGCGTTCTTGAAATTGTGTTTTAAATGCGGCATTGTTTCGAAATAATCGTAAAACTTCTATCAATAAATCATCAAAATCCAAACAATTACTGACTGCTTTTTCAGCTTCATATTGTTTATATATTTCAAGTAAAGTTGAATCCATTGTCGATGTATCAATGCCACAAATAATTTGATTTTTAAGATTGGATACATGATATGTGGCTTGTCGTGCTGTAATAAATTTTTTCAAGTTATTGCGTGTTATTATTTGTGACAAAATTTTATATTGATCATCACTATCCATAATTGAAAATGAGGTAGGATAGACAATCTTGAGCCATTGTAAACAATATGAGTGAAACGTACCAATGAATGGTAACCGCGTATCTGAACCTAAAAATTTTTTGATACGTTCTTTCATTTCCTTAGCAGCTTTATTGGTAAATGTGAGAGCTGCGATGCGGCTAGGATCTACATTTTCATTAAGAATGAGATTAGTAATACGTGCAGTAATGACCCGTGTTTTACCGGATCCAGCACCGGCAATAACCAGTAAGTTTCCTGTAGTTTGTGTAACAGCTTTTTTTTGTTCAGCGTTTAATTCTTTGGTAAGAAAAGTATTAAATTGTTCTAACATGGCATCACTGTGGTTAAAGTTAAGTTAATCTTTGTTTCAGTGTAGCATGCTAAGAATAAACTGTTTAGTTTCTTTAAATACTGTTTCTTTTGAACTAAAAAGCTCGCGCATTCTCGCTCCTTTAGGGGCGAGTAGTTCACCGTACGCTTATGCAGTTTGCTGTAGTAAGCTCTGTATTCGAAAAATTTGTATATACTATTCTACGCTTGTTGTTTGATGGTAGTATCTTTATGTCGCTTGAGGCTATCAGCGTCTTGAGAGTTTTTTTGTGTTTAGGTAGATTTTTGTATGTATTGGAAAATAGCAAAGTTATTTGTTTTCTTGCTCGAGCTCTTGTTGGATACGTTTAATGGCTCTTTTAGCGGAATAAAAAGTTTCAACACTACGTGAAGACAGCATGCCTCTAGATTAGCACCAGCCTTGATAAGAGTTCGGAGGAGAGTCTTATCGCCGTTATAATTTTTAGCACTCAGAAGTGCAGTGAAATCAAAGATATCTTTAGCTTCAATGTTTACCTTGTGACATCGCCTATAGCTTGGATGGTTGTCCACCTGTATAGATAGAAGTAGCGAAACTAGCAGCTCCTAAGAGTATAGATAAACATTTTTTAATTTTTAAATCCTCCAGATTTTTCATATTAATAATTAAATAGCAGCATGGGATAGTATAAAAAGCAAATGCTTTGGGCTATGTTTTGTTTGCCACGGAGCCGATTTTTGAGTTGGAATATGTTTAAGTTAAATATATCTTAAGGCCTTTCAATTGCCTTATAATTAGTTATAAGGGTACGCCAAGTCATGTGACATGTAGCCCATTTCTGTTAAAGCTTTTACATGTTGTTTAAGAAGTTGAAGCCTAGAAGAATCGGGAGTAAAGCCTAACAAAGGTTCAAGGTATTCTTTAATCTCAGAATGCCCATACTGATCGGCAAGACTGAAAGCACTATGAGAGTTAGGGGGCTGAATCCAGTCTCCTAACTTAAACGTATCTAAGACGATATGGATGTTTGCCTTGGCCTTAACAAGAAGTTTGACGGTCTCAATTTGGTTTTCTTTTGCAGCTAGCATGAGTGGTGTAAGGTGCCAGCTGCTAGCCTTATTAAGGTCAACTTGTTCACTTTCAATGATGTACTTGATGATTTCTTGATTGCCCTCTTTAATAGCATGCAAAAGCGTTGTCTCGTGGCTCTGATTAGTTGACTTCAAAACCTTTGGGCCGTCTATGAGAACCATGCGTTTCACTTTTTCCAACTTGCCTTGGCTGATTACCTCAAATATGTCTACTTTTGTATATGTGAATGTAACGAGACTTAAAGTGCCAAGTAGTATAAATAGTTTTTTCATAGAAGATCCTTATGTTTTGTATTAGAAATTAAATAATAACATATATAGGATAATATATAAAATATAGGCTTATAATCGGCAAAATTAGTAGTTATTTGTCTTTTTTGTTTTGAAAAGATCACGATAGGGACGGCTGCCAAGGTGCATATGGAGAGCGAGAAGGAGCCGGTATATTAGATTTTTTCACGATAGTTTTTTCTTTAAGAACATTATTTTTTCTAACTAGCTTTTTTACGCCATTTGGTCAAATAATTAGTTAATGGCTTAAGAGTTTCTTTCGATTTTGCAGATATAACAACATGAGGTTTGTACTTATCTACTTTGAAATCTATATCATCAAGCACAATAGGATCTGTCACCTTGTCTATTTTATTAAAAACATACAAAATTGGCTTATCAACTTCAATGTCTGCAAGAATTTCTTGTACAACTTTGATGTGATTTTCCCACTCAGAGTCCGAAACGTCAATTATCAATAATAATAGATCTGCAAATTCAAGTTCTGATAATGTAGATTTAAATGCTTCAATAAGTTGAGGTGGTAACTGTTGAATAAATCCAACCGTATCAGATATTAATGCTCGCTTAGTATTTCCAAGATAAAGCTCGCGAGTTGTTGTATCCAATGTTGCAAAGAGTTTATCTTCTGCAAGCACATCACTTTTTGTTAAAGCATTTAAGATGGTTGATTTGCCTGCATTGGTATATCCAATGAGACAGATGTACGGTAAATTACTGGAAAGGCGTTGTTTGCGTTGTGTTGTCCGTACTTTTTGTAAAGATTTTAATTTTTGTTCAGCTTTGCGAATTTGATCTTCGATGTGTCTACGTTCACGTTCTTTCAGTGTTTCACCAGGCCCACCGCGTAGACCAAATACACCAGACTGCTGTGCAAGATGAATTCCTTTGCCAGCGAGTCGTGTTTTGGCATATTTAAGCATAGCAATTTCAACTTGGGTTTTACCTTCACCAGAATGAGCCGCTTTTTCAAATATTTCTAAAATAAGATGTGTTCGATCAAAAATTTCGATGTGAATATAGTCACTAATATTTTTTTCTTGTTGGGCAGAAAGTGCTTCAGATACAATAACTTCTTCAATTTCATGGTCTTCACAAAATTTGCGAAGTTCTTCTAATTTTCCTGCTGTTAAAAATGAAACAGGATGAATTTCCCGTAATTTCATTTTTTCTACAAAATCAGGTTCAATACCATTAGATTTAATAAGGTTGAGAAATTCTTCATAATAGGCCTCTATATTCTTGGTTCGGTTATAGGGTGCCCAAATACAAAGCGCAAGTGTTTTTGGATGAAGAGAGGTTTCAATATTTTGTGTTTTTGCCATAATTTCAGGATAATTGGTTATAGGGCTATATTCTTATTACTACTATACAGCTTTTTTGTATAAACAGAAAGACTTTACCAAATAGGTTGTTTTAGCCTACTCACTGGGTTTTTTGGTCTAGGCGAAAGAGAGATTTTTTGATATGCTTATGTTGAATTGTAACAATTATATTAATTATTGAGAAAACTTATCCATTATGTTTGATTTTTTAACCGATAGATTTTCTTCACTTTTTTCTAAGTTGACAGGCACAGGTAAGCTTACAGAAAGCAATCTTGCAGAAACTATAGACAAGATTAAAGATTCGCTTATTGAGGCTGATGTACCATTTTCAGTTGTCAATACGTTTATTGATGAAATTAAACAAGAGGTTATGGGGCAAAAGGTGCTTGCATCTCTTAAACCTAGTGAGCTCTTTATCAAGATTGTTTATGATAAACTTAAAGAATTTTTGAGTATTGGCAACAGTGCGATAGAGTATCGTTTTCCTATACCATCGATTGTGATGGTTATGGGGCTTCAAGGATCGGGTAAGACTACAACTCTAGGGAAAATAGCTCATCGCCTTATTGAACAAGCAAAACACAAGAGAAAAACTCGCAAAATCCTCTTAGCTTCTGTGGATTTTTATCGTCCAGCAGCCGTTGATCAGCTTGAGATATTGGCAAAACAGGTTTCAGCAGACTTTTACAGAGCACCATCAACTAGTCCTGTTCAGGCAGCGCAAGAAATTCTTCAATATTATAAAATAAATCAGTATGAGTTATTATTGCTTGATACAGCAGGGCGATTGCATATTGATAATACAATGCTTGAAGAACTGCGGCAACTTGAAGCATTAGTGCAACCAAAGACAAAAATTCTCGTTCTTGATGCGATGACCGGACAAGAGTCTTTAACTGTTGCTCGAGCGTTTGAACAAGGGGTTGGCTATCAAGGTGCACTTTTGACTAAGATGGATAGTGATACACGTGGTGGGGCAGCATTTACATTTGGTTACACGCAAAAAAAACCAATTTTTTTCATGGGAACCGGTGAAAAGTTAGAGGATTTGGATCTATTCAAACCCGATCGTATGGCATCTCGTATTCTTGGTATGGGAGACCTTGAGTCTTTGATTGAAAAGGCGCAAACAAAAATAAAAGAATCCGAACAACAGGCAGCTGAAAAAGCAATCAAAAGTGGAAAATTCACTCTTGAGGATTTTGCTCGTCAAATATCTATGGTTGATAAGATGGGTTCATTATCATCTATCGCTAAATATATGCCTGGTATGGGTTCACTGAGTCCGGAGATGGTTCAGCAGGGGCAAGTTGAGATTGGCAAATTTAAAGCTATTATTAATTCAATGACCCCTAAAGAACGAAGAAATCACGTCCTACTCGATGGATCGAGACGAAAACGTATTGCTGTAGGAGCCGGTGTATCAGTTTCAGATATTAACGCGTTGATTACTCGGTTTGAACAAAGTCAGCAATTTGTTAAACTTTTTAATAATGGTAAATTTAAACAATTTTTCAAGTAACACTTATTTCATAAGGATTTTAAATATATGTCAGTAAAAATTAGACTTGCTCGTATTGGTAAAAAGCACGTTCCTTTTTTCAGAATAGTTGCTATTGATACTCGTAAAAAACGTGATGGTCAAAACTTGGCTAATCTTGGTACATACGATCCAATCGGCAATAAGCTTGTTCAGTTCAATCAAGAAGGTATCAATGAGTGGGTTTCTAAAGGTGCTCAACTAACTGATACTGTAGAAAAGCTACAAAAAATGTTCAAACTGCATGGTCTTAATAAGGCATTTGAAGCTCCAAAAGTTGCTCCAAAGAAGGAAGCTGCAGCTTCAACTCCAGAAA
Source organism: candidate division TM6 bacterium RIFCSPHIGHO2_12_FULL_36_22 (assembly GCA_001771315.1). GTDB lineage: Bacteria > Babelota > Babeliae > Babelales > UBA12409 > 2-12-FULL-36-22. Next base: position 34,690 of record METK01000003.1, read on the forward strand.
TGAAAGCTGAAAAAGCTTCAAAAGTAGAAGCTCCAGCAGAAAAGAAGCCAAAAAAAATGGCTGAAGAAGCTTCTTCAGAAGAGTAATTATATCTTTCATGAACATTTCTTTGGTTACTTTGTTTCCACAACTTTATAAGCCATTTTTGGACGCAAGTCTTATAGGGCGAGCACGTCAATCTGGTTCGATCACAACGGATCTTATTAATCTATTGGATCTTACTGAGCCAAAAAAGCGTATTGATAGCCCAACTGTAGGACCGGGTACTGGTATGCTTATTAAGCCTGAAATAATGCAAAAGGCTATAGACATTCAGCAAGAAAAGTATGGTAGGGCATTTAGAATATTTTTTTCACCGCAAGGCAAAAAAATAGACCAGCAACTATTGAAAGAATTAGCTCCAATTATTCAACAACAGGAGCATCTTATGCTTATAGCGAGTCGCTATGAGGGCATTGATGCGCGAATTGAAGAAGAATATGCCGATATAGTTCTTTCTCTTGGAGATTTTGTGCTTATGGGTGGAGATATTCCAGCGATGGCATTTCTCGAGGGAATCCTTCGATTGATACCAGGTATTGTTGGAAAGTTAGAGTCCGTGGAAAAAGATTCATTTACTGGGCCATGGGTAGATTATCCAGAATATACATTGCCTGTTGAGTGGCATGGGCATAAAATACCTGAAATTGTCCAATCAGGTAATCATGCAGCTATTGAGCAGTGGCGATTAGATCAAGCAGCCCAAAAGACTGTTATAGGGCATTTTCAGTGGTTACGATCTTGGGCATTAAAAGATAAGCAAAAAGAGCTTGCTGCTCGGTATATACCATCTCATTATATGGTTCTTATGCATGATCAAATGCGGCTCAAAGATGGACGTATTGGTACCACTTCGGTTACTACAATGGATATTCATGATATTGCTAGATCTTGTAGAACCTATGGTATTAAAAATTTCTTTATATCAACGCCTTTGATTGATCAGCGAACTATTGTTCAGACTTTGCTTGATTTTTGGCAAAGTGATGAAGGAATTCGTTACAATAGTCATAGACACCAAGCAATTAGAAATGTTTGTTTGACTGAGTCTTTTGAAGAAACGGTTAAATATATTGAGGAAAAAGAGGGAAAAAAGCCTATTGTTATTGCTACCTCGGCACAGTACCATGAGTTACCTGTACTTAGTTATAGCGATCAGCAGAAGGTATGGGAGCAATCACGGCCAGTACTGATACTTTTGGGCACTGCCCATGGTATTTCAAATACAGTTTTGGAGCAGTGTAATTATATGTTGGCCCCGATTGAAGGGTTTACAGATTTTAACCATTTGGCTGTTCGTTCTGCAGCGGGGATTATATTAGATCGCTGGTTGGGTATAAATCCTCGATTTTTCCAGTTGGCAAAAGAGTAAATATAGCGTATATTATAGATAAAATATCTCACAAGTTTATTGATTTTCGATAGTAAGGAATGCTTTATGAAAGCTAAAAATTATACAAAAGAAACAATTTTAGGCATAGGTATGTCTGAGAGACCTTTTTCGCGCTTTTGTATTGGTGATACTGTTGCAGTATCTCAAAAAGTAACAGAAGGAAACAAGGAACGTATTCAAGTTTTCCAAGGTGATGTTATTGGTTTCCACAAAAAGGGTGTAAGTTCTACATTTACAGTTAGAAAAATTGGAGCAAATTCTATTGCGGTTGAAAGAATTTTTCCATTCTATGCACCTGTTATTACAGACATTAAAGTAGTGCGTCACGGTTCTGTTCGTCGAGCAAAACTATACTATGTACGTGATAAAGTTGGTAAGGCTGGTCGTGTTAAAGAAAAGGTTATGACACGAGATCAAAAAGAAACACGTAAGGCTCAAAGTATGTTTGAAACGTCTTCTATTGTAAAGACAGTTGAAAAATCTGAGTAAGAGTTTGGAGGGTAGGTGAATAAACTACTACTCTATAGTCTTTATGCAATTATAGTTTGCAGCATTGTTGGTTGTGGAAAGAAAAGAATAGATATTGATTTTCAACAGCATGAAGCAAGATTTGCAGATATTCCTATTCCATTTCAGATAACGCCACTAAGAGGTTCTACTTCTCCACAGTCCTGTGCATTTATCCTTACTGAAAATCAATCAGACTGTGTGCATTTTTATAAATTAGAAATGGAACGCATGGGTTGGAAATTAATAAGTGAGTTTCAGGGTTTTGAAGCGGTGCTTATATTTGAGAAGTTGCAAAGAATTTGCAACATTTCTATACGACCTACTCGACAAGATAAAGATGAATCTGTACAGGTTGTTATCATTCAAATGAATAAATTGAATTAAAAAAGCGGGAAGCTTTTTCCATAAAGGAAAAGGACTTCCCAGCTCTTTGTTAAGGGGTAGATTATTTACGCAGCAGTTCTACGTGTTTTTTTGCTCTTTTGTGGCATTTCATTTTGGTTGTCATTGCATTCGCATTTTTTCTTTGAGCAACAGCAAAATGCTTGAGTAAGTATAAGAGCTCCCAAAGCTCCACCAGCAATACCAAAACCTACTGCAGCACCATTTGCTTGTGCTTTACCTGGCATGCCTGCGAATGCTACTAAGGCTAAAATTGACAACATTAATTTTTTCATATTACTTCCTTTAATTTTCATTATTACTACTTCTTTTTTCCATCATTGTTATTACTCTAAATAAACTTTGTTACCGTATTCATCAAAGATATATTGGTTACCACGACGATCAGTGTGAATATTAGCCGTATAAGAACCGCGTCTTCTATATCGTGGAGATTCTTCTATAACAACTGTTCGAGGTCGATTTGCTGCTGCACCGATCATTGATCCAACAGCCAACCCACCAAGTGCCCAACCAGCCCCGCTGCCTTTGCCAGCTTGTGCCTGATAAGAACTACTTAGTGCCAAGAGAGTTAAGAGTGATAACATTAACTTTTTCATATTACTTCCCTTTATTTTATTGTTTCTATTACCATATTCATTTAAATAAATTCTAATTTCCTTTGTATCTTAATTATAAACAGATGTACGTGTTTCATTCTTCTTCTACCACAATTGTTGGTTGGCTATTATTAGCTGCAACTGTACCTGCCACCCCAGCCGCCACTAATCCAGTACCTACTCCATAGCCCCCATATCCTCCATCGCGACTTCTGCCATGATGGCCTCCACCATGGTGCCCTCCATGGCCGTATGTTATTTGATAAAAGCTGCTTAGTGCGAAGAGGGTTAAGAATGATAACATTAATTTTTTCATATAGTTTTCCTTATAAGAGATCATAGAGCTCATCGATACGAGATTGTAGTCTCTCAGCTCTTTGTTCAGCGTTTCTAATTTGATTTCTTATTTTATTTCTTTGTATTCTTGAAGCAGTTTCAAGTCTATTTTTTTGCTCTCTGATATAATCACGTTCAGATTCAAGCCTTGCTTCTAAATTATCAATGTCACGACTTGTAGAAGAGCTTTCGGTTGTAATAATTACTTCTTGTGGTCTTCTCCAGTATGGACTACCCCAATATCCACCGTACCAGGCTGGTCCACCAATAGAAACTCCCCAATTGAAACCGCCACCACGCCAACTTCTACCACCACCACGCCAATGTCCATGACCGCCACGGCCGCCACGGCCATGTCCACCACGGCCGCCACGTGCCTCTGTAATTTCAATTAAAAACAGTGGTGCAAATACTAAAAGAATACCGAATGCTGTGAATAACTTCTTTTTCATCTCCATTTCCCTCTATCTATACAATCTTGTGCTAATTTATTATTAATTCGATTGTAGCAGAAAGAAAAAAAGAAAAGCAAGGATTTATTTCAGCTTGTCAAAAAGCTTGTTGATTTTGCCGGCGCCAAGCAGTAGTAATAAGTCGTCTTGGCCGGCGGTTTGATGAGATTGAGAAATAAGCGAAGAAAAATCATTTTCGTATGGAATATAGGTTACAGAAAATGGTGGATTTTGGGCAATAAGTTCATCGACAAATCTTTTACTGGATACTCCATCGATAGGTTGTTCACTTGCAGGATAGATATCGGTAATAACAAGAGAATCTATATTGCTTTCCTCGAATACTTTTAGAAAGTCTTTCCATAGATAGTAGGTTCGAGTGTATCGATGAGGTTGGAAAAAAACGTGTAGCTTGTTCTTAGAACGCTTACGAGCAACCTTTAAAGTGTTTTCTATTTCACGAGGATGGTGTCCATAGTCATCAAAAACTTCTGTTCCTTTGAATGATCCACAATAACTAAAACGTCGCTGTATGCCCTTAAATACATCCAAAGCAGTAACAATGCTAGAGAGAGGAACCTCAAGATCTAAAGCTACAGCAATAGCAGCAAGACAATTTAAGATGTTATGCTGCCCGGGCATATGGATTTTTATAACTCCCAGTGATGTTGTGCAATCTTTTTTATAAAGATCAAAGGTTGAGTATGATGGTTGCAAATTAATATTTTTTGCATAAAAATCTGCTGATTCTGAAAGGCCATACTTGATAGTTTTAATATGTGTTAGTGGCATGAGTGATTGAATGACAGGGTCATCAATACATACAATCGCTTTACCATAGAAGGGCAAATTATTTAGAAATTGCATATAGGTTTGTTTGATATCATCTAGATCCTTATATGTTTCTAAGTGTTCTAGATCGATATTGGTAACAATACCTAGGGTTGCTTGCAGTTTTAAAAATGAGCGATCGCTTTCATCAGCTTCAGCTACCAAAAAATCTCCTGTACCAAGCTGTGCATTGGTAGATTGTTCAATAAGATGACCACCAATAATCACCGTTGGGTCTAGCTTACTTTCTATAAGAATATGTGAAATCATAGATGTTGTAGTAGTTTTTCCATGACTTCCCGCAACGGCAATGCTGAATTTAGTACGCATAAGTTCAGCAAGCATTAATGCTCGAGGAATGACGGGAATACTGCGCTGCTGAGCTAATAAAATTTCAGTATTGTCTGCCCGGATAGCCGAAGAATATACAAGTACATCAATCGAACTATCCTGACATATAAAACTATTATGATGATCTGCTATAGGGCAGCCTGCGGCTTTAAGATCAATGACACTTTTTTGTTGTATATCCTGATCACAGCCAGAGACAATAAAACCCTGAGCTTGCAAAATTGTAGCAATACCGCTCATACCTATTCCGCCAATTCCCATAAAATGTACATGGGCTTTTTTGCGATACATGATAGATACGTACTTTCTATATTATAGAAGCTCTTTTAATTTGATTAATTGGCTTTGTAAGCTAAGAATCTTAGCCTTTAAGTCTTCAGGTAAGCCAACAAGTTCTTGATCATTCATAGTTGTTTTTGAAGATGCGATAATAACTTTTGCATTTTTCTTGTTTTTGAGCTCTTGTTTTGCACCTTCAATAGTGAACTTTTTATCATAAAGAAGTTCTTTAATCAGATGAAATGTTGCCAGTTCTTTTTCCGTATAGAAGCGTTGACCACCTGGAGAGCGGTGAGATTTGATACCGAATTCTTTTTCCCAGAATCTGATAACAAAACGTTCTACTCCAACTGCTTTTGCTAATTGACCAATGCGAAACTGTTGTTTTTGCATTTTCATACGTTCTCACCTTTTTTGAAAAAAATTTGTATTTTGTCTATTTAATAACATTTTTATCAGCGAAATTTATCGTGGTTATTGTATGTTCTACGGAAACTTACTATATCATAAGATTTATTGTCTTGTAAAGTGAAATTATAGTTTACTGTCTTTCCTTTTAAATGGGTGCGACTAGTTCTTTTTTGAAAAACATGTTACGATTATTACAATTGAATCATTGATAAAATAATATTATTTACGAGGTTTCTTTCATGAGATTTAAGGATCTTTTTGTCCCTCTAGCATTAGCGTTAGTTGTAACTATGGGGATACAATATTTTTGGAGTTCGAAACAAGACTCTGGTCAAGAAAATAAATCAGCACAACTTCATGAAATTGCTCATCATGTTGATGTGGACATTACTGAATTTAAAGGAACTGAGTATGAAATTGATTTTATCGATGAAAAACCTCAGGATTTTCAACCGGCTACAACGGTAGTAGAAACTGATTCTGCACAATTTACTTTTTCTAACGAGGGAGCTGCTATAGACAAGGTAGTCTTTGTGCGTAGAAAAAAAAGAGGAACACAAACATTCGATACTTTTGAAGCGCATGGTCAAGAAGATAAACTTTTCTTGTTAGCATTTCATGACAAGACGCCATACTATTACAAGCAGATAGAACATAAAGAACTAGAAGATCGAATTATTCTTGTTTATACGGCTGATTTGAATGGTGATTCAGTAACTAAAGAATTTACAATCTTTAGAAAAATTGACCAAGTTGATCTCAAGATTTCACTTGATGTTGTCAATAACACTGAAAAAGGCATTCGAGCTCGTTTGCTTTTGCGATCACCACATTTGACATCTCTATCCGACGATCCAGTTCGTATTTTCTTTGAGGAGCGGGGTTCAATTAAGGTGTATAGTAATGCTAAAGAAATTTCTAACAAATTATTAAGCGGCCCTATTACTTTATTGGGCATGGATGATCGTTATTTCGCCTATGCTCTTACAGGTGATTCTAACCAATTTTTCCAACGCGCTTTTTTTAAAAGTTTATCTGATCAATCAATTGGTGCTTACTTGCAAAGTAAATGGATTAAACAAAGTGGTTCATGGACAACATCATTTTATTTAGGACCAAAACAAGCGCATAAGTTTGCAGCGGTTGATCCACGACTTGATGAAGTTTTGGATTATGGATGGTTGACTATATTATCCAAGTTTTTACTTCAGATGCTTAATATGGTTTATGCTTATGTTCAAAACTATGGTTGGGCTATCGTTGTTATGACAATTTTGCTGAAACTTATATTGTTACCATTTACATGGCGTGCAGAGCAAAAAATGAAGGGTGCTGCAGCACAACGAGATGAGTTGAATAGAAAGCTTGCTTACTTGAAAGAGCGATATAAAGATGATCCTCAAGCTTTGGCTCGTGAAAAAAGCGAAGCAATGCGTAAGCACGGCATGCCAGGGGTTGGTAGTTGTCTTCCAATGCTCTTACAAATTCCGATTTTTATTGCGTTAAACCGCGTGCTGAGTAATTCAATTAGCTTGTATAAGGCATCATTTTTATGGATACCTAATTTAGCAGCAAAAGATCCATATTATATACTTCCTGTTTTAGTAGTTATTGCAATTGTTTTACATTCACCAAGTTCATCAAAGGATCCAAAGCAAGGACTAATGCCATATGCAATGGCATTATTTTTTGGGGCAATTACAATGCAACTTTCATCCGGTTTGGTTCTTTTCATTTTGACAAGTACTGTTGCAGGTGTGCTCCAAGCAGGAGCTATGAAACTCTTTAAACGAGCATAGTCGTATGATACATAAGCTTCCGCCGCTCAAGCAGATGCTCAAGCAGTTGCAGCAAGTTCCTTATTTGGCGTCAAAGAATCTTTATCGTGTAGCGGTTCATTTTCTTGATATGGATGATCAAGCGTTAGAACAGTTTTGTAAATCGCTGGCAGATGCAAAAAAAAATTTAGAAAAATGCTCTATTTGTTGTGCATGGAAAGAAAGACAACGAGTATGTCTATTTTGTTTTGATACAAAACGTGATCAAAGTGTAGTGTGCGTTGTAGAAGCTTGGCAAGACTTATTAGCTATTGAAAAAACGGGTGGATATAAAGGTGTCTACCATGTTCTTGGTGGATCTATTTGTCCGCTTGATGGTATTGGCCCAGAGCAACTTTCTATTGAACTTTTAGTACAACGAACAAAGACAGATATCAAAGAAATTATTTTAGCTTTAAATCAAACTCCAGAGGGTGAAGCTACTTCTGCATATATAGCCCAGAAATTAATAGGGACTGTTATAATTTCTTGTCTTGCACAAGGCTTACCTGTTGGGGCTTCATTAGAATATATGGATAGGCTTACTGTTTATAAAGCTATATCTGAACGTAGGCCATTTTAAATGAAAGAAATATTATATGGTTAATCCATTATTAGATTTAAAGAAAATATATAGTGAACGACGTGCTCGGTTGTTAAAAACTATTCAAGACCAATATAAAACACCTGGTAGTATTGTATTATTTGCAAACTTTGAACGAGAACAAGAATTGTTTGTACAAGAAAGTTCTTTTTATTACTTTACGGGAGTTAATGAGCCCGGTTCGGTATTGGTTATTAATGATGATGGTAAAGCAACATTATATGTACCAAATACAAATGGTATACGTCAGCAATGGATTGAGGGAGCTCTTGATATATCACCTGAATCAATTATAGATTCTCACGTAGATGATATTAAATATCTTGGCGATTCAATCAAAGGTTATGAATTGGCACCTTTTTTTTCTGAATCGGACTATAAAAATATTATTGCATTATTGCGAGATCAAAAAACTGTTTTTACACTTGTACCAAATACGCAAACTGGCTATATTGAACAACGCAATATTTTGCAACGATTGTATGGTTTTGTGCCAACCTTGGAAAAAAGTGTGCAAAATATTAGTGTGATTGTAGCAGACATGCGCAGTAAAAAAAGTAATGAAGAAATTGATTTATTATATACAGCCATTGATATAACCAATATGGGACATGAATCTGCAGCCCATATGATTGCACCCGGACGTTCCGAATCTGAAGTGCATGCAAGTGTTGAATACGTTTTTACGGCATCACAAGCACAACTTGCATTTCCAACGATTGTTGGCAGTGGTAAAAACAGTACTGTGTTGCATTATACAGCAAATAATCAACTTCTGGAAAAGGATAGCCTTGTTGTTGTTGATTGTGGGGCACGTTTTTATCATTATTGTGCTGACTTAACAAGAACTTATCCTGTTTCCGGTAAGTTTACTATACGACAACGAGAAATCTATCAATTGGTGTTAGACTGCCAAGAATACATTGCAGATATTGCAAAACCGGGTATGTGGTTAAACAACAAAGACAAACCGGAAGAATCTCTTAATCATTTAGCACGTGAATTTTTCAAGAAGCATGATATGGATCAATACTTTTTGCATGGTATTGGGCACTATCTAGGACTTGATACGCATGATGTTGGTGATTATTCAAAACCTTTGGAAGAAGGTAATGTTATTACTATTGAACCGGGTCTCTATTTAGCACATGAAAATATTGGTGTTCGAATTGAAGATAATTATTGGATTGTTAAAACAGGAGCTGTTTGTTTGAGTGAAGCACTTCCAAAGAATCCAGAGGATATCGAAAAGTTGGTCAAAGAAACCTTTTAGTATTTTTGCAAAGTAATTATCTTGTTTTCTTTTTCCACATTCTATTGAGTAAAATCAAACTAATAAAGCTAATGGTTAAACCAGTTCCCAAGGATATACCAGCTGAAAGCCAATAGTTATGGCATGGTATGAAGCCTACAATTAAGAACGATATGCCGGCACTTACTAAACCAATGGCTCCATATGGTAATTGTGTATATACATGATCCATCATATAGCAACTCGAACTGGTTGAGGCCATTATAGTTGTTTCAGATATTGGAGAAAGATGGTCGCCAGCAACAGATCCTGAAAATACAGCACCAAGACATGGAAAAAGCAAACAAATACTGTCTGCATCAAGTTGTGCATCGAGATGAAGGAGATTAAGTAAGAATGGTATAGCAAAAGGAGTCATAATTGCCATGGTTCCCCATGATGATCCAGTGCAGGTTGCAATCAAAACAGAAACAATAAATAAAATAAATGGTAAGAACTGAACACTGAAATGACCTGTAAGTAATCCAGCAACATATTGTCCTGTTTTTAGATCTTCACGTAGTAATGTTGCAAAAATTCCAGCAAAAAATACCATAATTATAGCAAGTCCCATTACTTGGACTCCTTTAGAAAAAATATCAGGTATTTGAGATACGGTTATTTTTTTATGCAAGAGAAATAACGGTATTGATAAGCTTAATGTAATCGAGCAAGCATAAAATAAAAGTGGAAATATGTTTGTATTCTGTAAAGTTTCAATAAGTGTGTGCGGACCACCAAGTATCCAATAGCCCCCTGTGTATAAAATTCCAAAAATTGTACATCCAATGAGAGTTGCAATCGGGAATATAAAGTCAAACAAGCTTGCATCTTTCATGAAAGCTCCTCGTTTCAAAATGTGACCAATTGGTTTTTTTCCTCCAAACAGATTACCAGTTGTTTTTGCTATTTGCTCATGAAACGCCATGGGGCCAAACGAAATTCTTCGATTAATAATAAACAGTGTAATTGCAATCATTAGTAAAGAATAAAAAATATATGGAACACTTTTAAGATATATGTAAAAAGGGTCAGCTAAGATGATTGGATTTTCGCTTGGATCTAGGGAGATACCTGAAAGAGCAATTTGTCTAATGATCCAAGCAAGCCAACTTGAAACAGGAATAATCATGGCTAATGGTGCCGCCATAGAGTGAATAATAAAGGCCAATTTAACGCGGGGAATTTTGAATTTATCTGTTAGCGGATGCATTACATATCCTACAGTGAGGCTATTTAGGTAATCATCTAAAAAGAGTAAAACAGAAAAAAGGAGAGTTGATTGTTCAGCCTTACGTTGAGAAGTAATGTGATTTGCTATTTTATCACCAAAAGCAGTAGCTGCACCAGTAAAGCTTAACAGAGATACAACAACACTCATTAAGATTAAAAATGCATATACATAAAGATTGTCTATATCGGTTATAGTATTGAACACATGATCCCAAATTACTAGCAGACTATCGATTGGATTGAAATTTGCTACAATAAGCGAGGCAGCAACAATGCCAGTAAAGAAAGCAATTATAATATTTCTAGACCAAAGAGCAACCGCAAGTACTAAAAATGGAGGCATGGTAACAAGCCATGAATTATACATGAACAACCTTTATATGAAGTATGAAATAAATTTTATATGAAATATAGAAAGAAAGTAATCGAGGTTTGGATCAAAAATTATATTGCCCCGTGGGGCTTGGTCTTTTCAAGAAACTGAATTATGAAGAAAAGTTTTCTTTGTTCCATGAATATAAGCATAAAAAATGGACTTCTTTATGTCAATGGTCATTGACGCAATTGTCTTATATAGTATAATAAGATTATCCCGTTCTGTTTATAGAGAATAAATAATTAAAAGATTACTGTTTTTCCAAAGGGTTATTACATGGATTTTAACAAGACCTTCTATCTTAGCAAAGAAGCTCGAGCTCCAAAGTGGCATCTCATTGATGCTGAGGGTAAAATTTTAGGTCGACTAGCAACTGAGATTGCTGAAATATTGCGCGGCAAAAATAAGGCATACTATACGCCTCATACAGATGCTGGTGATTATGTCGTTGTTATCAACGCAAAAAAAGTAAAAATGACGGGTGAAAAGGAGACTGATAAGATCTACCTTAGTTACAGTGGCTGGATGGGTGGTCAAAAAGAAAGAACACCACGACAACTTTTGGAAAAACGTCCAACTGAAATTCTACAACATGCTGTCAAAGGTATGTTGCCAAAGAATCGTCTTTCTGGACAAGTTATCAAAAAGCTTAAAATATATGCTGGTTCTGAGCACCCACACATGGGTCAAATTTAATCTATATCAGATATAGTTATATAAAAAAGCCACGGTGTTTAACATCGTGGCTTTTTTATTTGTAATAAATCAGATGTGATTTATATTTGCTTAGATAATTATGATGTAAACATTGCCAAGATAGAATGAATATTGATTCCAATCAGGCTTAAAATATCCTTGAGCGATAAGACGATAAAGAGAGCCAATACGCTAATCCATGAAACATAGTGGATAGCTATACGAATTTTTTCTGATAAGGGACGTCTAATTATGGCCTCTATCGTGTTAAATAGAATTTGACCACCATCGGTAATAGGAACAGGAATCATGTTTAAAAATGCCAAATTTATGCTAAGAAATGCTAAAAGTAGAAAGAATATTCTATAGCCTAGGCGTGCGCCCATGACTATCTGAGCAACAATCATGATTGGGCCAGCTAGGTCACCCTTAGCTTGTCGAGTTATAATAGATTTAAAGCTGGCTACTACGTTCCAAAAACAGCTGATTGTTTCAGAAAATCCCATTTTAATGCTTTCAAAAAGTCCAAGGGATGGCATTATTTCCGTTTTAAAGAGCACACCAATTTGGCCTTGCGGATTCAATTGAACTGGTACAACTCGTTGCTTATTTGCCTGCTCAATTGTCAAATGAACCTGTTTGCCTGCATTAGATCGTAAAAATGCAATTACTTCACTGGCATTAGTAAATTTTGTAGAGCCATTGCCAGCAATGATTTTATCTTGTACTTGGAGACCTGCTTTCAGACCAACTGAACCAGGAGTAAAGCCGGCGATGATGGTTTCTTGTTTGTAGGCAGGGTTAATGAGTTGAGATTTAGGCATTCCAACTGTAAATAAAAAGCTAAAAATTACAAAACCGAGCAAAAAGTTGAAGGTAATTCCGCCGAGCATGACAATTAGTTTTTGCCAATATGGTGTTTCAGAGAAAAATTTGCCGGGAATTTGCATTTTTGCTATTTGCTCAGGATCTTTTTCATCAGGATCTAGGGCATCTACAATTTCTACGTATCCACCTAATGGGAGTGCTGATAGCTGAAATGTGGTATGGCCAATTTTCTTTTTTATGATGCTTGGACCCATACCGATTGAGAAAGATGGTGCTTTGATTTTAAGGAGCTTGGCAAATATAAAATGACCAAATTCATGAAAGCCAATAAGAAATCCTACTCCGAAAACACCAACAAATAAAAAAAATGCGCTTTGTATCAATGCAGCTATAGCCATCTATACTCCTTAAATAATATTTTTTTGAACTTTTTATTGAGAAATTCAGATTAGCATGTATATTAAATAGTGTCCATTTTGTCCAAGTATTGCCAGATGTATTATTTATCTGAATCTTGACTTGAAAAAAATACTAAAAAAGGTAGACTATTTATATACATTCATGAAAAAAGACCTTTTATTAGTCATTTCTTGTGTATAAAAAAGTGATCATTTCTAAAAATAACCGATAGAGGATTTGTTGCATTATGCCTACAGTCAATCAGCTTATTCGTAAAAAAAGAAAGCAAACTAAAGACAAGCCAAAGGGTCCGGCTCTTAAGCTTTGTCCTCAGGTGCGAGGTGTTTGTACTCGTGTGTTTACTACAACACCTAAAAAGCCTAACTCAGCGTTGCGTAAAGTTGCAAGAGTTAAGCTATCTAATGGCATGGAAGTCAGTGCATACATCCCAGGAGAAGGTCATAACTTACAGGAACACTCTGTGGTCTTGATCCGTGGTGGTCGAGTCCGTGATTTGCCGGGTGTTAAGTACCACATTATTCGTGGGGCTTTGGATACAGCTGGTGTAGAAAATAGAAAGCAGTCCCGCTCATTGTATGGTGCAAAGCGGCCTAAATAAATTGAATTGCTAAGAGGAATTAAAGATTATGCCTAGAAGAAAAAAAAGTAGTTTTACTCGAGACATCGGAGTTGATCTCGTTTATCAATCCGAAGTTGTGCAAAAATTGATTAATATGATCATGAAGCAGGGTAAAAAAAATACTGCACAGCGCATTGTTTATGGAGCGCTAGATATTTTGGCTCAGAAAAACAAGGGTGATAAACAAAAGGCGTTTGAATTATTTGAACGTGCTTTTAATCAAGTTACTCCGTCAGTTGAAGTGCGTCCACGCCGTGTTGGTGGTAGTGTATATCAAATACCTGTAGCTGTTCAGCCTTTACGTGCACGCGCATTAGCCTTTAGATGGGTTATTAAAGCTGCGGCAGCTCGTCCAGCAAAATCTATGGATCAGCGTTTGGCGCATGAATTTATGGATGCGGCAGAAGGTCGCGGTGGTGCGATCAAAAAGAAGATGGAAGTTCACAAAATGGCCGAATCCAACAGGGCCTTTTCCCATTATGCATGGTAGGATGACGAGTATAATATGAGTACGAAATTAAGCGATTATAGAAATATTGGAATTGTTGCTCACATTGATGCGGGTAAAACAACGGTAACGGAACGTATTTTGTTCTATACAGGTGTTTCGCATAAAATAGGTGAAGTTCATGAAGGCGCAGCTGTTATGGACTGGATGGAGCAAGAGCGTGAGCGTGGTATTACGATTACGTCAGCAGCAACGACTTGTTTCTGGAAAGACCGACAAATTAATATTATTGATACCCCGGGTCACGTTGATTTTACAATTGAAGTGGGCCGGTCTTTGCGTGTTCTTGACAGTATGGTGGGTGTTTTTTGTGGTGTAGGTGGTGTGCAGCCTCAATCTGAAACTGTATGGCGTCAAGCGAATCGTTATAAAGTTCCTCGTATTGCTTTTGTTAATAAGCTTGATCGTATTGGAGCAGACTACCTTAAGGTTATTGAAGACATCAACTTAAAGTTAAAAGGTAATGCAGTTTCTATGCAATTACAAGTTGGTAAATCAGAAGATTTTAATGGTATAATTGATTTGGTTCAAATGAAGATGGCCACATTTTCAGGTGAGATGGGCACTGATGTAACTTGGTCAGATATTCCTGAAGATTATAAAGCAGAAGCAGAAAAATATAGAACATTGCTTGTTGAAAAAATATGTGATACAGACGATGATCTTGCAGAAAAATATCTCGCTGGCGAAGAAGTTACTGTTGATGAATTAAAGGCTGCTATCCGTAAAGCGGTGATTAATTTAGAATTAACACCGGCATTTTGTGGTACAGCATTTAAAAACAAAGGCGTTCAGCTTTTACTGGATGCTGTTGTAGATTATCTGCCATCACCATTAGATGTTCCTCCTGTTGAAGGTGTTAATCCTAAAACAGATGTAGTGGAAATTCGAAAAGCAGATAAATCAGAACCATTTAGTGCATTAGCATTTAAAATTATGACCGACCCATTTGTGGGTGTTTTGACATTTATTCGTGTATATTCCGGAGTATTGAAATCCGGATCATATGTTCTTAATACGCGTACTGGTGAAAAAGAACGTGTTAGTCGTTTGGTTCAAATGCATGCTGATAAACGAGAAGAGATTCAAGATGTTGGAGCTGGTGATATCGCCGCTGTGGTTGGTATTAAAGATGTTGCAACTGGTGATACTCTTTGTGATGAAAAATATCCAATTGCGCTTGAGTCCATTGATATTCCACCTGCAGTTATTTCAGCTTCGGTTGAACCTAAAAACAAGGGTGAATATGAAAAAATGGCTCTTGCTTTACGTAAGATGATGTTGGAAGATCCATCATTCCGTTATTCATATGATAAAGAAACTGGTCAAACTGTTATTTCTGGTATGGGTGAATTGCACTTAGAAATAGTTGTAGATCGTCTTAGACGGGAGCAAAAAGTTGATCTTACTCAGGGTAGGATGCAGGTTGCGTACAAAGAAACTATTCGTGTACCAGTTGATGTTGAAGCAAAATATATCAAACAATCTGGTGGTCGTGGTCAATATGGACACGTATGGATTAAGTTTGAGCCGCTAGAGCGAGGAAAAGGGTTTGAATTTGTAAATGGAGTTACTGGTGGATCGATTCCAAGAGAATTTATTGCACCGGTTGAAAAAGGGTTGTTATCAGCTAAAGATAATGGCGTTCTTGCAAATTATCCCGTAGTAGATTTTAAGGCTACGTTGTATGACGGTTCGTATCATGACGTTGACTCTTCCGAGGAAGCGTTTAAAGCCGCGGCACGTATGGCATTTAAAAAAGGTATGCAACAGGCTTCTCCAGTATTATTAGAGCCTGTTATGAAGGTAGAAGTGGAGACACCAGATGAATATATGGGTGACGTTATGGGAGATTTAAACTCACGACGTGGTCGTATATTGGGTATGGAGGCCAAAGGTACTTCGCAGGTTATTGCTGCAGAAGTTCCTTTAGCAGAAATGGTCGGCTATGCAACTGACTTGCGTTCGATGACAAAAGGGCGTGCGACATATTCGATGGAATTTGAATGCTATCGTGAAGTGCCGCAACAAGTTCAGGACGAGATAGCTGGCGAAAAGTAAACGGTAAGTTAAGATAAACAGTTTTTTCAGGAGAAAAAATATTATGGCAAAAGATACGTTTGAGCGTAAGAAGCCCCATGTTAACGTTGGTACTATTGGTCACGTTGATCATGGTAAAACCACATTAACTGCGGCTATTACAAAGAGACAATCTGATAAAGGATTGGCGAGTTTTAAAGAATTTAGTGCTATTGATAATGCGCCAGAAGAAAGAGAACGTGGTATTACGATTGCAACATCACATGTTGAATATGAAACACCAAAGCGTCACTATGCTCACGTTGACTGTCCTGGTCACGCTGACTATGTAAAGAATATGATTACTGGTGCTGCACAGATGGATGGTGCTATTTTGGTAGTATCTGCTGCTGATGGTGCTATGCCTCAAACTCGTGAGCACTTGTTACTTGCTAAAAACGTGAACGTTCCTACGATCGTTGTTTTCCTTAATAAAGTTGACATGGTTGACGATGAGGAAATGGTTGAAATGGTTGAAGAAGAACTTCGTGAATTAATAACCAAGTATGGTTTTGATGGTGCAAATGTACCTGTAATTAAGGGTTCTGCTCTTAAATGTCTTGAAGGTGAAGATTCAGAAATTGGTTGTGGTGCTATTGATAGACTTATGGATGCTATTGATACTTATATTCCAGAACCAGCTCGTGAAATTGATAAACCATTCATGATGGCTGTTGAAGGTGTATTCTCTATACCAGGCCGTGGTACAGTTGCTACAGGTAGAATTGAACGTGGTGTTGTTAAAATTGGTGATGACGTTCAAGTTCTTGGATTCGATAAAAACATTGCAACAACTGTTACTGGTGTTGAAATGTTTAAAAAGTTGCTGGATCAAGGTCAAGCTGGTGATAACGTTGGTCTTTTACTGCGTGGTGTTAAAAAAGAAGACATTCAACGTGGTATGGTGATCTGTAAACCAGGTGCAATGAAGCTACATAAGAAATTTAAGTGTCAAGCTTATATTCTTAACAAAGATGAAGGTGGTCGTCATAGTCCATTTTTCACTGGTTATCGTCCTCAGTTCTACATTAGAACAACAGACGTTACAGGTATTGTAAGTTTGCCTGCTGGACGCGAAATGGTTATGCCTGGTGATGATGCTGAATTCAATATTGAATTGATTGCACCAGTTGCTATCGAAAATGATATGCGCTTTACAATTCGTGAAGGTGGTCGAACAGTTGGATCCGGTGTTGTTACTGAGGTTACTGATTAAGTTTAGGTTTAACTAATGAAAAAACAAAGAATTAGATTAACATTAAAATCCTACGACCATCAATTGCTTGATAAGGCCGTTAAACAAATTGTTCTAACAGTTAGAAGAACAGGGTCCCATATGGTGGGCCCTGTTCCAATGCCTAACAAAAAACGATGTTTTACAGTTTTGCGATCTCCACACGTGGATAAAAAATCGCGAGAGCAGTTTGAGATTATTACGCACAGACGTATTCTAGATATCTTATCCCCTTCGGATCAGACGATGGATGCGCTGATGAAATTAAGTATTTCATCAGGTGTTGATGTAGAGATTCGTTAGAAAGGGCTAGTTATATGATTTGCGGTCTTTGGGGTAGAAAAATTGGTATGACACAGATCTTTAAAGATGATCAGACTGTCATTCCAGTTACTGTTATTGACGCATCGCATTGGGTAATTACACAAATAAAGACCACTGCGTGTGACGGGTATGATGCAGTACAAGTTGGTCAAGTGCGTAAAAAGTACAATAATGATCAATTTAGTCCTGCTTGGCTTAAGGAGCCTCGGAAATATTTTAGTAATATGAAAGAGGTTAAGTTGTCAGAAGAAAATACAGCATTGAAAGTTGGTCAAGCTGTTGAATTTTATAATGATTTGCAAGAAGGTGCAACAGTTAATGTCTTTGGCACAACAATCGGTAAAGGTTTTGCCGGTGTTATGAAAAGACATAATTTTAGTGGTGGTCGAAAGACACATGGTTCGACATTTCACCGAGCTCCAGGTTCGATTAGTTTTTGGGCTACACAGGGACGTGTTATTAAAGGTAAAAAATTGCCTGGACATATGGGTTCTGTAAAGCGAGTTATGAAAAATCTTGAGATTATCAAGATTGATCCTAATGCGCAAATTATTTTGGTTAAAGGATCAGTACCTGGTAGACCAGGATCATTAGTATTTGTGCAAAAGAATGGATAGACGATGACAGAACAGAAAACAGAAAATAAAAAAGGTTTGACAGTTTTGACTGCGCAAGACGTAGGTTTAACTGCGCGTGTTGATGCATCAAATGCTGCAAATTTTTCTCAATACGTACGAACATTATTGCTCAATTGGCGACAAGGGACAGTGGGCGTTAAGGGACGTTCAGACGTCAGCTATTCAAACAAAAAACCATGGAAGCAAAAGGGTACAGGTAGAGCTCGAGCGGGTTCAGCACGTTCGCCATTGTGGCGCGGTGGTGGTGTCATATTTGGACCACAAGCACGTACACGTAAAGTTTCTGTGCCTAAGGCGCTAAAAAAGCGTGTTCTTAATGAATTATTTGGACAATTGTTGGATAACAATGCGGTTATAATATTGAATTGGATGTTGAATTCAAATGTTCCAAAAACATCTTTAGCAAATCGCATGTTGAAAGAACATAATTTATACGATTCAAAGATTCTTTTAATGCTTTCCAATGATGATATTTTGATGCAACGTTCTTTTTCTAATTTGCCGAATGTTCGATTGGTTTTATTTGATCAAATAAATGCATTTGATTTAGCGCATGCAGAAAAAGTTCTTGTATTTGAAAAAGATATGGATTCCTTTAAAGAAATGGTGGCGCGATGGAATTAAGTATTTACGATATTATCAAAGGGCCAGTTCTTAGTGAGGATGCCCATAAGAAAAATAGAGATCTTGGACAGCTTGTATTACAAGTTCATTCAAGTGCGACCAAACCTTTAATCAAAGAAGCGATGAAAAAGCTTTTTAACGTTGAAGTTGATACTGTTCGAACTTATATTCGTCCGGGTAAACGTAAACGTGTGGGCCAAACTCGTCTTTTTCGTGAAGAAGGAAATGAAAAAAGAGCGAATATTACTCTCAAAGAAGGTTATACGCTTGATCTATTTGGAACGCAAGAGGTTGCTGCAATAGAGCGCCCTGCAAAAGAAAAGAAAAATGATAAGTAATCAAGGGATTAAAGGCGAATAACTATGGCAATTATAACAAGAAAACCTCGGAGTGCTGCATTACGTTTCCAGACGTATGTTTCTACCGATGAGTTAACAAAGAAAAAGCCAGAAAAGAGTTTAACGGTTGGATTAAAACGAAAAGCTGGACGAAATGCCTATGGTCGCATAACAGTGCGTCATCGGGGTGGTGGAGCAGCTCGTTTATATCGTGTTGTTGATTTTAGACGCAGTGTTAAAGATGTTTCTGGTAAAGTTACAGCAATTGAATACGATCCGAATAGAAATGTGCCGATTGCTTTGGTAGTTTACAAAACCGGTGTAAAACGGTATATTTTATTACCAGAGGGGTTAAAGGTTGGAAACGAAGTTATAGCTTCTGTTGATGCTGAGGCAAAACTAGGTTGTTCACTACCATTTAGAAAAATACCTGTTGGATTTACTGTTCACAATGTTGAATTGAAACCCGGTTTAGGTGGAAAATTTGCAAGAAGTGCGGGAACTTCGGTTCAATTTGTAGCTAAATCAGATAAGTATGCTACTTTGCGTATGCCTTCAGGTGAAATGCGCAATGTTTTACTAGATTGTTGGGCAACAGTTGGCGTACTTGGTAACGCAGATTATAAAAATATTGTTATTGGAAAAGCAGGAAGAACTCGTCATATGGGCTTCAGGCCGACGGTTCGCGGTATGGCAATGAACCCTGTTGATCACCCACATGGTGGTGGTGAGGGTCGTTCGAAGTCCGGTAAGCACCCAGTTTCTCCTTGGGGTAAAGGTGCTAAAGGTACTCGAACGAGACGTCGTAAAGATGCTTTGATACTTAAAAGAAGAAAAAAATAAGTAGGATTATATTATATGGCTAAAAAGGTTTTATAATAATGGCAAGATCATCAAAGAAGGGTCCTTTTGTAGATTCTTCATTAATGAAAAAAATTATTAATGCAAAAAAAGAGAGCAAACCGCAGGCAATTAAAACGTGGTCTCGACGTAGTATGGTTCTTCCAGAATTTGTTGGATTAACTATTAACGTTCATGATGGACGTAAGTTTGTGCCTGTTTTTGTTTCCGAAAATATGGTAGGGTACTCTCTTGGTGAATTTGCTCCTACGCGTACTTTTAAGATGCACAGTGGACAACGTCAAGCTGGAGCAAAAGGATAATTCATGGAATACAATGCAAAAGCGCGTTACATTCGCGTTTCTCCATATAAATTACGTCCAGTAGTTGACGTTATTAGGGGTAAGAATGTTGACTACGCACTGAATTGGCTTTCAGTGCAAGCTCTTAAAAAAGTAGTACCATTGAAAAAGGTATTAGAATCAGCAGTGGCTAATGCAAAAGATCGTTCTGATTTAAGACCGTTTGATTTGCTGATTAAGGAAGTTAAAGTGGATCAAGGTCCTGTATTTAAATACTTTAAGCCAGGTTCAAAGGGAGCTGCAAAAGTTCAACGTAAACGGCTGAGCCATATCAGTATAACTTTAACAAAGAAAGAGGCTTAGGATGGGACAAAAGGTAAATCCAGTAGGCTTCCGCATAGGTGTTTATCGTCCGTGGACTTCTCGATGGTTTGCACGTGGTTCATATGGTAAACAACTATTGCTAGATCAAAAAATACGTGAGTATTTGAAAAAATCTCTTGATGCCGCGGAAGTTGGTGATATTGAGATAGAAAAAACTGGTGATTCAGTTAAAATTATTATTCATACAGCTCGTGCAGGTATCGTTATTGGTAAAAAGGGTCAAGAAATCGACAAATTGCGTCGTGAATTGGCACAAATTCTTGATATTTCGAGTGTTGAAATTTCAGTTCAAGAAATCAAATCGCCTGAATTGACTGCTCAATTAGTTGCTCAAAACATTGCAACACAGATTGAGCGTCGAGCTAACTATAAAAAAGTTATGAAAAAGGCAATGGCTGGAACAAGTCGTGCTGGTGCTCAAGGTGTTAAGATCTGTATAGCAGGAAGACTCGGCGGTGCAGAAATTGCACGTAGTGAATGGGGACGCGTTGGCTCTATTCCTCTGCATACTCTACGTTATGATATTGATTATGCTGCGGTAACAGCAATGACTACTTACGGCATTATTGGTATTAAAGTGTGGATTTGTCGAGGCGAGTATCAACTTAAGAAATAATGAATAAGGAATTACAGATATGTTGATGCCCAAAAAAACAAAATTTAGAAAAGTGCAACGTGGTACCATGAAGGGTCTATCCAAGGGTGGACGAGAAGTCATCTTTGGGAGCTATGGACTTCAAGCTGTAGAACCAGCATGGGTTTCTGCTGCACAGATCGAAGCAATGCGTGTAACTGTGAACAGAAGGCTAAAAAAGGTCGGACGGCTCTTTTTGCGAATTTTTCCAGATAAGCCTATTACAAAAAAGCCCGCTGAAACACGTATGGGTAAGGGTAAAGGTGCTCCTGAATTCTGGGTTTCAGTCGTTAAGCGTGGTCGTGTGCTTATTGAGATTGAAGGTCTAGAAGAACAAGAAGCAAAGGCAGTTTTAAAGTTAGCTAGTTACAAATTGCCGTTGAAAACAAAATTTGTAAGAAAGCAATCAGAGATATGAAAAAAGAGTTAAAAGACCTACAGGGTCTCAACATGCAAGAACTAAAAGATAGAGCTGATGCATTGCGTCAAGAATTATTTAGTTTGAGGCTTCAGATTAGAACGTCTTACGTGAAAGATAATTCGCAATTTAAAAAATTGCGTAAAGATATTGCGCGTGTGTTGACAGTTAAAACCCAAAAGGAAGCCCAGGAGGTTAACAGTGGCAACTAAAGCAGCAGAAACAGTAAAAAAGCGCCTTTTGAGTGGGACAGTCGTTTCTGACAAAATGAATAAAAGTTTCGTGGTTTCTATTGAAAGTTCAAAAAGACACCCAGTAACGAATAAAATTGTCAAAACGCATAAAAAATATAAAGTGCATGATGCTAAGGACGAAGCTCACATTGGTGATATTGTAGAGATCTATGAAGGTCGTCCAGTGTCAAAAGAGAAGTTTATGTATCTGCATAAAATAGTGAATAAGAACATTAAGTAGCTAGATAGGATATAATAGAATGATTCAAAAAGAAACTATGCTGGCTTTAGCGGATAACTCTGGGGCCAAATTGCTCAGAACGATTCATGTTATCGGAAGTACGCGTAAAAGATATGCTTATTTAGGCGATTTAGTCAAATGTTCTGTTCGTGAGGCAATTCCTGGTGGAAAAGTCAAAAAAGGCGATGTTGTTACTGCCGTAATTGTACGAACCAGAAAAGAAATGCGTCGTAAAGATGGCAGTTATGTCCGTTTTGGTGAAAATGCAGCAGTGATTATTAAAGATAAAGAAATGATAGGGACCCGTATTTTTGGACCGGTAGCTCGTGAACTTAAGGCTTATAAGGGAATTATGTCTTTAGCTCCGGAAGTATTATAGGAGTGAATGATGAAAAGGCTTAAGAAAAACGATAAAGTGCTTGTTATTGCCGGTAAGGATAAGGGTAAACAAGGTGTTGTTATAGGAATTATTTGGAAAAAAAACACTGTTCGAGTTGAAGGTGTAAATGTATTGACTCGACATGTAAAGCCAAAAAGGCAAGGCGAAAAAGGTGGAATTGTCAAAGAAGAGGGATATATTCATATCTCTAATGTTATGCCAATTCGCACTTCTGATAACAAGCCATGCAGAGTTAACAAGATAGAACGATGATATGGCAGCAGATGGTAAGGAATAAATAGATGGCTAAGTCTAGATTAGAAGAAACGTATATTAATAAAATACGTCCTGAACTCTATAAATCATTAGAGTTAAAAAATATCATGGAAACACCTAAGATTGAAAAAATTGTATTGAATATAGGTGTAAAAGATGCAGTGGCGGACAGTAGAGTTCTTCAAAAAGTAACAACTCTATTAGAAAATATTGCAGGGCAAAAAGCGGTAAAGACGCTAGCCAAGAAATCTATTGCTGGTTTTAAGATTCGTGAAGGGATGCCTTTAGGAACTAAAGTTACATTGCGACGTAGGTTAATGTATGAGTTTTTGGATAAACTTATTAATTTGGCTTTACCGAATGTTAGAGATTTCCAAGGTGTTTCTGTTAAACTAGATGGTAAAGGCAACTATAATCTAGGTATTAAAGATTGGATCATCTTTCCTGAACTTGATTACGGTGCTTTAGACAAATCATATGGTATGAATGTTACAATTCATACATCAACTTCAGATGATAAACAAGCATTTGAATTGCTTAAGAGCTTTGGAATGCCGTTTAAAAAAGACGTAACCAATTAATAAGGAAATATATGGCTAAAAAATCAATGATAGAAAAAAATAAGCGAAGAATCGAATTAGTTAAGCGTTATGCTGCTGCTCGTTCTAAGCTAGTGGGCATTGTGAAAAATCAAGATGCCTCACTTGAAGATAAGATGAAAGCTCAAGAAATGATTGCTAAGCTTCCTCGTAATTCTTCAAAAGTTCGTATTAGGAACCGATGTGCTTTAACAGGCAGAGCACGTGGTTATATGGGTTTCTTCAATCTTTCTCGTATCGAAATGCGTCGTTTAGCGTTAAAGGGTGAGTTGCCAGGTGTCAGAAAAGCAAGTTGGTAATTTAAAAAGGTTTATAAAAAGATGTCAAAAGATTCAATTGGTGATTTTTTAACCATTATAAGAAATGCAATTATGGCTTCAAAGCCAATAGCAATTGCTCCACACTCTCGTATGCGTAGCGAAATAGCGTCTATTTTACAGCTAGAAGGCTTTATCAACGGGGTGCAAATTAAAGAAATCGATAACAAAAAATTTATTTCGATTGACTTGAGATATGTTGATGGTGAATCTGTGATTCATGAAATCAAACGAGTCAGTAGGCCAGGAAGACGAAGTTATGCTCGTATGCATGAGTTGAAGCCTGTTATTGGGGGATTGGGTATTTCAATCTTGACCACAAATAAAGGTCTTATGACAAATAAAAGAGCAAAAGATGTGACTGTCGGCGGCGAAGTATTGTGTACAGTTTGGTAAGGAAGGAACATCAATGTCCAAAATTGGAAGAAAACCGATAAAAATTGGCGATGTAACTGTTGACGTTAAAGGTCAAGATATACATTTCAAGGGAAAAGAGGCTTCTGGAGTTTATACCTTACCAGAATATATCAAGATTGATAAACAAGATAAGGTTATTACTCTGGGATTAGAAGACTCAAACAAAAAAAGTTTTTGGGGACTTCATCGAGCACTTTTATCTAATGTTCTTTCTGGTGCAGAAAAGCAATTTGAGAAAAAGTTGATAATTAATGGTTTGGGTTATAAAGCACAGGTACAAGGATCTAGCGTTGTATTGACACTTGGTTTTAGCCATAAAATTGATTATGTGCTACCAGAAGGTGTTTCTATGGAGGTAGATAAATCTGGTCAAAGGTTGACATTGCGTTCTGCAAATAAACAACAACTTGGTCAAGCATGTGCGAGTATTCGTGCATTTAGACCACCAGAGCCGTATAAAGGTACCGGTATTAAACTTGAAAATGAAATTATTGCACGTAAAGCTGGTAAAGCTAAGGGTGCCTAAGAACTATTATAAGGGATGTTAACGTGTCATTAAAGACAAAAAATAAAAAGCGGAAACTGCGACGTAAAGAACGTACCAGTGCTAAGGTAAGAGCCAAGGGTGGTTCTATTCGTGTGTCCGTTTTTCGTAGCTTAAAACAAGTATATGGGCAAGTAATTGATGATGCTAAGCAAACAACAATTGTTGCGTCTTCTACAGCTGAATTAAAAGATCGTAAGGGTGATAAAAAAGAACTCGCCAAAGAGGCAGGTCTTCTTTTAGCACAAAAGGCATTGGAAAAAGGAATTACAAATGTCGCTTTTGATCGCGGTCAATATCGTTATCATGGACGTGTAAAAGCCTTTGCTGAAGGTTTACGTCAAGGAGGCTTACAGGTTTAATATGGTAAATAAAAAATCAGAAAATACAGAAAAAAATTACGTTGATGCAGTTATCAGTGTTCGTCGTGTAACTAAGGTTACCAAGGGTGGAAAGCGATTTTCATTTTCAGCTGTGGTAGTTACTGGTGATCAACAAGGTAATATTGGTATAGCTCAAGGGAAGAGTCGAGAAGTTTCTTCGGCAATTGCAAAAGCAACAGCTCGTGCACGCAAAAAAATGATTCATGTTGCATTGCGTGGAACTACAATTCCATATCCAGTTGTTGGAAGACATGGTGCAAGTAGGGTTGTTTTACGTTCAGCATATAAAGGTACTGGTGTTATTGCAGGTGGTGCAATGCGTGCAGTTATGGATGCTGTTGGTATAAAAGACATTTTAGCTAAATCTATTGGTGCTCCTCAACATCAAAACGTTGTTAAGGCTACTTTGAATGCGTTGGCTCAATTGCGTTCAGCAAGTCACATTGCGCGTTTAAGAGGAAAAACTATAGAAGAAATTACAAGAGGTTCACATGTTAGCGCTTCATAATTTAGTACCTGCGGGTAAAAAGAAAAAACGTATTGGTCGTGGCGGTAGCCGTGGTGGAACATCTGGTCGTGGATCTAAAGGACAAAAAGCACGTTCTGGAAGTCACAATGTACGAGCAGGTTTTGAAGGTGGACAAATGCCTTTGTACCGTCGTTTACCAAAGCGCGGATTTAATAATAAGTTTTTTGCACAAGAAACAGTTACTATTTCTCTAGAGTTTCTTGATACAAAATTTGTTGAAAATCAAGAAATTACAAAAGCATTACTTGAATCACGTGGCTTTATTAAAAAGAATATGCGTGTTAAGGTATTGGGTGGTTACACACCAACCAAGAAACTCATCGTTGAAGCAGATGCGTTTAGTAAGTCTGCACGTGAAGCCATAGAAGCAAGCAGTGGTCAAGTGAGGATAGCTTAAGGGGATTAGAGCAGTGATACAATTAAGAAGTTTTCTTAACGTTTTTAATATTTCTGAATTACGTAGAAAAATATTGTTTACCTTAGGCTGTTTGATTGTGTTTCGTCTGGGAAGTATTATACCAGTTCCAGGAATCAATCTGACGCTTTTGGGAGAATATCTTAAACAAGCGAGTAACTTAGGACTTTGGTTTAACTATTTAGATACTTATTCTGGTGCTAGCTTATCTCAATGTCGTCTTTTTGCTTTGGGTATTGGGCCATATATTACAGCTTCTATCGCTATTCAACTATTTGGTATGACAATACCGTATTTTGAAGAGTTGATGAAAGAAGGTGAATATGGTCGTAAGATTATGAATCAGTATACACGTTATCTTACATTGGTTTTGGCTATTGTGTATAGTTTTGGTTACGCGGGACTTCTTCAAAAGCAAGGTATTGTGCTCAATCCTGGCATTGGTTTTACAATTACTTTTGTAGCTGCATTGACTGCAGGTGCAATGTTTGTAATGTGGTTAGGTGACCAAATTACTCTTTATGGTTTGGGTAATGGTTCTTCAATGATTATTTTTGCAGGAATCGTTTCAAGTTTTCCAAACTATTTTCAATCAACAGTGAATGCTATTTGGGGTGGAGAAGTTAGTTCTATTGCGATGGCTTTAGTTCTTGCTTTCTTTATTTTGATTATTGCCTGTATTGTTTTTTTGGAAAAGGGTGATCGTAAGATTCCTATTCAATATGCACGAAAAATGATCGGTAATAGAGTTTACGGTGGTCAGAGTAGTTACATCCCATTCAAGGTTAATCCAGTTGGTGTGATGCCTGTTATTTTTGCGCAAGCGGCATTACAGTTTCCTGGCATGGCTATAAATATTTTGGCAAATTATTTTCCAACGTTGGATTTTTTAAAGGCTTTTGCTTCACCGCAAAGCCCAGTGTTTAGCGTTATGCAGTTTCTACTAATTATTTTCTTTACTTTTGTTTGGACTGCATTGCAATTTAATCCAGATGAATTGGCCGATAATCTCAAGAAAAATGGTGGTTTTATTCCAGGTGTACGTCCAGGTAAAAGTACAGCACATTATCTTGATTATATTCTCAATAGAGTTGGTTTGGTAGGAGCAATTTATCTTGGTATTTTAGCAATTACTCCAAATATTCTTTTGGCTTTAGTAAAAATGCCATTTTATCTTGGTGGAACATCATTGTTGATTGTCGTTGGGGTTGCTTTAGAGTTTTCTTCTCAGGCTGAATCTTATTTGATTGAGCATCGGTATGAAGGATTTTTATCTTCAGGTCGAGTTAAATCCAGGGTTTAAAGGTATGACAGAATCTAGACAACAACAGGATATTGTAATTTTTATTGCCCCCCCAGGAGCAGGCAAGGGATCAATTTCTCAAAAATGTATCAAGGAGCTCGGGTGGGAGCAGCTTTCCACGGGAAATTTATGTCGAAAAAACATTGAAAAAGGCAGTGAGTTAGGGCAAAAAATAGATTTTGCTATCAAATCTGGTAGACTAGTATCAGATGATCTTATTGTTGCAATGGTTCGTGAATGGTTTCATGAGAATCCTGATCGAGATCGCACAGTGATATTAGATGGTTTTCCACGGACCGTGCCACAGGCTATGGCTTTTAAGGCAATGTTGACTGCAGAATTTCCTTTAACCAGGGTTCGAGTGGTTCAATTAAAGGTTTCAGATGAAGAATTAATTAGGCGATTAACATCGCGATTGACATGTTCAAATAAGGATTGCCAACAGGTATATTCTCTCCTTGAAAGTTCAGGGATGATTCCGAAGGTTGATTTGGAGTGTGACATTTGTAAGTCAAAGCTTACACAACGCTCAGATGATAATATTACTACTGTTCGGGACCGTTTATCGAATTACTATCGGCATGAAGAAGATTTATTGAATTATTATTCTTCTGTTGGATGGTCAATAATTCAAGTTAATGTTGAGAGTTCCTTGGATAAAGTGTTTGATCAATTTAAATCAAAGCTTGATGTATAATTGTTATGATAGTAATTAAAAACAAAAATGCTTTAGCTAAGATGCGTCAAGCAGGGGAAAAGTTATCACCGATAGTTGAAATAGCTTGTCGTGAAATAGCACAACCAGGGGTTTCTACAGCTGCTGTAGATGCTTGGATTGAGAAAGAATTACGTAAGGCTGGTATGACATCAAAGGCCAAAGGTTATAAAGGCTATAAGCATGTCAGTTGTATTTCTGTGAATGATGTGATTGTTCATGGGGTGCCTTCTGAAAATGTTATATTGAAGCCAGGTGACTTAGTTACCATTGATGTTTGTGCAGCATGGAATGAATATTGTGCTGATATGGCACGATGTTTTTTTGTCGGAGGTGTTTATACAGATCAGGCAAAGAGATTTTCGGATACAGCTCAGCGGGCTTTAGATATTGGAATTAAGCAAATGGTTCCAGGTAAGCGATTATCCGATATTTCGGCGGCGATTCAGCAAGAGGTTGAGCAGCATGGTTTTGGTGTTATTCGTGATTTTGCAGGTCATGGTATCGGCAAACGAATGCACGAAGAGCCTGAGGTGGTAAATTATGGTAAACCAGGAGAGGGACCAGTTTTATTACCAGGCATGGTTTTTGCGATAGAGCCCATGATCTCATTGGGAGATTATAAGGTTAGGATAGCAAAGGATGGTTGGACCGCACATACGGCAGATGGATCGTTAGCGGCTCACGTTGAAGATACGGTAGTGATAACTGAACAGGGACCTCAAATTTTGACGCGATTGTCATAAGAGGGCAAAATTGAGAATATATGAAACAAAAAGATGATGTTGTAAAGGTTGAGGGTATAGTGCGTGAAACATTGCCAAATGCAATGTTTCGTGTTGAATTAGAAGGCGGACATGTGGTATTGAGTCATGTTTCGGGCAAAATGCGTATGCATTATATTAGAATTTTACCGGGTGACAAGGTCTTATTGGAATTGTCTCCATATGATTTGACTCGTGGAAGAATTACAAGACGGTTTAAAAGTTAAAGATTGAAAGAAGAAAAGTCTCATGAAAGTGCGAACTTCAGTTAAACCAATTTGCGATGGTTGTCGCATTATTAAGCGTGCAAAAATTGTACGAATTATTTGTTCAAAAAATAAAAGACATAAACAGCGTCAAGGGTAAGGAACTATATTATGGCAAGAATTGAGGGTGTTAATTTACCTTCCGGGAAACGAGTAGAATACGGATTAACGTATTTATACGGTGTTGGTGTTAAGACTTCCCGTGATATTTTAGATCAATTAAAGATTGATTATAATATACGAATTAAAGATTTAACTGACGTTCAAATTGCAGCTATTCAAAAAAAGCTTACAGCTGATTATGTAATCGAAGGTGATTTGCGTAAAGAGGTTACATTGAACATTAAGCGCTTGAGTGAAATTGGTTCATACCGAGGAACGCGTCACAGAAAAGGTTTGCCATCTCGAGGTCAGCGTACGAAGACAAATGCTCGTACACGTAAAGGTCCTCGTAAAAAGGGTGGTGCTGTTGCATTAAAACGTAAAGTAACGAAGAAATAGGTAACGGATTAACTTATGGCATATAAGAAAAAAACAAAAAAAGTAAAAAGAAAAGTTGATGCAGTAGTAGCACACGTAAAATCTAGTTTTAATAACACGCTAGTTACTGTAACAACAGATTCGGGCGATGTTCTTTTGCGATCCAGCTCAGGAAAGCTAGGTTTTAAGGGTTCTCGAAAAGGCACTCCATATGCAGCGGGACAAGTTGCTGCAACTTTGGCAAAAGATATGGCTCCATTTGGTGTTAAGACAATGGAAATTAACATGCAAGGTCCTGGGTCAGGACGAGAAGCCGTTGTGCGAGGATTTCAAGGTTCTGGATTAAATATCACGGTACTTCGTGATGTAACACCATTGCCACATAATGGAACTCGTGCACCGAAAAAGCGACGTGTATAAAAAGTTTTGTAAGATAAATCATCTGTAAGAGCGAGCAAAGGGAATATGGAGAAAATTAGAAAAGAACGAGAAAAAAGCCAACAAGATAACAAAGCAGCTGGCGATAAAAGTGAAAAAAAACGCGGCAAAAAGTTGTCTGGTTATGGTATTCAGTTAAGAGAAAAGCAAAAAGTTAAAGAAATTTATGGTATGCGCGAGCGTCAATTTAAACGTTTCTTTGATTTGGCTACTCGATCAGAGGGTGGTGCTGGTGAAAACTTATTGAGTTTGTTGGAAAGACGACTTGATAATGTTGTATATCGTCTTAAATTAGCTGTTACTCGTACACAAGCACGTCAAATTATTGTTCATGGTCATATATTAGTTAATGGCAAAAAAGTTTCTTCACCATCCTTCTTAGTTGATGTTAACGACAAGATTACTCTTGCAGATAAAGTGGTTAAGAAAGAAAAATTTGTAGAACAAGTGATTGATAAACGTCTTAATATTGGTATTAAAGTTCCAGAATGGCTTGAACTCAACAAACAAAATCGTAATGGTTTAGTATTGCGATTTCCTGTGCGTTCAGATATTCAAGCACCTATTGAAGAGCACTTGATTGTTGAGCTTTATTCTAAATAATGTCGTTGGTTAGTAAATGGTGGTCATATTTTAACAGTTTTATAAGTCGGGATAATATATGAATAAAGAAGAGTATAAACCTTTGACGATTCCTCGTGTAGTATGGGATAGGGACAGCTTATCTGATACTTATGGCAAGTTGGTTGCACAACCGCTTGAACCTGGGTTCGGAATCACGATTGGGAATGCCTTGCGTCGGGTTTTACTTGCTGCTGTTGAGGGGTCAGCTGTTTCGTCAGTTATTATTAAGGATGTTAATAATGAATTTTCGACGATACCAGGCGTAAAAGAAGATATTATGCAGTTGGTACTGAATATCAAAGAAATCGTTATTAAAAGTCTCGATGGTAAATCTGGTAAAATGATCCTGAATCACAAAGGTGAAGGTGTAGTTAAAGTTTCTGATATAAAAGTTAGTGATAATCTTGAATTGATCAATAAGGATCATGTCCTTGCTCATGTATCCCAAGGTGGTGAGTTGGATATTCAATTTTTTGTTGAATCTGGTCGTGGATATAAAGCTGCACAGTGGCCTATTGGAACTAAGCTTCAGGATGATAATCGAATTTATGTTGATTCAATGTTTTCTCCTATTAAGCAGATTCAGTTTGAGGTTGAAAAGACTCGTGTTGGAAAAGATATTGACTACGATAAATTGACTTTACAGGTATATACCAATGGTGCAGAAAAACCAGCGAATGTGATTCATTATGCTGTATCTGTACTAAGAACACAGTTGGCGCATTTTCTTGTAGATCCTGAGATTGATTTTAATTCAATTTCAGAGATGCCTGAAAAAGAAGAGAAGAGCGAACGAGCAAGTTCAGAGTCTTTAGGTCTTAAGGGTGTTCCGGTAGATCTTTTGCTTAAGCCAATTGAGGATTTGGAATTATCAGCTAGGGCTCATAATTGCTTAATTGCACATGGCATTAAGCGTATTTTAGACTTAGTTAACCTGTCAGAAGAAGATGGGCTTAAGATTAAGAATTTTGGTCGTAAGTCTTTGAATGAAGTTAAAGATAGTATGAAGGCTTTTGGTCTTAGCTTTGGTATGGATATCAAAGAAGAAGACATACAGAATTTGTTAAAGTCTTAAAAAATAATTGTTTGTAAGTATAAGGTAATAGAGCGATGAGACATCAAAGTGGAAGAAAGAAATTAAATTTACGTGGACCACATAGACGTGCTCTTTTGCGTAATCAGGTAATACACCTTATTACGTATGGCAAATTAACGTCAACTAAGGCAAACGTAAAAGAAGTACAACGTTTTGCAGAGAAGTTGGTTACTATAGCTCGTAAAGGCAATGACTTTAACTCTCGCAGAAGAGCAAAAGCTTTATTGCCATATAAAGATCAAGCTTTGGTTAAACTATTTAATGATATTGCACCTAATTATGTTGACCGTCCAGGTGGATATACTCGTGTAGTTTCTATGGGCAAGCGTGCTAGTGATACAGCTACTATTGCTCAACTTTCTTGGGTTGAATAGTTTTTTCTATTGTAGAAGTTAAAGAGGGATGCAAAATGCATCCCTCTTTTTTTTGTTAGTTTTATTTTTTATTGATAATTATATTTTTGCAACCAACACTTTAAGTTTTTTTGAAAAATCATTGCATTTATAATTTAAAATTGGTTACGGTTGTAATTAATATGATAGTAATAAAAAATGGAGGTGATATGAAGAAGGTTGTGTTATCAATATTTGTTTTAGGATCGCTAGGTACATCTTTGAAAGCAGCTTCACCAGCTATGTCAGTTTATATGGCAGAGAAAGCACTAGATGCTGCTTATGATGTATTTGATCTAGCGTTGGAAGCAGCTCAAACTAAAAGACGAGCAGCTCATGGCATATTTAAACAAGCTCAAGAAACATACAATTTAGCTGATAAAGCTTATAATACTGCAAAAAAACAAGCCAATGATTCAAAACGCCGAGCTTATCATGCTGGTGCGACAGAGACCGAAGCTGAGGCTGTGTATGTAAAAGAAATGAATAGTGCTGAAAAAATATTCAAAAAAGCTGTAAAAGTGTTTGAAAAAGCACAAATAGCAGAAAATAATGCGGAGATTACATTTCAGAAAGCTCGTATCAAGCCAGAAGCAGCCCTTATTCGAGCGCAACAGGCATTAGATCAAGCACGTGCAAACTCTTCAAAAGCTAATGGTATAATGATAAAAGTTTAAAATTATTTTAAATTTTTATAGGTATTTTTGAGTTTTTCAGCACAGGCTTTCAAAGCTTTTTGTTCATTTGCATTAGTTGCTATACAAATCTGTTGAGTAACGCCTTGAGAGCCTAAACTAACGGGAAGGCTCATATAAGTTTGATATTCTTCACTAAATGTTACTACAGGTAATACTAAATTTTCGTTGAAGATGATGCTTTTACAGAGAGTAGTAACGCAAGATGCTACGCCGAATTCTGTGCCACCTTTATTATCAATAAGATCATATACTTTAAGTCGTGCTTTATCAGCAAGATTGTTAAGCTTTTGTTGTCCTAGCTTGGGATATTCAGTTAATGGCACGCCTTCAATATTAGCTGAAGAGATGACTGGTACTTGTTCTTCACCATGCTCTCCTATGATATAAGCTTCAATTGAGTGCTCAGCAATTCCAATTTCCTGGCTAATATAACCACGCCAGCGTACAGTATCGAGCAATGTTCCAGATCCAATGACTTGGTTCGCTGGTAAACCGCTCAAATTTTGAGCGAGTTGCGTTAGGATATCTACAGGATTGGTAATCATGATAATAATTAAATCTTTTGAAATTGAACCCATCTCGTTGAAAATAGATCTAATTACTTTGGCATTTGTCTCCACCAACTCAGCTCGATGTTGTTTTGGTTGTTGTGGTTTACCTGCGCAAATGATTGTAATATCTGCTTGTGCAGCTTCTTTATAAGTTGCTGTACGAATTGAGCTGGTGGTACTCCATTGAAGTGTATCGGCAAGGTCATCTACCTCACCGAGGCATTTTTTATCGTTGCAATCTATCATAAGGATCTCTGAAACCATATTGTTGAGTAATAAGCTATAAGCGGTAGTTGCCCCAACTGTTCCCGCCCCTATTATTGCTATTTTCGTTTGTTTCATATTATACTTTCTTTTTATTTGAAACTTAAACATTAAATTGTTAAAATTTCTAGTCCTATTATACTTTGAAATTATTACATATTAACAAAAGAAATATCTCGAGAAAAACTGTTATATGAAAAAAGCATTCTTATGGTTTATACTACTTGAATATGTTGCAGGCAAGTATGTTAACCAATAATTTACTGATTATTAAAGGTCTTTTAGCGGCGCTTAAGAGCGATACGTAGACCATAATCTAGAATCAAGTGAGAAAATGCTCCAGCAATAAAAAATAAACCATTCCAGAGTACCAATAGAGCATATTGTGGTTGATATATAATGGCAGCTATATATAGTGAGGTTGGTATGGCAACAATAAACCATTTTTTATGTGTTAATGTTCTATGATGAACTACTAATGGAATAAGAAGTAAAAAACTTAAAAGAACCACAGCGCTCCACCGTTGAAACCATGCGAGAACAGCAAAAGATACAAATGCTACTCTATAACTTAATATTTGGATTTTGCTTTTTGTATCAATATCTGGAAATAGAGATCCAAAAAGACAAAACAAAAGAAGTTGTAATGGGTTGACCGGGATAGATACCTGTAACATCGTAAGTGCAAAATAGGTGCTAGCAAATGTTGCAACACCGCCAGTTAAATGTCCTTTATAATTTGACATATTATTCTCAGGTTTTTCTTTTTTAGTATTGGCAAAATGTGATCGAAGAAGCAAGATTTTATACTTCTTCCGTTCCGTTAAACTTATCTTATCTGTGTTGCTTTATGCATATTATCGCTACGAATGTTGGCTATTTGAGCATAGCACCGCGCTAATTGCATTTGTGCTTTTCGACGATTATTTGAGCCCTTTTCTTTACGACTTACATCCTGATGGCAATGCCGCAATTTTTTGTTCGCTACTTTTTCTGCCTTAGGTCCTATGATCATCTTTCCCGTAGATAAGGTTGCTAGCACAGAAAAACCTAGGTCTATACCAATCACGCCTTGATTTTTGGCTTCGGATCGATACAAATCATCTGATATTTCTACTGCAATGCTAACGAACCAACGATCGGCTGTACGGGAAATTGTTGCTGATAAGATTTTACCTTCAAACCGTAAAGATTCACGCATACGTACCCATCCTATATGAGGAATACGAATACGTTTGCCTTCTACGTTAAATTGGTCATTGGTAAGTGTAAAAGAATCTTTAGATTTACCTTTTTTTACTATTCAATTGTCTAAGGAGTGCTGCATTTGATGGTTTTGGAAGTGTATTATCATTCTTTGTATTCAACATATGTACTGGTTCAATACATATGAGACTAATGGACCTCCGAACTCATCTGAATATAAGACTGCCATGGAGGGAGACGTATTTTGTTATAGAAATCTGAATATTTTGATAAGGCTCCATTGAAGTCGTCCAAGCTAATTGGACCCATATACTGACTATAAAATTCAGCTTTTACTGTTCGATTGCTTCGCTCGATACATCCATTGCGCTTTGGTGATCGACGAGGAAGCACGAAAAGCGGGATCTCTTCCCTCGCACAAGCTCGTTCAAATTCGCACATGAACTCAGATCCACCATCAACCTGAATCGATTCAATAGTAAATGGAAATCTTTCCTTCATTAGAACCAAAAATTCGGCTGCATTGCGAGCTGTAGCCTTCCAATATGCTTGTTCAGCGGATATCTTGGTCATAGGACAAATAGCCTTGAAATGCTTTATATAGCGACCAGGGAAAGAAACTGTTGTATGATCAACCTGAATAAATTAACCAGGTTTGGTTGCCTTTAAATTGTTGGGTATGCGTTGAGCATGATCATGGAACACTTGCGGTCTACGAATATGATCAAATGAGTAGAATGAAACAGCCTTGATAAGGCCCCTAGACAGTAAATTTGATAATATTCTGCCAATGGTACTAACTGATATGTAAACCTTATTAGAATAACTAAAAAATTAGAACTGTAGCAGGTCTTTACGCTTAACGTATACAATCTTAGTCAGTCTTTCATGCGGTGCGATCTGTATTGCATTGAAGTTTTCGTATGGTGTAACAATTTTCTTACATACGCTCTTCTTTTCATCGTACCACAGATAACCACAACAAGTTGTTGGTGCTATGACGCCTAGAATGCCGCCCAAAGTAATTGATCCAAAAAGCATTGCTACTTCGGCTGGAGCACAGGTAAATAAAACCACACCGAGAAATATTGCCATAGGACATATAAGAAAAAGAAATGTTAATATTCCACCAGACGCAAAAAGGCGTGCACGTGATTCGACTTGTTGCTTCACGTCTTCCGGTGATACCAATCTTAGCCCAAGGTCATGCTTTGAAAAATTAACACAACGATTAGAATCATTAGTTATGGTAACAGAAACCGGTACCGTTGCATTTGGCTTCTGGCGCTTATAAAATCCATAACCAAGTTGCTTCTTAGCTTCTTTTGGAGACATCTCTTGCAACTCAATTTGAGCACCATTTTTAGTATGCTTATGGGCGAATTGCGCTGTAGCAGCTTGTAGGCCGCCAGTAAATATTAAACCAATAATGAATGTGTAGTAAAACTTATGCATAATATACCCAATATTAATGTTATTTTTTCTATATTATAATATTACCAAGTGGAAATATTTTGTCTATATGGCTTTGCCATAAGCGTTTGGCAAATAACTTCTGCTATATGACAAATGAAATCTTTTGATGAGTTTTGGCATTTTTAATAAATAGGCCAGAAAAGTTCTTAAGGTCTTTTTTCTGGTATAAGCTATCACTTCTTTGGCCTCACCAGATTCAACATAATTAACACCAAGAGCCTCATAAGGAGCAATTATTCGTTGATATGTAGATCGTGCTTTTCTGGATCCTTTTACACTACCAAATGCGATTGGAACAAAACCAATTGCCATTATACCTAGAAGAGCTGCTTCAGCAAGCCAGATTGATCCAGGGGAAAAAGCAATCCACATTGCTGTAGCCAAACCAAATAGGCTGCAAACTGGAATCAAAAAATTGGAACAATGCTGCAAATCGAGGCTCAGATCATTTGAATATATTGCAATTTGAATTAAGAGTTTGATATGATAGATAGTAGTTTTATATAATCCAAATAGGAGGCATGTTATATGAAGAATAAATTAGTAACTTTGGCTATTTTTTCATTGGTATGTAGTTTAGGTCTTTATGGTGGCTATTTTAAAGCTTTTGGCTTATCTAGTCATCCAAATATTGATTATGTTTCATCTGCTTTGAATAATGTAGCTGATAATATATTCGATCATTTATATCAGATTGATTCATTAGATGTTGCCAGATTCAGGAACCAAAATATTGTTATACAAGGAACCTTGAATTGTGTGGAAAAGACCAGTATGGATTTCAATTCTGATAGTAAGGATTTTAAAAAATTTAAAGAGAATTACGAAATTATGATGAAAAAGTTCAAAAATAAGACTGACATTAACAAGGATATGATTCATGAATTAGACAATATGCTTGAAGCTGTGCACGGTTTAGTGGCAGAGGAAGAAATTATGCATGATAATAAATGTTATTTTTGTCCTGTAATAGTTAAAACAAAATAATTCATCAATCTCCTTATGATCTGGATACCCCGTGTTAAATATAAAAGAACAGGAAAAATAATAGGTATAAATAGAGGGATAAAACATCCCTTTGTATCTTCCAATAATAAGTTTTTTGGTAGAAGAGAATGGCATGAGCGTGAAAGAAAATTTCTTTCACTTATAGCGCGATTGCAGTCCGCAGGCACAAAGTCAGCAAAAAGACATCTTAAAAAGTTGTCAGGCAGATTGAAACGGTTTAAGGAAAATTGTGATCGTATTCTAGTAAAAGAATTTTTTGCTACTCTTCTACCAGGAGATACAATTGTACTCGAGAATCTAATAAACATTAGAGATAATTGTGGGGCTAAAGGAAAAGCTCACAAAAAACATCGTACAAAAATAGGCAGATGGAGTTTTAAACGACTAGAAAATGCATTAAAATATCTTGCTGAACTAGCTGGGGTCTATGTTGAATATATTGATCCTCGCTACACATCTCAAAGATGTTCTCAATGTGATGTTGTTAAAAAAAGCAACAGAAAGAATCAGTCAATGTATGTATGTTCGTGTGGTTTACAACTTAATGCGGATCTCAATGCTTCTCGA
>METK01000004.1 GCA_001771315.1 candidate division TM6 bacterium RIFCSPHIGHO2_12_FULL_36_22
ATTCACCTCTCCTGATGAATTTGTCACTTCACTAAATCTCTACCAATTCTTTAAATAGTATATCTTAAGTTCAGGGTTTTATCAAAATATTAACTCGCTTGACTCGCCCCTAAAGGAGCGAGAATGCGCGAGCTTTTTAGTTCAATAGCTTAATTTGCTTAGTTACATCAAAAAAATTAATTCTATATCAAAAAACCGGCCTATCTCGAGCTAACATAACTACTATCATAATCTGTGGATTTCCTATCTCAGCTGCTACCTCAAATGCATTCAAGCCTTCTCTATTTGTAAGGTTAAAGTTAGTATTTGGAATTGCAGCAGTTGCTTCTACTAAGCGCAAATTGCCATTCAAAATAGCCAACATTAATGCGGTATTACCGTCGTTATTTTGTATGTTAGGATCAATCCCCCTTAACTCGCCAAGAGCTAGAATTGCTACAATATCACCCCGAGCAGCCGCGCTCATCAAAGCCGTATTGCCTGTATTATCTAGCATATTAGGATCGAGCTCTCCAATATCAGTCCCATACAATCCAGATAGTGCTAATATACCCATACATAATATTACTACTTTTTTCATTGCTATCTCTCTCATTGACAAAAATATTCAATCTGTAATTAATAATATCGTAAAGAAAAAGGAAAAAACAAGAGTTTCAAATAAAAAGTCACTGATTTCTCAATGGCTTAATTTGTATAGCTGCCGTTCGTGGACGTGTTCAGGAACCTTCAGGTTGAGTTTGGATTTAATGTTTAAACTTAGCGAAACCATTTAGAAAAGAATGCCTTAATTGGATGCTTCTTGTCTTTTAAAGTTTGAAGATTTCTTTCAGCAGCAGCCTTATATTTTGAATCCAGACTAACGAACCAAAGAAGTCTATTTGCTTTTTCAAGCTCCCCTTTACTAGCATCTTCTATTAAACCATCCGCATATAAAGATCCATAAGTTAATCGTGCTACAGACACTATCTCTTTGTCCTTAGAGAATAATGCTACTTCTTCACAATATTCCAACGCCCTATGCAAGTCTTCTTGAGTTTTATTTCCTAATTTCCCCATTCTATATTCAAGCGCCGCTGCTAATATAGCAGCATCTTTAGAAACGTTGAACAGAATATTACCAGGATGGAGGTTTGGCAATGCATCCTCTAATAACATATCCACTAACTCTTTTGTTTCCTTACGAAGATAGAATGCACGTAGCTGAGAGCTTGCATTCAATTTATTGTCGCCTATATTCCACCGCAACTCTTGCCCTATATAAAAAGAGCTGCCGTCCTTACTGGTTGAATCTTCTATTTCAATAATCTCAGTTCCAAACTTATTCTTATTAACCACATGTAAAATGTTTGGATATTTACTTAGATCTAAGAACCGCTTACTAGGAATCAAAAGCTTAGTCGCATTCATTCCATGTAAACCATTGGCCACTATACTTACTACTAAAAAAAGTTTTAGCTTGTTCATATTGATCCTTTTCATTTGGCTGATTATACCATATATGCTCAGGATACATGCCATAGTATAAGAATCAAGCAGCAAAAAAGCCACCGATTTCTCGATAGCTTAATTTGTATGGCTGCCGTTCGTGGACGTATTCAGGAACCTTCAGGTTGAGTTTGGCTTTAAAAATAATCGATTTTAATTGTTTAAAGGCTCATGCATTTGCAAATCACTGACACTACTGTCCTCCTCTTTCGATGATCAGATAAGCCGCATCATACGCAGCAAGCTACTCCCTGGTTTTTCTGTATAACATGTAGATACACCTTAATGTAATGCAATGCTAGCAGTTTTTATTAAATATTGTTTACCCGAAAGACAATAGCCCTGTATAATTAATTATGGATAATAAAAATGAGGGGTTATTATGAGATTGTTAGGTTTAATTTTTCTATCGTTTTGTATTTTAGGGCATATTGAGGCTATTGATCAACTTTTAGATCCATACGAGACACTGGGGATTCCTCCGGGGGCAGACGAGAATATGGTTAAGAAGGCTTATAGAAAGCTGGCCTTTGAGTGGCATCCAGATAGATGGCAAGGAAGGGGAGCTTCAGAGGCTGATAGAAAGAAGGCTGAAGAGCAGTTTAAACAAATTTCTCATGCTTATGGGCTTATTACGAATCCTCAATCTATAACAGCTTCTATAACTGCTCAAACTGTATTTGATCTCATAGATAAGAATGATCAAGAAGCGATTCGGAAATTGCTGAAAAATGAAAGTGACTGGCGTGATTTCGTGTTGCGTTATGCTGTTATAGAGAAAAATAATAGTGAAATAGCACAAATTGCGATAAATGCAGGAGCTGATGTAAATGAAACAGTGAAAATGGTTATGCCAAAAACCCAGTATGCAGATAAAAAAGAGTTTGAAATAGAGTTGCTACTTTTTGCCTTAGGAAATAAAAGTTGGAAGATAGCACAGCAGCTAATCAAAGCCGGTGCCAAACTTGATATTGTTCATCCATACACCAAAGATACGCCATTGAAGATAGCTATTTTGTTCGGTCAGGATGATATTCTTCAAAATTTAATTGAAAAAGGGGTAGATGTAAATGATAAATTAACGCTTAATGTAAAAAAAGAGAAGCCCTTTAATATATATCATGTCGATGAATACAAAGAATTGAAAATAGAACCATTGCTACTTGCTATTAATGTTGATAAATGGAATATGGTACCGGCATTAATTGAAGCAGGCGCAAATGTTAATATTATCCGTTCTGATGGTTTTACACCATTAATTTTGGCCATTTTGAAGGACCGCTCTGATATTGTACGTGATTTGTTAGCAAAAGGAGCAAAATCAGGGAAAATAGAGATTGAGCAAGTAGAAAAGGAAGGGACACATAGCAAAACAATTAAAGTTACATTTACACCATTAATGATGGCGATTAAAAATGAGCAGTGGGATGTAATAAAGGCATTAATTGAGGGGGGTACAGATGTTAATGTTACTTTGTCAGAAAATGGAATTACGCCATTAATGTTGGTGGCTCAAGCGGGAAAGCTTGAGCTTGTGCGTGATTTAATAGCAAAAGGAGCAATGGTTAATGCTGCCACAAGAGGATTGTTAGAACAAGAGAGATTCTTTACTGGTATAACGGCATTAATGTTAGCTGCTGAGAACGGGCATTCTGAGATTGTAGAAGAGTTGATAAAAAATAATGCTAATGTGCATGCCACAAGGGGAGATGGCGAGACTGCGCGTACGCTAGCAGAGAAAAATGGATATACTAAGATTGCTCAATCAATACCTCAATGGTGGCATAAATATCTATCAAAAAAATATGTCATACCAGCTATAGTGGGTGGTACAGCTTTAGGTGGATATTGGCTTCATAAGCGTCTTATAAAATAAGAGATCTTATGGGCTTAATTTGTCTGGCTGCCCTATTGGACGCGTTCAGGAACATTCAGCTGAGTTTGGATTTAATGTTTAAGCTTAGCGAAACCATTTGGAAAAGAACGTATCTTGCTCTTTTTTTACAAGCGTACGCCCATTTACTGTTGTATGTCTTTTTAATTGATCCTCATTAAAGCGTGACTCTTTAATATAACGCTCACCCTCTTCAAGATCCTTTGGGGTTCCTCCTTCAATTAAACGTTGTCTATATAAGAGTCCAATAATACCATTGGCTATTTGACCGTTATGCCCTCTTCCCTGTCGCAATGACTGAGTAATTTCCAAACAATATCGATATGCTCGATCATAGTCTTCTGGATTTTGACCATAAAAACCTAGAGCATATTTCTTCGCCGTTTCCATAAAAAATTCATCTGCCCACCTATCCCCCTCGAACTTCATTATTGGTAAAACGTGCCCTAATGGCATGGGAACCAAGCTGCTGTCTATATAAAACTCCGATCCTTGTTTATCAAAAAATCTGTATGGCTTTGTAAGATAGAATGCTCGCAAAAAGCCTGAGTACAATAACGAATCCCGCTTGTTCTGTCGCGAATCTTCCGCCAAGTGAAAGGTATAACTTTTATCTAAGTTATTTTTTTGAATAACCTCAATGCCAAACTTACTGTTATTAATTGCAGCTTCAATTGTTGGATACTTGCTAAAATTTAAAAGTTTGCTGGCACTCAGCTTAGCCGTATGATTCATTCCCTGTAATCCATTAGCCACTATACCTACGACTAAAATAAGTTTTAGCTTGTTCATATTGATCCCTTTCGTTTGGTTGATTATATCATAGTGCTCAGGATAGATGCCAGAGAGTAAAAATCAAGCAGCAAAAAAGCCACCGATTTCTCGATGGCTTAATTTGTCTGGCTGGACGCGTTCAGGAACTTCCAAGCTAAGTTTGGCTTTAGTCTAGACCGCATTCAAGGGCTTTTTTCTGGGCTAGGTATAGATTTTTAAACCAATTTTAAAAACCTCTCTGCTCCCTAAAGCATTACCTAGAAGCTTTTTTCATTACATCATACCATTTAAAAAAGATAACCATTGACTTCTGGCAGCCCTACATGTAATACTACTTGTAATAATAGTGCATAATTACGGTAATAAAAACGAAAAAATATCATGAAAAAAATAACTCTCAGCATTCTATTTTTATTAGTTGGCTATTCTGTACCAATGGTACATCAAGAGGTTCCATCTGATCTTGAGCAACTTTTTACAGATTCGACATTGCGTCAACAGGTAGAAAAACAATTCATATTACCATTATATTTACACAGAAAGTTAGATAGTATAAAAGCAAACCAGCACAATGCTAAACTTTTAGAATTATCCCATAAATACTCCCGTGCTAATCTCGGCAATACTTGGAAGCAACTTCTTAGTCAAAGTGAGTTCACTCCTGTTGCCATCGGGCCAACACTCATACTAGGACATCACGACATACCCAACCACCTCATTGAGATGCCCCTAGTTAGAGACCACATGCCTAATAACTTTAATGAATATCAAAACGTCAGCCGAGTCCCCAATTGGTTGGTAGCACGCAATACTCTTCAAGCGCAAGAATCAGTAGAAAAAGGATATGATAAAGAAATTGCTATCCCTGAAAACATGTACTTCTGGGATATCCGAGACATAACACATCCTGAAGGCGATCAAGCTACGAAGTTAAGTGATCGTAACTCTATTGTGCTTGTAGAAAGACTTCCACTCGTTACTGAAGAAATTAGAAAAACATTATGGTCAAACATGAGCGAAAAGAAAAAACAAGCAATTAAATATCTCATTCTTAATGGTAAATTTTGGGATATCAGCCCAAGTAATAGCAATTTCACTACGGATGAGCGTTTTGCATATCTTGATACAGAGCAACCAAATAATAGCGAAAGAAAAAACTTCTTTGCAAAAAGCGAAGCTAAAGAACTCTGGAATGCCCATGCCGGTCTAGATAGTCTAGACAAACTTTTAGGATATCCTTTTGCAAAGGCTGATGATGATGCTCTAATAGCACGAAGAAATAAACTACTTGCTGAGCAATAAGCATAAACCAACTGACTACAACGCAACCATCCATGCAATTACTATACTGATGACAGTTTAAACATTAAAACTAAAAAGGATTTTTTACGAAAAAAATTATTTTGTATCTTCTTATCATTCTTTCATATAGCTCTCTGCGGGCAGGTGTCTACATAGTCGTAGATCTTGCTGATAATACTGATGCTAAGCAACTTATTAACAAAATCCAAGAAAAAATTAAAAAACAGCTTGAAGAGCTCAATGCCAATAGTTCGTGTACATATTCTTTAGAACTACCTGCATTCACT
This sequence comes from candidate division TM6 bacterium RIFCSPHIGHO2_12_FULL_36_22, assembly GCA_001771315.1. Taxonomy (GTDB): domain Bacteria; phylum Babelota; class Babeliae; order Babelales; family UBA12409; genus 2-12-FULL-36-22. The sequence goes on from METK01000004.1 coordinate 5,746, forward strand.
CCACACCTTTCATTAGCCTTTGTTAGTCAAGGTCCATTAAATCTAGAAAATATCAAACAAGACTACCCTGAATTGATCTCCCAATTAAAAACCATAGCTAAGGACATAGATCCTATTATTATTGATGCAAAAAATATAAAAACAACCGCCTGGGACGGAAAATTTAGTGTGGAACATGATGGTATTACAAAGAAAAATTATTTAAACATTGTATCAAAACTACTAGAAAATAAATCCCTAAGCGCTCTTGCTTTTCGCATAGCACAGCTCCTTAACGCTGAATACAATATTGAACAAAAATTCACATTTAGCCCTCATATCACCATCGGACGGGTTTTTGAAAAACAAGATAGGTCGGTAGCAGAAGTAAAAAATATTTTCGATGAATTGGAATCAACTAGTATTCCTTCAATTCAAATTAATGAATTTCAGCTCAAAGGGCACGACGGATCAGCCGAGAATTTTAAACTTCATGATTACGAGAAGAGTAGCAACCAATATAAGCTTATCATATCTCTAAAACCTTTCATTTGGCTGATTATACCATATATGCTCAGAATACATGCCATAGTATAAGAATCAAGCAGCAAAAAAGCCACCGATTTCTCGATGGCTTAATTTGTATGGCTGGGGTGGGAGGATTCGAACCTCCGCATGCCAGTACCAAAAACTGGTGCCTTACCGCTTGGCCACACCCCAATAGATATCAAATCTTATTCATTACAACAGGTTACATCGCTGATGATTGACCTGACTCTACCTTATTATACTCTTCTACAATTTTTTCTTCAACCATGGATCTTGTTTCGGAATTAAGTGGGTGCACGATATCCCTAAATGATCCATCTTTTCTACGACGAGAGGGCATAGATACAAAAAGAGCCTTATCCCCTTCAATCACCTTAAGATCTCGTATTATGAAACAATCATCAAACACTACTGTTGCGTATGCTTTTAATCTTCCACCTTCTTCGACAGGAAATACTTTTACTTCAGTTATATTCATACTTCAATCCTTGATTGAACGCTGTGTGCGTTATTATAGTGTCCTTGGCAAATACTACCTTTACATCCTCATTTCGACTTCAATTTATCGGTATATTACACCTTTGTCAAACTTTATCACAGATTAGCAATACATACTTGTGCAGCACGTAAACGAGCACAACGGGACGATGGATTTGCTTGAATTTCTTCTTCTGTTGGCATGACTACTTTAGGAGTCAAATTTTTGAACCCTTTACCAACAATACATGGATTGTCTCGAATAAAATCCTTAACCAAACCATCTTCAAGCGAATGAAAACTTATACAGACGAGTTTGCCCCCTTCTGGCAAAATATCCCTAGTCGCAGCAAGAAAGGATTTAATGTTATCCAGCTCCTTGTTAACATAAATACGTAAGGCCTGAAAAATCCTTGTAGCCGGATGTATTTTCTGTTTTTTATTATATGGAACAACCTTAAGAATCAAATCTACTAATTGACCTGTAGTTCTAATTGGTTTTATTTTTCGCTGTTCTACAATAGCTTGAGCTATTGTCTTTGAATAACGCTCCTGACCATATTCAGAAAAAATAATCTGTAGCTCCCTAGCAGTTGCTTTATTAACCACCTCAGCAGCCATAATTTTGGCATGGGCTGCTGACATGCGCATGTCCAAAGGTGTATCAATAGCAAAAGAAAATCCTTCTCTTTCAAATATCTGCATCTGAGAAGTTCCGAAATCTGCAAGAATACCATCAATCTTGGTAATATTATGCTTTTTGATCAACCTATATAACAAGGAAAAATTGCCCCATATAACTTGTAACCGACCCTTAAACTCTTCTTCAAGGGCCGGCGCAAATGTCTCAATAGAAGTCTTGTCTAAATCGAATGCAATAACTTTACAACCCGGTTGCGCCTCGAGAATAGCTCGAGTATGCCCCCCACTGCCAAAGGTTACATCAAGGTAGGTTTTACCTGCCTTAGGATCTAAATACTTTAATACTTCCTGTACAAGAACTGATTTATGAACAACTGACATGCGGCTAATGTGTCCCTATACTATTTAATGTTTGATTTCCATTATGATTTGCAGTGATTGAATCAGTCTTCGTTGCTGCTGCAAATGTATTCTGCTTTTCCGCAATCTCATCAACAATCAATGAAAGCCCAATAGAATTTGAAGCTTTAACAAATACAGCTAATGGTTTTTTCATATACTTTTTTAGCGCTTTTAAACCTTGCTCAGCTGTGCCTACAAGCTCAGATTCTACCCCTGCCGGTAAAGCTTCTTGCGCTAATTTAATATGTTTTCCAACTAAAATAACTTTCTTAATTGTTGGTGTTTTTTTCAAAAAACGACCTAACTGGCGATGCCAAAAAGAAGCGTCTATTCCTAATTCTAACATATCACCTATGATAGCAATTTTTTCATATGGCGTATCAAGTTTATCAAATGCCAACAGGGCCATCTTCATGCTCTCTGGGTTTGCGTTATAACAGTCATTTATAAGAATACCCTTATTATCCTTTAATGTTAACTGTTGATATCTCCCTGATACAGAAACTGGTGTTTGTATAGCATCTAAGATGGTGCCATGATTAAATTTCAAAAGAGAGCCTATGGCAGCAATCGCCAAAGACGTTGTTATTGCACCCTCATGATTTGTATCCAATCTAACAGGATATTTATCTTGATAAATCTTAAGAATAAAATCAATATGACTACTTTTAACTTGTATTTTTCTTGCTTGAATCTGATTGGTTGTTTTCATACCAAACTTAATTACTGGATGACTATAAGATACTTTTGCTAATTGTGACTGATCACCATTAATAATACCTATATTGTGCTCACTAAAGTTTTTAAATATATTACGCTTTTCTACAGCAATATCATTCAATGAGCCAAGTCCCTCAAGATGACTATGCCCTATACCTGTAATAATGCCTATGGTCGGTTGTAAAACATCAGCTAATTTTTCCATCTCACCACGCTTGTTGATGCCCATTTCAAAAATAGCCATTTCATGATGTCCTCGCATCTTTAATATACTCAGGGGTAAACCAATCAAGCTATTATGATTCTGCGAAGAACTTATATAAGAAATATTGTTCTTCTGTAACAAAAGTGCAATTTTTTCCCGTGTCACGGTTTTACCGAATGAACCAGTAAGACCAATAACTGGAATATTCCATTGTGCACGCCAAGCACCCGCTAATTGTAGTAAACCTTCAACCACATTATCAACCAAAATAATCAGTTTTTTCTGTAAAAGGGTTGGCGATATACTATTAAGAGTATCTTTTTTATCTTTTTCTATAATAACACCGCCAGCATTTTTATCCTGTAACACTTCTTTAACATATTGATGACCATCAACTCGATTTCCAGACAATGCTATAAACATATCACCAGGGAATAAAGTTCGAGAATCGATCGAAAAAGAAATATCGTGAGGAAAATAATCGAATAGGATTTGCGCAGTTGGCAGAGCTTTTTCAATAAATCGTCTATCAAAAAACATTACTGTCTCCATTGTTCCCTTTATTAATATCATTTCTTCTTAGGTATTCAAAAAAAAATTGTCTGGTTTTTGCACATTTGTCAAGGAAAACCAAAAAAATAATTTAATCTTGTTGCAAAATTGATTAATTATTTCATAATTTCTTGTTCTTGTGATCGAACCACTTTACGCATCTTTCCTCCCTCAAGAGAAATGATGTGCCCTTGGATTTCTAGAACTTCCATAATACGGGCTGATCTATTGTATCCAATACGGAATTTACGTTGAAGTAATGAAATAGATACTTCATCAACTTCATGTAAAAAATCTAACACATCATTATAAAGAGCATCATCACCATCAAAAAGAGAATCAGCTGCCTCTGAAGATTTTTCTAGAGATTCATATTCGGAATATTGTGGAGCTCGTTCTTGACGAATATGATTAATTACCGTTTCAATTTCTTGGTTAGACACATATGCTCCATGAATACGTTGCGGCGTTGCAGCATGGGAATTCATAAATAACATATCACCCCGGCCTAGCAATTTTTCAGCTCCGCCCATATCAAGAATTGTACGTGAATCTACTTTAGATGTAACTCGAAATGAAATGCGGCTTGGAAAGTTCACTTTAATAAGACCTGTAATAACATCAACCGAAGGCCGCTGTGTTGCAACAATCATATGTATGCCAGCAGCTCGTGCCATCTGTGCAACACGAACAATAAGATCTTCTATATGCTTACCTGTTGTCATCATAAGATCGGCAAGTTCATCAATAACCAGCACAATAAACGGCATTTCCTTTTTGCCCTCTTTTCCAAATTGTTTATGATATTCAAGAATGTTACGTACCCCCTTTTTTGCCATTATATCATATCGCCGTTCCATTGTCTGAACAACCCACTTAAGCACTTCTACTGCAAAGTTAGGTTGTATAACAATTGGAAAAAGAAGGTGTGCAATGTCAGCAAAGCCTGCAAATTCTAATCGCTTAGGATCAATAAGAATCATGCGTAGTTCGTCTGGAGATTTTTTACATAAAAGACTCGTTAACATGGTATTGAGAGCCACAGACTTACCTGATCCTGTTGAACCTGCTACTAATAAATGTGGCATATCAAGCAAATCAACAACAACATTGTGTCCAATTGCATCAGCTCCCAACACAAGTGGTAATGCACCTTGGAAGTTCTGGTATTGTTTTGAATGTACGACTTCAGAAAAGAGCACGGTACGGCGATCTGGATTTGCCACCTCAAATCCAACAACTGATTTCCCTGGCACTGGCGCAATAATTCGAATGCTCATAGCTTGTAATGCTAAAGCAAGATCATCCTCAAGCGCTAAAATTTTGCTTACTTTGATATCAACATTTGGTTTATATTCGAATAATGTAATAACTGGACCATATTGGATAGAGGTTACTTCACCATAAATACCAAAATGAGCTAACTTCTCTTTTAATGTTCGTGCTCGTTCCTGTATAAAATTATGTGTTTCAGTATCCCGATCCGCATGTTTTACTGCGGTAAAGATAGAAAGATCTGGCAAATGATATTCTGCAACAGAAGGCTCTTCTTGTTCAACAGTAATACTATTTTCCAAATTTCTACTGTCCATAGTATATGATGGTTTTTTATATCGGTTTGTAACAGTTGATGCAATATCTGATATATGCACATCTTCTTTTGCAAAAATACCAACACTTTCGTCTTTTCTATGCTCACGCCAAAAGGATTCTTGTGCTATATCTTCAATAAGCGTACTATCATCATCATAAGAAAAGAGTTCTGGATATCGAGTAGCAATACTTCCACTTGCAAGCTCAACAACCCAGACGGCTATAGAATACATCATCATAACTAATGTAACACAAAAAGTTTTTGCCCCATAAACTACTTTTTGCAACAATTTATGTCGTTGAGCAAAATCACATAACGCTAAAACTGCAACATATGGAACCAGCACTATTGCTAATCTAGTAACGATAAGTAAAGAAGCAAACATTATAAAACTTAGCAAAAGAACAACCATTGGCCATTCAAAAAACATTAATACAACTTGGGCTGCTGTATATCCTATTAAACCGCCAGAAACTAACGTTGTACCAATAAGTACTGTTCCATGCATGGTCAGTAATGCAGATGAAGAAACTATACCAATGCAACTGGCAAGCAAGCGATCCCATTCTTTTGAAAAGGATAAAAGACCAAATGCTATTAATGAGGAATAAAATAATAGTGGAATTAAAAAATATGCCGATACACCAAACATATAAAAGCTTGCTGCGGCAAAGTGTGCCCCAATAATACCCATTTTATTATAAATATGAGGATGTATATCAGTATAATAAAAAAAAGATTGATCATGTGCATGATAAGATAACAATGCAATAGCTGCAAAAATAGCCCCTGTTAATAAAAAAATACCTAATATAAAAAGGCCGTACCGACTAGTTAGTTTATTGACGTTCATTTCTCTCCTTATGATCTGGATACCCGGGCCTGAGCTCGGGGAAAAAAGATCATCCTATTTTCAGCCAAGTAAAAATATAATTTTACCTGGCTATTAACTACATATTTAAATTGGTAATAGCATAGCAGTTGTGATAAAATAAATAAAAATTTAACGAGGACATGTAATCCGGCAACAGCTGGCTATAAGAAATGGTTGTGTTTCCATTATCTCCCTGCGTAGAATAAAAAAATGATCTAATTTCACATCTAAAGCCGGTAGACTTTTTCACTTTTTGTCGTAAAAAAAAATATTTTGATAAAAAAAATTTAAATTTCCTATACCCTCTGTACATCTTCTTTTTCAACAACCATTCTCTAAAAGTACTGATTCAAAGCGCTTCTTCAATTTTTATTTATCCGGTTGGACGATTGGAAAAATAAATTCATCACATAACTCTTTACAAAAAAAGATTTGTAAATCTATACTAAAAAATATCATATTAGTCGTCAGCGACGATTAATAGTTGACTTCGGGAAGCAAATGTATTAGCGTTTATGTGTGGATGCCTTTTTATGGCAGCTAGATACGTTGATGCAGTCAGCATTTTGAATGTAGAATTAAAAATATCTAACCTTCAAAAATGAAAGGGGGAGCGTCTCAAATAAAAATCAAAAAATTAAATCGGTGTTTTGTAAAATTTCTATTGGTTCTTCGTAAGAGCCATTCTATAAGGAGTAACATATGAAAAATATCTTTAAAGGTATTTTGGCTTTGAGTCTTTTGTGTGCACCGTTTGTAGTGCAACCAGACTGCGATGATGAATGCACAGTTTCTTGTGGTTCTTCAGATTGTGATTATCAATACGGTAAAACATATTTCCATGCTCGTGAAGCTGGTACAAACCTTCCACTTCGTATGATGGGTTCTGCTGATAAAATGCACCTTTTTGAAAAAGAATGTGAATTTTACGGTGTATTCAGTATCGCAGTTGGTTATGAAAGAAGCCGTAACAGCTGTGATCTAGGTAAAGTGTTCTCATTCAATTCATCAGGTACAACTTTGTTCGCTGGTGACCAAGGTACAAATGCTAACGCATTCATGACAATTAACGATGCTGACTCAAATGCTCGTTCAACAGACTTTGGCATGTCAGGTACACACGCTGAAACTCTTAAGTTCACCCCATCAATTTCAAAAGTCCTTGTAGACTTTGATCTTTTTGTTGGTCTTGATGAGTTTATCAACGGTGTATGGGCTCGCATAAGCGCTCCTGTTGTGTACGCACGTTACAACCTTGATCCTTGTCCATCAGTTACAGCTGAAGGTGGACAATATTACCTTAAAGGTTTTGTAGCTAACACAGCATCAACTGTTAAAGTTCCTTACAGCAATGTTAAAGATGCTTGGGGAAACCAAGGCGCATACGGTGATGTTCTTTCATCTAAGTATGGTAAACTTCCTTGCGGATCACAAAGCAAAACACGTCTTGGTAACATCGACATTGAAGTTGGTTATGACATTATAAGAAATGAATGTGCACGTCTTGGTATCGCTATTCTTGCAGTAGCTCCTACAGGTAACTCACCTGATATTGGTACATTGTTCGATCCTATCGCTGGTACATTCAACTGGCAATTAGGTGGAACACTTGGTGGTTCATGGGTACTATGGAACTGCAATGATGAACAATCATTCACATTGTATGGTCAAGTAAACATTGTTCACTTGTTCCGTGCTAACAACGAACGTCTCTTCGGTTGGAACAACTTGGGTAACGACTTATCTGCTGGTAGCTCATACATCCTTCTTAAACAATTTGATAGCGCTGGTGCATATGACAATGCAATAGAACGTTCACAAAACCTTCTTGCTCGTCGTATCAAAGTTGGTAACTCTTACATGACTGATTTTGCATTGATGCTTCAATATCGTCGTTGTGCATTTGATCTTTCTATCGGTTACAACTTCTGGTACCGTTCAAAAGATACTGCTGAAGATTGTGGCGGATGCGTACTTTCAGGTAAGAAGATTACAGCAAATACCTACGGTATCAAAGGTGTAAACCCAGTAGGTAACGGTTCAGGTACAGCAAACAATAACTTCTATACCAAATCAACATCTAACATTGCTCTTTCAGGAACAAACGTTGCTACATCTGCAGCGGCAGCTGGTGACTACCTTCTTGAAAGTGATGTAAGAGAATGTACAGCACTTGCTCCATCAGCATACTCTAACAAAGTATTCGGTTACCTCGGTTACAACTGGGATAACTGTGATTACACACCATATCTTGGAATCGGTGGTATGTATGAATGGGCACACCAAAACCGTGCAGCCGACCAATGGGGTCTCTACATTAAGGGTGGTCTATCATTCTAAGGTAGTTTAGATTAGGCAGAACTATTCTAGTACTAAGAGAGGTTCGGATTTCCGGACCTCTCTTATTTTTTTAAGCATTGTTTGTACTCTTGTATTATCAAACTCTTTGTTCTATCCTCTAAATAAATTAATCAAAAGAAAAAAGGATGAGTATGAAGTGGAAGATCTTATTATTATATGCCTTCTTTGCTGCAAATTTTAATTTTATACAAGCTGACTGTAGCGATGATACATGTGAAACTACAGATTGCAATGACTCATGTGATGATGCATGCACAAATGATCCTCAATTCGGCAAAACTTTCTTTCATGCCCGAGAAGCAAACCAAAATACGCCATTACGTATGATGGGTAATGCCAGTTATATGCACATCTTCGGCAAAGAATGTGAAATCTATGGCGTTTTTAGCGCAGCTATAGGTTATGAACGTAGCACCAATCATTGTAATCTTGGTAAAGTTTTTTCTTTTGATTCATCGGGAACAACTCTTTTTGCTGGTGACCGTACAACAACAAATACTAGTTCTAATGTTGATGTTGGAGTGGCTGATTCCAATGCTCGAGCAACTGATTTCGGAATGTCTGGAACTCATGCTGAAACTCTTAAATTCAGTCCTACGATATCTAAAGTTATTATAGATTTCGACCTTTTTGTTGGCCTTGATGAATGCATCAGTGGTCTTTGGGCTCGTGTTAGCGCCCCAATAATTCATGCACGTTATGATCTTGATCCATGTAGCTCAGTAACATTTACTGGTGGTAGTTATTATGCAGCAGGATTTGTTGATACAGGATCCAATACAGTTGCTGTTCCTTATACAGACGTTAAAACCGCATGGAACAAATTAGGTACATTTGGTGATGTAGAATCTTCATCTTGCGGCAAACTTCCATGCTCAAGCAAGCGTAAAACTACACTTGGCGCTGTTAGCCTCGATCTTGGATATGATTTTGTACGATGTGAAGACTACGCTCTCGGTATTAGTTTACATGGTGTAATTCCAACTGGAAATGCTCCACGTGCAACGGTCCTTTTTGCTCCAATTGCTGGAACTTATAACTGGCAACTTGGTGGTTCATTCAATGCACACTGGACTGCATGGTGTTGTGATGATGAACAAAGATTTACTCTTTATGCTTATGGTGTTATGACACATATGTTTAAAGATCGTCACATTCGCCTTCTCGGTCTTACACTCGGTAATGAAACTCCTGGCAATTCATGGATACTCCTCAAAAAATTTGACGGCGCAGGAGTTTATGATGGCAGTATTGTTCGCGCATCAAGTTTGTTAGGCCGTAATATCAAAGTTGGTAATAACTTCATGTCTGATATATCAATCATGGCAGAATATAAATGTCGCTGCTTTAACATCTCACTTGGATATAACTTCTGGTATCGTTCCAAAGACAAATATTCTATCAAATGCCAAGATAAAAACTCTGATGGTTGTCGCAATGGTTGCTATGGAGCATTTACAGCAGATACCTATGGTATCAAAGGTATAAGTGCTGTTGGCACCACGGCAAATGCTCAATTTTACTCTAAAGAAGACTCCAATATTCATACATCCGGCACATTAATTTCAAATGCTGCAACAGCTGATTCATCAACATTTGTATTAGAAAGCGATGTTAATCCTTGTGTTGCCTTAGCACCATCAGCTTATTCCAATAAAATTTTTGGCTTCATCGGTTACACGGGTCAAGGAATTGACTATGAACCTTATTTCGGAATTGGTGGTATGTATGAATGGGCACAACAAAACCGTGCTGCAAATCAATACGGTATCTATGTCAAAGTTGGTGTATCGTTCTAAAAATATTAACGTAATAAAAAAAAAGCCCCGAATAATTCGGGGCTTTTTTTTTATTACGTTATATCTCACAAACTACTGATTGTATTCACCTGATGCAATCAGTGATTACAAACCTACTCAACAAATTTTTCGATATAGGAAACCAGATCACCGATTGAACTCAACTGATCTGCATCATCATCTGATATCTCAATCATGAACACTTCTTCAAGTTTCATAACAATCTCGATCTTATCAAGGTCATCGAGACCTAAATCGATCAAATTTTCTGATAAATCCAATGTCACTGACTTATGGGTAAGCTTTTCAAGAACAGCGTCTTTTACTTGTACTGCAATCTTATTTGTATCCATAAATTATCCTATTCTTCTTCTCCAACTATCTGTAGTTTAAAATCTAACTGAGTATCTGGAAATAATTTCTTAAAATTTTCAACATCGGCACGTTGTGCAAAAACCAATAATTCTTTATCGGGATATTGCTTTCGCACTAACTTTTCAAAATCCTTACCTGGACCAATCTGAATCAAAAGATCAACGTCATCAAAATTTTTAATAGATTCCTGCCATAAAAGTGGCGAAAATAATTGGCTAACAACTATTTTTTTAACGTCCTCAGCTTTGGTAATCTTTTTAGCATTATAGTTATTGGTTAAAGGTATTTGCAAATCCTTAAAATCGATCTTTCCAAGATATAAACTCAACTGCTCAACTACAGGATCCATTAAGTGTGAATGAAATCCAAAAGCAATATCAACATCTTTAAATTTAAGTTTTTTTTCCTTATCCAATATTTCTCGTAACTTGGCAATTTCATTGGCTTCACCAGAAACTACAAATTCCGTTTCATGATTATGAGCAGCAATAGCCAAAGTTTTACAATCTTTTAATGATACTATAATTTTGTTCAATTGCTCAAAAGTCAAACCATTGACTTGAAAAACAGCACCATGAAGATTATTCAACATTTCTTCATAAAATTGAGCGTACTTTTTTAATGCATACAAGCCATCTGGAAATGTAAAACCTTTTGCTGAATATAATGCACCAAATTGCCCAATCCCATAACCACCAACTAAACTTGGTTCAATACCTGCTTTGAGAAGTAAACTTGCTATCGCACTCTGCACAACAAACAGCGATAAATATGCCTGAGATGGTTGAGATAATTCCACATCCGATGAAGCAAAACATAACTTAATAAAATTGAAATCGAGACATGCAGATGCTTCTTCAAAGTATTCTTGTATAGTACGTGAATCATCATAAAGATCTTTACACATACCAACAAATTGAGATCCGTAACCAGGAAACAGCAATCCAATTTTCATAGCTATCCTAGAGATTCAACAAAAGACCTTAAACGCTTTAAACTTTCGTTTTTGCCAAGCAAGAACAACAATTGAAAAACACTAGGACTCTCTGTTGTACCAATAAGCGCTAACCGCACAGGCTGCGCTACAGCAGGCAATTTGAGATGTGCTTGCTTGCAATAACTTGTTATTAATTCTTTTATCAAATCTGCGTCCCATAGAGAAAGACTTTCTAGCAGATTGACCAGTCGTCCTATATGCAACGCTGTTTCATGTACAACCCATTTATCTGATAATTGTGCATCAACAACAATCGAACCCTTGTATAGTAATCGCAATTCATCAATAAGACCGCACAAAGTTCGTGTACGTTCTTTATATATTGTAATAGCTTGCAATAGAATATCTCTATTCCAAGTATTCAATTCTTGTTGCAATGGAACTTTCATTGTAGTTTCTATGTAATCCAAAAGAGCTGCCGAATCTGTGTCACGAAGGTAAACACCATTAAGCCAATTAAGTTTTTCGATATCAAAAATTGCCCCTGATTTACCTACACCTTCCAATGTAAATAGCTTAATCAATTCTTCTTTCGTAAAAATCTCTTGGTCACCATAAGACCAACCAAGACGAACTAGATAATTAAGCAACGCATCAGGTAAATATCCTGCATCCTTATACTCTATTACTGATACAGCACCATCGCGTTTTGATAATTTTCCACCATCAGGACTTAGAATTAAAGGTAAATGTGCCCACTCTGGTTGAGTAAATTCAAAAGCATCATATAAAAGAATCTGTTTAACCGTATTACCTAAATGCTCTTCTCCACGAATAACATAATTAATACGCATCTCAGCATCATCAACAACAACTACAAAATTATAAACTGGAGAACCATCAGAACGCGCGATAATAAAATCATCTATTTGATCACGATCTATAACAATTTCACCACGAATTAAATCAGTAAACTTAACTTGTTTTATATGATCTGGAACTTTGAAACGAATAACATATGACCCAACAAAACTGGAGCAATCCCTTTCCCGACAACACTGATCATATCTACAATTTTCACCAAGCCGATTTTGTAATTCAAGCTCAGAACAATAGCACTTATATGCCTTACCTGCAATCAACAATTTCTGCAAATATTTCTTATGCTTATCTTCAAACGATGACTGAATGTATAATGGTTCATCGCTTACCAATTGCATCCATGCTAATGAATCTATAATTGAATCTTGAAATTTTTTAGTTGAGCGCTCTTTGTCCGTATCTTCAATACGAATAATGAATGTACCATTATTGTGTCGAGCAAATAGCCAATTGAAAATTGCTGCACGTAGTCCACCAATATGCAAATTGCCCGTTGGAGATGGGGCAAACCGCACACGGACCTTACTCAAATTAGGCATTACCACGACGCATTTTCGCTAAAGAAGCCCATGGTGATGGAATAATGTAATCTGGAAGTTTTTTCGGCTCACCATTGATAATTTTATCCCATACTGTTTGCGCTTGTTGCAAATCACCTTGAGATGAATAATATTCTCCCAAGTAATAAAGAGCCATATCTGCGAATTGATTGGTCTTATCTTCACTCAGCGTCTTAAGTGCTGCAAGACCTTCTGTTGCCGTTTTAACATTATCAAGTTGTACCAATGCAGCAGTTACTTTATACAATGAATTGAAAGGACTATCAGAACCAAAATCTTTTTGCACAGAACGCATTAATTCAAGACCAGCTTCAATATCACCTTTTTCAATTAAAGCTTGCGCTCTGAACATAGCAAAGTATGGCGCTAAAGATGAAGATTTATTTTGATCATAAGCAGCCTGGAAATCCATATCCACTTGATCCCAAAGCTCTTCCTTATGCGGCTGAACATCCAAACGAAACTCTAATGAACGTGCTTTTCCATAACTGCCAAAGGAATCTATAAAAGCTTTTTGAGCTTCTTGTTGTCGATTAGCCCTACGCCACGACAACCCAAAATACCCCCCAACACTCAATAGCAAAAAGACAAATACAACCGTCCCAACTTGAGTATATCTGCTTTGATTAACATACGTTTTTGTACTACCGATAAAACTCTTAACTTTAGCCATCGCCTATGCTCCATCAACTAAAAAATTTTATAATCTTTTTATTTTTTTTCTGATGCTGATTCAGTCGCCTTTTTCCATAGCAGTTGCTTCGACTGATGCGTTTGCTGCAGCCTTTGCTTCTTTCTGCTTTTTGATTTCGTCACGCTTCACGCTACGATCATCTTTTGAAATTAATACTTTTTTGCCTTTGTAAAAGCCACATCCTTTACACGCAGAATGAGGCATTAATGCTGCGCTACAGTTTGAACAAGTGGTAAAACTTTGTACTTCTAAACCTTTATTTGCAAAACGTTTGTCGCGACGCTGGCGAGACGTTTTACGCTTTGGTACTGCCATGATAGTCCTTAATATACTTTAGCGTGAATTAGTTGTTGATTACGCCTATAATTATACCTATTTACTCAAGAAAGTAAATTATTTTCAGTATATTTTCTTCCTTAATCTAGATTAACAGAAATGGCTCAATAAGCGCTACAAGCACCTATTGAGCCATTCAATATTACATTTTAAGTATTAATACGATCTATTGATTAATACGAATTAATCTGCTTGCTCCTCTTGGACATGCGATTTTGCTGATTCTTCTTCTTGAGAATCCTCTTCAAATGCTGCAACCGATACTAATTTTTGTCCCGGCTCTAGACGAATTAATCGCACACCTCGCGCCTGGCGACCCATAGTACGGATCTCTTTACGCGATAAACGAATAATCTTACCATAGGTATCCATCAGAAGTAGGTTAGAATCATCCCCAACAATCACAAGACCAATCACTTCGCCATTGCGAGTATCAGCCGGTATAGTTCGAACACCAACTCCTCCACGATGAGCAACCCTAAAGTCTGATGCTTTTACACACTTACCATAACCTTTTTGCGTTGCAAACAATAATTGCTTGTCATCATCTTCGACCACTTCCATTCCAACAACTCGATCGCCTTTTCGTAAACGAATACCCATAACACCCGCTGCTTGGCGACCCATTTGTCGAACTTCCGTTTCTTTAAAACGAATACCCTGACCAAATGCCGTTGCAATAACAATAGAATCTTTGCCAGAACTAATTTGCGTAAAGACCAGCTCATCACCTTCGCGAAGACCAAGCGCACGAATACCTGTTGCACGAATTTTAGCAAATGCCATTGCATCAGTCCGCTTAATAATGCCGTTCTTAGTAAGCATAACAATGTTTTTGCCTTCCATGTCACGAGTACATAAAAGTTTAACAACCTGCTCTCCTTCAACCAATGGTAATAGATTGATAACAGCACGGCCCTTAGCAATACGAGATCCTTCTGGAACTTCAAACACATTCAAGCTATATACGCGACCGAAATTCGTAAAGAAGAGAAGTTCATCATGATTCTTGGCAACAAATAGATCCTGTACAACATCGTCAGAACCTTCCAATGAAGCCATACCTTTTTTACCTTTACCACCACGATGTTGAACATCATATGTGTCCAAGGCCACACGCTTGACATAACCCTTTTTGGTTAAGGTCACAACAACATCTTCATCTGGAATTAAGTCTGCTTCAGAAAGAACATCAATTGCTCCCTCAATACGCGTACGACGTGCATCAGAATAGTTAGCACGGATCTCTTCAAATTCTGCAATAATTTCCTTATGCAAAATTTCTCTATCTTTTAAAACAGAACGAAGATAAATAATCTTCTCTTTTAATTCTTCAATTTCCTGATAAATCTTTTCTTGTTCTAAACCAGTCAAGCGCTGCAGACGCATTTCAAGAATTGCTTTACTTTGAACCTCAGTCAACTTATATCGCTCATTCAATTGCGTAACCGCATGCTGCATATCAGAAGACTTTTTGATGAGCTGTACAACTTCATCAATATTTTGCAATGCTATCACAAAACCTTGTAAAAGGTGTTCTCGCTCAAGAGCTCGCCTTAAGTCATATTCTGTACGTTTGTAAACAATTTCTTCTCGATGAAGCAAAAATTGCTCAATTAATGAACGTAATGTAAAGATAGTTGGCTTCCTGTCCAACAACGCTAACATCAAAATTGAAATCGAACTTTGTAACGCAGTATATTTATATAACTGATTAAGAATAACCTCAGGAATTTCACCCTTCTTAATATCAATAACAAGACGAATACCCTTTTTGTTGGACTCGTCACGAATATTAGAAATTCCATCAATAATTTTATCTTTAACGAGTTCAGCAATCTTAATTACTAAATCTGCTTTATTAACAAGATATGGAAGCTCAGAAACAATAATACGAGCACCCTTTTTATCTTCTTCAACTTCTGCAATACCACGAAGAATAAGGTTACCACGCCCCGTTTTGTATGCTTTAACAATACCCGAACGCCCACAAATAATCCCTCCTGTTGGAAAATCTGGCGCAGGAATTATGTTAAACAATTCTTCATCTGTCAGTGTTGGTTTTTTCAGAATTGCTAAACATGCATCAATTACTTCAGCCAAATTATGTGGGGGCATAGATGTTGCCATACCAACCGCAATACCTGACGTACCGTTTATCAATAAGTTTGGTAAACGACTAGGTAAAATAACCGGCTCAACAGTAGAATCATCAAAGTTTGGTATAAATGGTACAGTTTCTTTATCAAGATCAGCCAAAATTTGTGCCGTAATCTTTTGCATACGAATTTCTGTGTAACGCATAGCCGCTGGGTTATCCCCATCGATAGAACCCCAGTTACCCTGACCATCCAGCAACGGATATCGTTTAGAAAATTCTTGAACCATACCGACCATGGTATTATATACAGCTTGGTCACCATGTGGGTGATATTTACCAAGCACTTCACCAACTACACGTACTGATTTGTGATATGGTTTATTATGCCAATACCCCAATTGATACATAGTATACAGCACTCTTCTGTGCACTGGTTTTAATCCATCACGAACATCGGGAATTGCCCGACTGACAACAACTGACATAGCATAGTCTAAAAATGACGATTTTAACTCATCTTCCAACAATACTGATGCCGGCTTTGACAAAGAGGACTTTTCTACATTTGTTTCATTGTCCATAAACAACTTCCGTTCTGTTAAACTTACCTAAATCTATCCTGAGTATCTATAGTGTTAACTTCTTGCTTCATAGAAACTGATTTCATCTTAATCTTACAAAACTAAGATCAGAACATTCTCTCCACAAGCTGGCACGGTGGAACTCACCGCCGGATTTTTTGAGTTGATCGCTGCATTCAAAACTATGAGCAACAAATCTTTTATATAATAATCATTATTATCGATCATTTAACAAAAAATCAAATTAACTATTGAAACCCCTTGCTAACTTTAAATATTTACTTATTTTTTCTTATACTAATATCATTATTAATAATACCTGAAAACTCACTTTTTCACAAGGTCAAACTCCCTGTAAAGCCTATAATTTACAAAAAGTATATCCTCATCTAAACTAAGAGAAAATACTTTTAAATAGGGGCTATATTTTTCTTAGCACAGGTATGGATATAAAAAAAAGAGATCTATCACAAATTCCTCCAGAAAATATCAGAAACTTTTCAATAATCGCACACATTGATCATGGAAAATCAACACTGGCAGACCGCTTATTGGAGTATACTGGCACGCTTCAATCTCGAACCAAATCTGAACAATTTTTGGATAAACTTCAAGTTGAAAAGGAGCGTGGAATTACTGTAAAAGCTAACACGGCTTCAATGTTCTATGAAAAGGATGGCAAAACATATTTACTTAATCTCATCGATACGCCAGGCCACGTAGATTTCAGTTATGAAGTATCTCGTTCTCTGTATGCCTGCCAAGGTGCTCTCTTACTTGTAGATGCTGCTCAAGGTGTTCAAGCGCAAACCATGGCAAATTTTTATCTAGCATTTGAACAAGATCTCACAATTGTCCCAATTATTAATAAAATTGATATGGTTACAGCAAATCCGGATCGTGTTAAACAACAACTCGAAAATCTCTTTGATTTCAAACCAAAAGAAGTTATCTTAGCCTCAGCAAAAGCAGGAATTGGTATTAAAGAAATATTGGATGCAATTGTAGACCGTATGCCAGCCCCAGTAGCTAACCCACATGAGCCTTTCAAAGCTTTGCTATTTGATTCTTGGTATGATGAATACCGTGGCGTTGTCTGTCTTATTGCTATTAAAGATGGAATGCTCAAAAAAGGGGATGCCGTCGCCTTAGCTCAAGCAAAACGTAAATATGAAATATTAGAGATAGGACTTATGTACCCTGATGAAACACCAACTGGCACATTGCATGCCGGTCAGGTAGGCTACATTATCACTGGTATGAAAACTGTCAAAGAAGCACAAATTGGTGATACTGTCTTTAATCCTAACTCGCCAGTTAAAGCGTTTCCAGGATTTAAACGTGCAAAACCAATGGTATTTGCTGGTATCTATCCTGTTGATACTACAGAGTTTCCCTTGTTAGCCGATGCTGTAGAAAAGCTCATTCTCAATGATGCTAGTGTTACAATAGAAAAAAAGACATCTGCTGCACTGGGCCTTGGTTTTCGTTGCGGCTTTCTTGGACTCCTTCATATGGATGTGTTTAAAGAACGCCTAGAACAAGAATATGACATGAGTATTATTGTCACGGCACCAAGCGTACGATTCAAAGTCATATTAAACAATGGCAAAGAACTAGAAATTGAAAATCCATCAGATTTTCCAGAACGACAAAATATTAGTGAAATTCAAGAACCAATTATCAATGCCACAATAATCGTTCCCAAAAAATATCTCGGCAGTATAATCGCGCTTTGTGAAGAAAAACGCGGAGTTCAAGTTGAAATGAATTATCTTGATGAAGACCGAGTAGTACTTAAATACAAGCTCCCCCTCAATGAAGTTGCAACCGATTTTTATGATCAACTCAAATCTTTAAGCTCTGGATTTGCTAGCTTTGACTATGAGGAAGGTGGTTATGCTCCAGCAGACTTGGTCAAAATGGATATTCTTCTTAATGGTACTCAAGTTGATGCATTATCAATAATCGTACATTCTGATTTTGCATATCGTATTGGAAGAAGTCTCACAGAAAGACTCCGCAAACTAATTCAACGACAGCTCATCGAAGTCGTCATACAGGCGGCCATTGGATCAAAAATTATTGCTCGAGAACGTTTAGCACCATTGAGAAAAGACGTTATTGCAAAATGTTATGGTGGCGACATTACCCGAAAACGTAAGCTTTTAGAAAAGCAAAAAAAGGGTAAAAAGAAAATGAAACAAATTGGTTCGGTAGAAATGCCAAAAGAAGCTTTCTATACTATTATGAAAAATGACTAAGTTGTATTTTTCTGTTTTATTGTACTTTTGATAGCACAAACTCTTCTTGTTATTTTTGTACTTAGTGAACACAAAAAAGCTAATGATATATAAACCATTGCTTTCGATTTCTATGATAATTTATACTTAAATTGATAAATTATAATCATAGGGGGTTATCATGGTTTATAGAATACTTATTGTTATTGGTTTGTTATGTCATGCACAATCATATGCTGATAGCGATGGATTTACTAATGATTCTGCGTTCTATTCTGGGGATCTTGCTGGTCGACAATCATCATCAACGCAATCATTTATTCAAGGTATTCCTCAAAAGGATGGTGGACCACAACCATTTATTGCTACAATAACAAGCGCTGTAGGTGCTCAAGCAAAAATTACTAATCAACCAACAAAATACTATTTGTTTCCTATGCAAGTAGAAAAAGATCAACATATAATTTTTACAGGAAAACTTGAAGGAAGTGATAAAGTAGTAACTCTCAAAGATACAGAACTTATTAACAAAGTTGTTAACCAACAAATACCGATTATTAATGGAAAAACGCAGCTATTCGTCGGCAAAGAAATTGTAATGGAACTGACATTTGAAGGCAATGTCATGAAAATTAAAGAACTGCCGGATGACTTATTACCAACACAACAAATATGTGAAGCTGACTCTTGTTGTTTGAAAATAAACCTTTCACTACAAACTCCTGGTACTGCGCACAACTATGACGTTAATCTATTCAATGGTGTATGCCCAGAGGAAGAAGCACATCCAAAGCAATACTTCTTGGGCCTGCACAAAACTACAACATTGCCTACTCCACCAGCATCAACACTAGTCAAAAAGATGGAACAGCCAAAGCCGATTAATCCATTTAAACAATATGAAGAAGTTGAAGAATTATATCCGACAGGTCCTTATGTACCAACTCCAAAAAAATCGGTAGAAGAACCAGCAAATCCTTTTGAACAATATAAACAAAAGATACACCCTACTGGCTCATACCAACCTATTACAAAGGATGAATTTTGGAGTCAATTAAGTTAATTATTACTTTTTCTTTTGATCTTTTTTATTGTTCTTTTTTTCTTGATATTCTATTTTTGCTTGAAGCTTTTGTTGCTCAATCATGTGATGCTCTCGTTGATAAGAGTTGCTCGTAATGATATAGCGACGTATTTGTTCAAGCTCTTTAATAAGTTGTATGATCAAGTAACCAACACCTTCACTCTTCCAATATAGCTTATCACGAGCATCTTCAAGCTGTTGAATATAAGAATCTAAGTGTTTTTTGTATTGAATAAAAGGATAATTTTCATGCTTATTGGATTGTAACCAACGCTTGCCAAACCATTGTTTTTGATGTTCATCATTATATTGTTCATTCTTTAACAATACTTCATCTTTAATCTTTTTATCGAGTGTTATGGCTGCATCACCCTGTGCATGTTGAAGCTCTCTAAATAATACTAATTCACGCTCATACTCATAACGAGCATTATCATACATTTGTCGAGCATCTAACTGTTTACTTTGATCCGTACCCCTTTGCGGAATACATCCTGATATAATAATGGTACTTGTAAATATTAACAATGTATAAAGAGGTTTCACAGGTTCTCCTTTTATGCTAACAGTTGCCAAACAAATATACAGGTTGTACATACTGCTACAATAGCAACTGGAACTTTAATGGGCTTAAATCCAAATAACTTATATGCTAGATTAGCAAACGTGATAGTAATAACAATGGGTAACCCAATGACTTCCACCACGGTACGAGAAGCATTCAAAATCCAATCAAAACCAAATAATGAACAAATAAATGTTGCTAACAAAACTATAATAAGCGCTGGAATATAAGCTAATCGATTATGGCATATCTCACGTTGTAAATATTCTGCAACCACGGCCGATAGTGCAATTGCCGTTGAAAATCCTGCCATTAATACAGCAATTATAACAATAATAGCCCCACTATTACCTAGCACAACCATGGCAACATCACTAAATAAAATTCCAGCTTGAGCTTGTTCAAATTCCCCACCATGTAACAAACCTAAACTTCCTATACCAAGGTAAACAAGGGTTAATAAAGCACAGCCAATAAATCCAGCATATAACGCCATATGACCAAGAACATGTGCGCGTACATATGTTACTCGTTTTATATTTTGCTTAAAAATACTTAAAACAATAGCTCCAAAAAATATAGTTCCTAAAAGATCTAACGTACTCAACCCATAACGAGCATTAATCATAAAAGCTAGTAATGGTCCCATTGAGGTTTCAACTACTTGCCACGGAAAGATAAGACCTTTGATAACTGTTATAGCTAAAGTTAAAAGTAAGATTGGCGTTACAACATATCCTAATAAATCTAAAATTCTATTTTCTTTAAAAGCACCAATGAATGTAATAAATAGAAAAATACACGCGAATAACATAAATGAATGTTCTGGTAACAATGGCCCCAACATCGCATATGATACCGTTACAATGCGTGGCATTGCAATAACTGGCCCAATAATTAACATACATAAAAAGATAATAGCTGCTCCTGGAATCCTACCTATGCGATAAAAAAATGAACGATAATCTCCATCAAAAAGAATAATCGTTATAAGACCAACCAATGGAAGGAGCACTGAGCCTAATAAAAATCCCAACATAGAGGGAATAAAGTGACCACCTGACAATCCTGCTTGTAGTGGAAACATTAAGTTTCCTGCACCAAAAAGCATAGAAAAAATTGCCAAACCAGTCGTAACGGTTGTAGACCGTAATACTTGTTTCATACTGCTTACTTTCTGTTTGAACACATAAACTTCTCATCATGCCGTATGGGTTTATAGCAATCAGAGATATATTAAATATAGTATAAAAAAAAGAATAAAATAACAAACCCAACCTACTTAAAAGTTGAATATATAAAAATGAAATTTATAAAAAAATTTTCTGAAATTTCTATCAATGACATTGGAATAGTTGGTGGAAAAAATGCATCTATTGGGCAAATGATTCAAAAACTTACTGATGCTAATATTAAAATTCCTCTAGGATTTGCAACTACTGCTAACTCATATTGGTATTTTATGGAAAGTAACAAACTCATTGATCCTATAGACAATGAGCTTGGTCATATTAAAAATATTCAAAACATTGTAACACTTACGCAAATTAGTAAAAATATTAGAAAAATGATCGAAGCATCTCCTATACCTAAGGACCTTGTACAAGAAATTAAAGATGCTTATAGCTCTCTTTCACAAGAATACAATACCTCCAACTTAGCTGTTGCAGTTCGATCATCCGCTACCGCTGAAGATCTTCCAACAGCGTCATTTGCGGGACAACAAGAAAGTTTTTTAAATATAATTGGTCCAGATCAATTACTTGAATCCTACAAAAAATGCGTCTCATCTTTATTTACCGCGCGTGCGATTGCATATCGTATAGAACATGGATTTGAAAATGATAAAATAGCACTTTCTGTTGGTATTCAAAAAATGGTTGAAGCAAAAATTGCCGGCGTTTCATTCACGCTTGATCCAGAAACAGGATTTAATAAAGTTGTGACCATTAATAGTTCATGGGGACTAGGAGAAACTGTTGTGCAAGGGATTGTCAATCCTGATACCTATTATGTGTACAAACCAACACTTGCGCAACATTGCAATGCAATCATTAGAAAGCAGCTTGGAAATAAAAAACAAAAAATTATTTACGGAAAAAATTCTTCAAATCCAACTGTATTAATCAATACCACCGCAGAAGAATTTAATAATTTTAGCTTATCGCAGGATATGGCACTTAAAATCGCTCAACAGAGCGTAATAATAGAAGAATATTATAAAAAACCTATGGATATTGAATGGACAGTTGATAATAGCGATACACTCTATATCGTTCAAGCACGTCCTGAAACAGTACAGTCACAAAAGGACCCCTTAAGCCCGCTTCTTATTCGATATAAACGCAAAGAAAATCCCTCTGAAAATAGACTCCTTGTTCAAGGACAAAGCATTGGTCAAGCTATTGTTAGTGGTAAGGCACGTGTTATTACCAGCATTGATCAGATTGGTGAAGTTCAACAAGGAGAAATTCTTGTTACGCATATGACAGATCCGGATTGGGTACCTATCATGCGCATCGCTGCTGGCATTGTCACCAACGTTGGAGGGCGAACCTGTCATGCTGCTATTGTTAGTCGTGAACTTGGCATTCCTGCAATTGTTGGTGCCAATGAGGCAACCAGTAAAATAAAAACAGGAGAAACTATATCGCTCGATTGTTCGCAAGGAGAAATCGGATATGTATATCAGGGCCAAGTAGCATTTGAAAAATATACTCTTGATTCAAAAAAATTAGGTAAACAATCAAACGATATAATGCTCAATATATCAGATCCAAGCCAGGCATTCTCACTCTCATTCTTACCCGTTGCTGGCGTTGGCCTTACTCGTATTGAATTTATTTTCGCCAATAGCATTAAGCTACATCCTATGGCCCTTATAGAGCCAAAAAAAGTTATTGATCAAAATGATAAAGAACAAATTGCCTATATAACTCGTGGTTATCGTTCTGGTATAGATTACTTTATCGATACTTTAGCTCAAGAAATTGCTACAATTGCTGCTGCATTTAATCCACGACCTATTATTGTACGGTTCTCTGATTTGAAAAGTAATGAATATCGCAACTTGATTGCAGGAAAATATTTTGAACCAAAAGAAGAAAATCCTATGCTAGGCCTGCGTGGAGCATCTCGCTATTACAATCCTCTTTATGAACCAGCATTCAGACTAGAATGTAAAGCAATTAAAAAAATATTAACTGAAATGTGCCTTGAAAATATTAAACTTCTCATTCCATTTGTGAGAACGACACAAGAAGCTGAGAAGGTATTAACAATACTCAGAAACGAAGGCCTTGATCACACAGTACTTATGATGTGTGAAATACCATCCAATGTCATTTTAATTGATGAATTTGCAAAATTATTTGATGGCTTTTCAATTGGATCTAATGATTTAACACAGTTTACTTTAGCTATTGACCGAGATTCTTCATTAATTGCAGAGCTCTTTAATGAACGCAATGCTGCGGTTAAAAAGATGATGGAATTAGCGATTATCGGTGCACACCAAAAAGGTAAAACTATTGGAATCTGTGGCCAAGCACCATCAGATTTTCCTGAAATACGAGATTTTTTGCGTGCAAAAAAAATTGATTCTATATCACTAAACCCTGAATCTGCTATCGAGTTTCTACTACAGAATCAATAGAACCAAAATATCCAGGTGTTCGACCAGCTCGATATCGTTGCTCTACCATACCTCGTGCCATACTACCTTTATGACCACAATCTTGGCAAAATCCCGATGCATCGGTTATGCCATTACAATCACACTGACAACTCACATATCGCGGCGCCATCGAGTAGAAAAATCGCGTTCGTGGATATGTGGTAGCCATGCACCCTGCTGAAGCATAAATCTGCCCCCCAAAAACTAGGCTCAATAATAAAAATATGGCTTTTTTCATAATTACACCGGTAACTTGTACGGCTGTAACGCAAAATCTTCTTCAGCGTCCAATGTTGGAAACACGTAATGTGCACTTACAGAACCTATAATTCCACATCCAAGAATTAGTATAAATAAAATTTTCATAAAACACCCCAACCATTTAATAGTAAACTGAACTTACAATTAAATGATAAATCATTTTAATATCTAATTGCAATATTGTAGCATGATGTTACAAGAGCGGGGCTTTTAGCAGCTTTTTTTTAAGATTACTTTTTTGATAGGTGATCTATAGTTTTTTCTGGATTATAAAGAAATGAGTTCGTGCTTTGGGCATCATCTAAAAAACCCTTGATTTGGTCGGCGTACTCTGGATTTTGAAGAGCCATACCAATAACTGTCTTGAGCCAGCCAAGAACGTTACCCGTATCATAGCGAACCCCTTCTACTTTAAATGCAAAAACTTTTTCGCCTTTATGCATCATCTGAGCAATAGCGTCAGTAAGTTGAATTTCATCAGTAGCATATGCATTTAATTCGTCTAAAGCTGGAAATATTTTATGAGATAGTACATAACGCCCTACAATTGCCAAGCAAGATGGGGCTTGTGATTGTGATGGTTTTTCGATCAGATTCGAGACTTGAAATAGATGATTGGTTAATTGTTTTTTAATACCCACTACTCCGTAGGAAGAAACGCAATCAAGTGGTACTTCTTGAACAGCAATTACACTACCACCCTCTTGGCGAGCAACGCGAAGCAATTGATCAAGAGCACCACGTTGATGGACAACAATGTCATCCGGAAGCATAACGCCAAAATACTCTTTTTCTATAATATGTCTTGCGCACCCTATAGCATGGCCTAGTCCCAAGGGCTCTGATTGATTCACATAAGTTAACTGGATCTTAGTACGCAAAGATTCAAGAGATGAAATAAGATTTTCTTTACCTCTATCACGTAAAGCTTGTTCAAGTGCAACATCAGGATCAAAGTAATTTGTTAATGCTGGCTTGTGGGTATTGGTGATAATAATCATATGCTTTATGGATGCTTTGACCGCTTCTTCAAGAATATAATGTATAGCCGGTTTATCCAATAATGGAATCATTTCCTTAGGAATTGATTTGGTCCATGGTAAAAATCTAGTCCCAAGACCTGCGCATGGAACAATCACCTTTGATACACTCATCACATCTCCCAAACAAACTATTTAAAATTGCTCTAAAAACTCCACGCTATTGTTGTGAAGCATACGAATATCGTTAATACCATACTTTAACATGGCTAGACGAGTAAGTCCAAAACCAAATGCAAAGCCTGAATACTCGAGTGAATCAATATTACAATGACTCAATACATGCGGATTAACCAAACCAGCCCCCATACATTCAATCCATCTGCTTTGTTTGCAAGTAGAACAACCTTTTTTACAGAAAATACATTGAATATCAATCTCAATTCCTGGTTCAACAAACGGAAAATACCCTGGCCGAACTCGAAGCACAAGCTCTTCTTTTTCAAAAATTGCCTGTAAAAATGTTTTCGTTGTTGCCAATAAGTTTGCCATTGAAATATCTTTGCCTACAAGAAGTCCTTCACATTGCTTAAAGACATAATCATGTGATGCGTCAGTAGCTTCAAATCGATATGCTCTTCCCGGTGCAACAATAGCTAGAGGTGGCTTAGTATTTTGCATTGTATGAATTTGTACAGATGATGTATGCGTTCGCATCAACATTTGTGGCATCTCAAGCCAAATTGTATCCTGCATATCTCGTGCTGGATGATCTGAAGGTATATTTAAAGCTTCAAAATTATAAAATTCTTTTTCCATTTCAGGACCATCAGCAATCTCATATCCCATAGTTATAAATACATTTTCTATAATTTCAGTTATATAGGTATATGGATGTAAACTTCCTCGCAATGTATTCGGCATATATGAAGTAACATCAAAATTACTTTTACTTTCAGCCTCTTGCTGATACTGATTACTTTCAAGCTCTATTTTTTTCTTGGAATATAATGCTTCAAGCTCTACTTTGAGATTATTAAGCAATGGCCCTATATCACGTTTTTCATCTTGAGAAAGAGCCTTGAGCGCTTGCATAAGATCGGTTAACTTTCCTTTTCTTCCAAGAAAGTCTATACGGATTTTTTCAAGAGCATCAGCATCATTAGCTGCTGTAATAAGCTCATTAAATCGCTGGTTAATTTCAGTAATTTGCTGCTTGATTGTGCTCACGAAAAGTGCCTTATTTTGGTATTTTTATGCAATATATCCTTCCTCTATCCTAGCAAAGCTGCCCAGCTTTGCAATAATACATTCTAAAGGCTAAAATCCTATGCATTTTCCCATTGACAAAGCCGGGAGCCACTTATAGACTTAAATATATATTTCAAAGGTCTTTTCTAGGCTTTTTATATAACATTTCATAAATATGCCGAGGTAGCTCAGTGGTAGAGCAGGAGCCTGAAGAGCTCCGTGTCGGGGGTTCAATTCCCTCTCTCGGCACCATTTTTTTCACAACTCTTTTATTCTTACATCAAATATATTAAGGTGAACAAAGATCATTTAAAGAATCGAAAGATTGTGATGAAACTTTGTCCATCTGACAAATATAATATTGCGTGGTTTAAACTTGCAGAGATTGTTGCTCGAGGAGAAAAAGAACGAGCGATAGGTATGTTCAAACTCCTTATGCATTCAATAAATAATCAAGCTTTAGCATATCAACTACAGGGAGATCTACTTTTATCATTTGAAGATGCTCAAGCGATAGATTGTTATAAAAAATCTGCAGCTTTATATATTCATGATAAAAAATATATTCAAGCAGCCGCTATTTATGAACATTTATTATCCCTTAATCCCGAGACTATTCTATATATAGAAAAACTCATCGATATTTATCAGGCGCTACAATATAACGATAAAATATTTTTTTATTTTAAAAAATTGATTGCGCTTCTAACAAGCCATAACAAATTAGACGAAGCACACACAGCAATTAGCCAATTTGGACACCTTGCAACGCCATTAGAAAAAGCAATGGTAAGTCAGCTTAATCTATTTACACACCTTGGTAGTAGTGTCTATGATAATAAAGCCAAAACCAAAATGCTTCATCAAACGATTGATCATCTTCTGGAAATCAACAACAGCCACCATCTTAATGCTTTTCTTAAGCAACTTGAAAATTCTTATAAAGAGTTTTATACTCAAGCTCTCAATTACTTAGAAAAAAAGAGTTGAAAATTTTTGAAGAAAAAAACATATTCTCACTTGCTTCTCACGCTTATTTTCATTGCAATTTGCCTTACCGCAAAACAAAATAACAATATCTTTGATATTAACCAACTGTTTCATAATCAACCTGCTATTGATCTTTTTTCTCCCGAAGATAACATTCAACAAGTGCTTATCGATTTAATTGATAAAGAAAAAAAATGCATCAAAATTGCAATGTACTATTTAATAGATCCTAAAATCATTCAAGCACTTACAACCGCTATAGAAACGCGTAATGTTGCTGTTGATGTCATAGTAGATCCCACCTGTCCAGAAAAAGGCCTTGAATCTCTTTATCCCATAGCTCATATTTATGTTTATGATATTAAAAACGGAATCATGCATCACAAATTCATTCTCTTTACCGGTTTAAAGGTTCTGGGCGAAGGATCATACAATTTTACATACTCAGCTCAACATCGAAATCGAGAAAATTTTTCTTTCTATCATGCCGCTAAAAAAAATACATTCTGTTTTCAAAAATACAAAAATTTCTCTAAACGCTTTGATAATTTACTTAAAAATTCCTTGGAGTATGAACCTGGTAGAATGATGCTACAAAAAGAAGAATCTATCCTTGCTTAATCATCCTATTAATTCTCTCTATGAGTGCTATACTTTTTTGTAACCATCTGTGCAACATTAATTAAAAGAAAAACATATGCCAGATCATGTTTATATAATCACCGATAGTGTTACCAACTCTGTATTTGATGGGCAAGTCCTAGCTCCTATACTCAATAAGCTCAATCAGGACCCAACCCTCAATATAATTTTATTCAGTTTTGAATCTCGTACTCTCACTCAAGAACAAAAAACAACTCTCGATAACACACATCCTAGGCTAAAAGTTAAACTATTCTATCGCACTCGTTATTGGGGCCGCTTTACACTATCTCTTTGTTCTTTGAGCTTTCGACACACTATTCGAAAATTAGAATCATATTCTATAACAGCTCGTGGACCATTGGCTGGATGGATTGCTCTCCAAGAAATTAATGATGCTTGCTCCAATATTACTATTCAAGCTCGAGGTCTTTTGGCTGAAGAATATTGGTATGCTAATGCACATCAATGGTGGAAACTTCCTCTTCACTGGCTACGCTATCGACAATTTCGAAATTTAGAAAAAAAAGTATATGGTAAACTTACTGCCATGCTACCAAAAATAGTATCTATCGAAGCTGTCAGTACAGCTATGCAGGAATATCTTATTAAGACGTATAACACACCAAAAAATTTGCTTTCCGTCGCCAAGACTGACATTCCTGATATTATTCCTGCACAAAAAATTAAAATTTGGCATGATGAAGTACGCAATGAACTCACTATATCAAACGATCGCTATATCTACTGCTATGCAGGCTCTGGCAAAGCATGGCAATGTCCGCAACAAATTATTGATTTTTTTATTGAAACTAAAAAAACAAAAATCGAAAGTTATTTACTTATTCTTACACAAGATACTGTGTTATTTAATCAATTGTGTAAAAAGGCTGGACTAGATTTTAAAGATTATACTGTCATGCATGTGCCACATGCGAAATTGTTTAATTATTTAAGTGCAGCAGATGCTGGGCTTATATTCCGCGAAAAACATATCCTTAACTGGGTGTCACGACCAACAAAAATCCTAGAATATCAAAGCGTTGGTTTGAAAATTATTCATAATAATACAGTACAGATACTTTCTGATATATCAGCTACCAGTTAATTCTTTCCAACCTTCAGACAATTTGGTAACCAGCCACAAAATACCTGTTGGTGGTATATCTTGTTTTGGCACCTCTTTCATTTCTTGAATATAAAAACGGTTGTTACCCCACATTTGGATAGGACCCTCAATCACATCTCCTTCTCTTCCAAACTGCCAACGTGGATTGATGCATAGCTTGAAATGATTTCGTTCTCCACGCCTTAACTTGAGAGTCTGAAACTGTGTATTACACCGATATCGTTTCATCTCTCTTCCAATTCGCGAATCCTTATCATAATCTTCAAACATTTTTGCAAACAATTCTTCTAGGTTTGGAGCATCAATAATATCTTTTCCACTTTCACAAACAATCCGCACAGGACTAATTTCATCATCAGGAAGCACAAGGTTAGCAACATTCAGACTTGTTCCTGTCTGCCTTTTACGAGCAGCAAGCAAATCTAAAAATTGTCTTTCTGTACTCCGTTCACCACGTAATAATTTACAAAATTCTTGATCAACAAACCCCTGTCGACTTGTCAAATGTACCATGACAGCAACTGGTATA
>METK01000005.1:0-17500 GCA_001771315.1 candidate division TM6 bacterium RIFCSPHIGHO2_12_FULL_36_22
ATGGCTATACATCTGGGCCCGAGTCAACGGGCCTATTGCAGCAAGTTAATTCCTTAGCTGCAAGCTCCCTCCTTTAGGGGGGAGTCGTTGACTATTGTTCTTCCTTTATAACAACATTAATGATAGGACGGTCAAGATTGTTATACTGATCATTAATATCAGTTACATAGCGGGATGATTTAACCCCCATCTCAGGCAAAACTATCCAATTAAATGTTGTTTTGAGCGGTTCTGCATATATTAAACTACAGCAGATAAATGCAAATAATAGTACATATTTCTTCATAATGTATTCCCCCATTTTTAAAATACAATACTATTATGAATTAATTTGGGTAGAAAAGTAAAGAGTTTTGAGAGATTATCAGGTATAATAGGTGTTATTTGAGGAAGGCTTCTAGTTTAGAGACTAGATCATCTTTGCTCATAAAACCTACTTCTTTACTTCTAATTTCACCATTTTTAAAGAGAATGGTAGTTGGAATAGAGGTGATACCAAGCTGTATAGCTAATTCACGGGCATTATCAACATCGAGAGTTGCAAATATTGCTTTATTTGCAAATTCTTTTTCTACCTCTTCAAAGATAGGCTCCATTTGTTGACATGGTCCGCACCATGACGCAAATGCTTTAATAACGACAGGTTTATCAGATTCTTTGATTGTAGCAGTAAAATTAGCTTCACCTAGTTCAATAGCCATAGAATATCCTTTTTATATAATGAATAATATATTTTCGTGAGTATAACATGTTTAAGCAGTAGGAGCCACCGCAGCTTTTTCTTCATGTTTTTTACATAGTTTGTCTAAATCGAGAGGTGCACCTTCTTCAATACATGCTTCAACTTCGAGTTTTGATACTGATGAGATTGGGTAGCGTCCTTTAGCACCAGTTCCCTTTTTTCTGCCATAAATTTTGGTATCTTCAGGAAGCATGTATTTGATAGTTTTGGTTCCACTATCTTGTAAATGAACAATGGCGCTAACATTAACAAAGTCCCTTTTTTCAATACGAGTCATTTCTTTTTCAACATTGCCAAGAACTGTGATTGAACTAATTTGATTAAGTTTGAGCTCATCATATGCAAGGTTATCGACTTTGATATCTTTCCTTTTAGGGATCATATAAAATTTAATTCCTGCATTGGAGCTTGATCCTTTAGAAGATCCTAATTTGATATCTACAATATCATCATGTTTACTATCACCATAATAAGTGATTTTGCCTGAGCAGATTTGTTTGAGTTCACCAGAATCTTGAGATGAAAAGTTAGCACAGATAAGTACTGCAAGAGCGGCAATATAAAAAGAAATGGCTTTCATAGATAATTCTCCTTTATAAGATTTGTTCCTATTCTATATATTATAAATTATATTTTGCTATGATATGCAAGAAAACAGTTAAAACGATATTTAAAATAGGAATATGATCATGATGTATTCAGATTTTCCAACGGAAAAGGGTGCTTCTAATCTTTTACGCCGTGTATTTTCTTGGATGACTTTAGCGTTAGCAATTACTGGTGCAACAGCTTGGGGAGTTGCAAATTATCCTCCGGCGCTGATGTTTATTTTTCAAAACCCAATGATAATATTTCTTTTGTTTTTTGGGCAGTTGGGTCTTGTTATTTATTTATCTTTGCGTATTCAAACAATGTCGTATCAGGCAGCAATGACTTCGTTTTTAGGGTACGCATTTTTGAATGGTTTAACATTCGCATCAATTTTTTTGGTATATACACATGAATCAATTGCTTTAGTATTCTTTTTGTGTTCAGCGATGTTTGCAGCTATGACACTGTACGGTTATTTTACTCGAGCTGATTTAAGTTCAATGGGCAGCATTCTTTTTATGGGGCTTATTGGATTGATTATTAGTTTATTTATTAATATGTTTCTTCGCAGTACTCAATTTGATCTTCTTATATCTATGGCTGGTATCGCTATTTTTACACTATTGACTGCTTATGATGTTCAGCAAATAAAACGCCTTGGACAACAGCTTCCTGGTGCTCCATTGAGTAAGGTTGCAATTCTTGGTGCTCTAAAGCTTTATCTTGATTTTATCAATCTATTTTTATATCTTGTGAGATTTTTTGGTCAAAAACGTAATTAATTTTTGCGACAACAAGCGGAAAGTCCACTGGTGCAAAGCGGCATGACAGATTCGAACACGATAACCTCATAGCTTTAACAGTGGGAATAAGTCAGCGGCGAGTAGCTTGCGACGACATTAAATTATTGAATCTTTAAAAAAAATAATCTGATTGTTTTTATTGCAAGACCTACTTTTGGACAAGCTGGTTCTATGTACTCTGCTTCCTGAAAGCATAGATTAGAACAACCATATCCAATTTATATCTTTCGAGTTAATTTTTTATGTTAAATTACTATTATAAAATAATACATCATTTTGATGTTATATTTTGTTTGTCTAGATAATAACTCGCTTTCTCTAGACGTAAAGACTTTTCAATTTATTTAAAATATTTTTTTCTTTACTAAACGCAATATGCATCAATTATATTGCTTATAACATGCGATTATAGAATTCTATTTTGCAATAAATTGAAAACAATGTTTATTTTAGGTGATTTTTTTGACGTGTTCTAACTTTTTTATTAGAATGAGAATAACTTGTGTTATTAACAAAAAACAGTCATAGAGGTTATGAACCGTTTATACAACGTATTAGGAAAATTATGGATGGAAAAAAAATAATACTTTTGGCAATATCGCTCATAGTTGGTGTAATAGGTGCTATGAACAGAAATCACTATTCAACCCCAAGCCCGGGTCCTTGCCTAGTTATTCAAGGTACCAGAGAAATGAGACCATGGACAACTGGATCAAATAGAAAAATAATTGTACCAAAAGCTGTTCGCCCAAAAACTAAGTTAATTGATGAAAATGAAGAAATACCACCACTAGAAGGTAGTTTTAAAAATTCAATCAATTGTCTTACATTTGCAGTCGTTTTGCGATTGGTATCGCCCGTTGGATCTCCAAGAAAGAAAAATGAAATAAAACGAAGTGCTACAAGTTTGAGAATATATGATCTTGAAAAAGATTTTTTAGGTTTCAAAAAGTGTTCTTCTGATATTAACGTTATGTTTTTACAACATTTTGATGAATTATCGACCCGTGATACAGAAGGTTTAGAAAAAGCTCTTATTGCTTATGGCCGTATGTATAGTAGATTTAAAAACCTTTCGATAGATGCGCGGGTAGAATTAATGAGATTTGGTCCAACATTAGTTCAAAGAATAGAGGAAAACAACGATTTTACTTCACCTTGTTTTGTCAAACCATTGTTATCTTTCAGCAATCGTTTCTTATCTCAGGATAGTAAATCCACTATTAAAAAAGTGTTATTGGAACGCATCGAGGAAAAAATTATGACACTTTCTGTGGATCAAGCAGAGTTTTTATTAAAAGATGCACAACAACATTTGTCTTTTGAGGATACTGTTACATCATTAAATAAGTTTGCAAATATAATAGCAGAACGACGCAGACAACAACAACATGTTCAAGATAGTAATGGTGTTGGGGATAACCCACAATGGGATGTATTTCCTGGATATGTTCAACCTTCTCCACAACAAGTTGTTGGTTGGGGTAATCCAGATGCTCCAATTTGGATGGACTTTCCTTCAGGTCCTCGCTAAATAATATATTAGTATTAATTAAAGATAAAAGCGGATTACATGTTTTATGTAGTCCGCTTTTATCTTTGCAAAAATGGAGGAGAGAGAGGGATTCGAACCCTCGATCCCGGTTCCCCGAGATAACGGTTTTCAAGACCGTCGCATTAGACCACTCTGCCATCTCTCCATAATATTATAATAGGTTTGACATCCTCTTCATCCTAAAGAACGTAGGATTCCTGGGCCTGTATCACAACCGATTCAGTATTTCCACAGGCTATCTCGCTGTGCCCCAGCGTTATTATAATAATACCATTTCAGTTTAAAGAAGCAAGGCAGTTTTCAAAAAAACATTGAACTAAAAAGCTCGTGCATTCTCGCTCCGTTAGGGCTGAGTAGTTGACTTTATATCAACAAATCTTGTTGTCATTTTTTTTATATTTTAGACAAAAAATGATTTAGTCTGGTTAGAAGTACTCTTATAGATCAAGATCTAAAGTATCCTTAATAGATTCAATATTATCTAACTCAAGAGCTTCAGTTAAGGTGTATTTTCCGATAGCTGTACGCTCTAATTTGGTAAGATATCCGCCTGTTTTTAATGTGGTGCCGATATCCCGAGCTAATGATCTGATATAGGTTCCTTTGCCGCATACTACCTTTATAGTCAACAATGGCCATTCATACTTTAAAATTTCTATAGAATTTATCTGTATTTGACGTGGTTGTAGTTCTACAGGCTTGCCTTCTCGCGCCAGCTTATATGCTCTTTGTCCATTTACCTTAAGTGCGCTATAGCGTGGCGGCATTTGTTCTATATTTCCTATGAATTTTTGTATGACCAACTGAACTTCTTGAGCTGTTGGAATATGCTTTATTTCAATAGGGGTAATTGGTCCTTGAGCATCATCGGTTTCTGAAAATGCGGACAAATTGATCTGAGCGATATACTCCTTAATCATATCCATGAATGAGGAGATTTGCTTAGTTTCTTTACCATAACAAACAATGAGTACTCCTGTTGCCAATGGATCTAAGGTTCCAGCATGGCCAATTTTTTTGATACCTGTAATTTTACGCAAACATCGGATAACGTCCATTGAGGTCATGTTCAACGGTTTGTTGATAATTAAAGGTTTTTTCATGAGGACTATTACATTTGTGTTTAAGTATGGTGCGCCCAGAAGGAGTCGAACCTTCAACCTTCAGATTCGTAGTCTGATGCTCTATCCAGTTGAGCTATGGGCGCATACTATTTTGGTGGAGAGAGAGGGATTCGAACCCTCGCGTCGCATAAGCGACACTCGCTTAGCAGGCGAGCGCTTTAGTCCACTCAGCCATCTCTCCAAAGAAACTGTCTGATTATCTATAAGTTTAAAGGTTTATGACCATAAATCAACTTTATATTGGTATGGAGTTTTGGGGATGGTATTATTACTAGAGGTAAAAAGGCAAATAATAGATAAAATAAGGGATAAAAAATGTTAAATAAATCATTCATATTGGGTTTATTATTGTTAATTGTGGGTGATAGTTGCACTAAAAATATTATGACAATTGGGCACAGAGGATCGAGTGATAAGGCAGTAGAAAATAGTATCGAAGCATTTATACATGCTATTGAATTAGGTCTCAATATGATAGAGCTAGATGTTTTTCCTTGTAAAAGTGGTGAATTGATTGTTATGCATGATGATACTTTAGATAGGACGACTAATGGTGCTGGTAAAATAAGCCAGATGACATTGGATGAAATTAGGCAATATAGGTTGACTGATGGTCAAGAAATACCAACATTGGATCAGGTTTTTGATGCCGTTGATCGTCGATGTAAAATTAATATAGAGTTAAAGCCAAGCTGTTATGGCCTTGAGCAAAAGATCATTGATCTAGTTAAAGAATATGTTGATACAAAAGGATGGAAGTACACTGATTTTCAATTTTCATCGTTTGATCACTATATATTGTTGGCTTGTCGTGAACAATTACCCGAGGTTCCTCGTGGTGCTATTATGAGTGGGTTGCCAATTGGTTATGCTGAGTTTGGTACATTAGTGGGCGCTACATCGATTAATATGAGTGCAAAGGTTTTACGGCAAGAGCTTATTGATGACGCTCATTCCCGTGGTATGGAAATTTGTATATGGGTAGTTAATAATAAAAAAGATATTGAAAAACTAGTCGCAATGGGAGTTGATGGTATCTTTACCGACAATCCTATATTGTTTAAGGATATTAATGGCGCTTGTGATTGAGGTTAAGGTAGTTCCATCTTCAGGTCGCAATAAATGGGTGCTTGAGACAAATGGAACACTTAAATGCTTTTTAAAAAGCCAACCAGAGCGTGGGCGTGCTAATCAAGAATTATTAAAGCTTATTGCTAAGGTGGCTGGTGTACCGATGAATGATGTATATTTACTCAGTGGTGACAAGCAAAAAAATAAGAGAGTTAAGATAGACTCTCAACTCTCTTATGAACAGTTTCTTGCTCGTATAGGTATTGAACATCAAACAAGTGTTTTTTAAGCAGTAGTAGCAGCTTCTAATTGCTGTAGCGTTGTTTGTAATGTTTCCAGACTCTTGAGTTGTTGTCCAAGGAAGGCGATTTCTTTGCTTGGATCTGTGCCACCTTTTGCAAGTTTTGCTTTCAAAGTTTTAACTTCATCTTCGAGCTGTTCTTCCTTTAAGCTTGGAGCTTGCTTTTGTGTTTTAAGTTCATCAATTTGGTTGTTAAGTTTACTTATATCACTTTTATAGCCATTATTGATTTCCGTTAGCTCTTGTACATGTTGTGTAAGTATACCAACATCATTATTGCATGCTGTAAGCTGAGTTTGCAAACTTGTTATCTTAGCATCTTTTCCAAGTGTTTTTTGTTGTAAAGCTG
Source organism: candidate division TM6 bacterium RIFCSPHIGHO2_12_FULL_36_22 (assembly GCA_001771315.1). Taxonomy (GTDB): domain Bacteria; phylum Babelota; class Babeliae; order Babelales; family UBA12409; genus 2-12-FULL-36-22. The sequence continues at coordinate 6,537 of METK01000005.1, forward strand.
TATGTTTATCATCGAGAGATTTATTGTTAGTTTTAAGTGATTTGATATCTCTTAAGTGTACATCGATATTGTTATAGAGTTGTTCAATTTCTTTTTTGTTTTCATTGAATTCTTCTACAGAGACACCTGCACTCCTATATCCTTTAAGCTCTGCAAGAAGATCTTGACCAAGTTTTGCAGCGAGCTTGGCATCATTTTTAGATCGTATGAGCTCGTTTTCTACAGTTTGAAGTTCGTCTTGCAATTCATTATTTGTTTTTTGAGCGTCAGAGAGTTTTTTTTTGGCAATATTAAGTTCTTGTTGGTATTTTGTGCTGAGGTCCTCTTTGTTTTGAGCATTTTCTTCTTCTATTATTTTTATTGTGTCTTGATTATTTTCTTTTTCGTCCTTGAGGGCACTTTGTGCTTCTAAGAAATTTTGTTCAAACTCTTTGGCTTTATTTTCACTTTCTTGAGATTTATTTTGATATGTTTGTACAAGTTTTTGTTGGTGCTCTAATTCTTCTTGAAGAATTGTAAAATGATCTTGAATGTAGGAAGGAAACTTTTTCCCAGAAGAGATAGAATCTAGTTCGGTTATAAGCTTTTTAGATTCAACAGACATATCTTGATTGCTTTTTGCAAGATCTTCAGCAAGTTTTTTTTGTGATTCGTAATTATTTTGCAAACTCGTATAGTCCTTTTGTAGCGTTTTTAATTGACCATCAAGTTCTGCATTTATCTGTGCAGCTTTACTGAGATAGGTTTTACAATCTTCCGAAAGTTTATCAAATGCCGTAATTGGATCAGTGGCATGAGATTGTGTGTGCAATATCAAACAAGCAAAGGTTATATATTTAAGATGTTTTATCATTTGTTTCCTTTAAGCTGTGTAATACGTTCTTCCATTTGTTTTCGTATGCTGGCAGCTTGTGTGCTTGCCCGGGTTATGTCAACTCTAAGTTGATTTTTGAAGCTTGTTTTTTCTACATCAAGCTCGTTTTTGAGTTTTGCAAGCTCATTTTCAGATTTTTTTCCTTTAGTTTGCAAATTAGTTTTAACGGTATCTATTTCCTGTATTAGTGCCGCTCGTTGTGTAGAAAAATCTTTTAATTGTTGTGTTAGTTGGGCAAGTTTGTCCGTTGATTGTTTTATATCTGCAAACATGCCTTGCATAATGGCTAAAGGAGCTACAAGTAATAATAGTTTTTTCATGATTTTGCTTTCTTATACTTAGTTATTTACGCTGCAGACAAGGCTTTTATTGCGGCAAGAGCTTTATCTATGGATAAGATATCTTTTGTATTCGTCGGTAGCATGGCGATACTATCCATGAGCGCTTTATTCTTGGTTGTTAATTCAGCGTTTTCTTTTTGAAGCGTGTCTATTTTAGGATTGAGTCTTTTTAGGATATCCTGTTGTGCTTCTGCGCTATCAATTGCGGCTTGTTTAAGTTTTGCTTCCAAATTCTTCACTTTATTGGCAGCAACCTTCAGTTCACCTCGCAGGCTATCAGTTGCTTCGGCTATATCTTTTTGTGCCTTACCAAGTTTAGTTTGAAGATCGGTTGCTTTTGTTGTTTCTGTGGTAAGTTGGTCTTGAGTTTTTTTAACGTTGGTTTGTGCAGTTATAAGTTCTGTATTGAGTTTATCCAATGCTTCTGTGTGGCCCGCTTTAGCTGCTGCAAGCTCAGAGGTTAATTTTTGTGTTTGATCTTCAAGAGTCTTGATGGTTTTTTCTGTAGCCTTTTCTTTATTTTCTAAATCTGTTTTGAGATTAATTATTGCGGTAGAAAGGTCTTGTTTTTTGGAGGGAAAGTTTGTTAACTGATCTGCCAGTGATTTCAATCTTTCTCCTAAATTCATAGCATGTATGCTTTCTGTGATGGTTAACATGGTGATAAGTAATATTAATTTTTTCATTTTTTTCCTTTTTATATTTTATTTACCAGTTACCATGGCTTGTAGGGTTTTTATAGTATCAATCAGTCCTTGCAGTGATAAATCTTTTGGGTCTATGTTACTAACGGTAGATGCAAGTTTTTTATTTTCTTCTGTCAGTTCGTTTATCTTTGTCTGAAGATTTCCGGTTGCTTTATTGAGCCCATCTAAAAATGTTTGTCTTACAACATCAGAACTTGCTTTGCGGTTACCGGTCAGATCTCCAATGAAGGTTGTTGTTTTTACTGAGTTGTGTGCATCAACTGCCCCCATAAATATATCTGCTATATCATTGATTGTGGGATTGGTGATATTATAACCGTTAAGGGTAGCAGAGTTCAATACAATACAAATGTATAGAACTTTTGTTATTTTTTTCATAATATCTTTCTTGATTAAGTGTTTGAATGTTAGATTAGTGTATAAATGTCAAAATTTATAGAATTTACAGAAAAAGGTTGGTATGCCGTATTATAAATGGAATGGTATTGATCTTACTGGTAAAAACTTTTATGGTAAAATGTTTGCATCTTCAGAACGGATTTTGCAAGAATATCTTCTTAAGCAGGAGATTGGACTTGTACGTGCAGATTTAGTTCCGGAGTACCAATGGGCGCGAACGATATCTTTAGCAAATAAAGCAGCGTTTTTTAAGCAATTTGCAAAGCTTTTACGAGCGGGTCTGTTAGTACCACAAGTTTTGTCCATTCTAAGTAAGCAGGGATATGGTAGGTTATGTGATGTTGCTAAAGAATTGAAGGCAAATATTGATCGTGGAGCATCACTCTATGACAGCGCTAAGGCTTTTCCAGAAATCTTTGATATGTTGATTTTGCAACTCATTCAAGTAGGTCAGCGTTCATCAGGGCTTGCAGATTCTCTTGATCGATTGGCTACATATTTGCAAGCACGAGTAAAATTTTACAAAAAATTACGTTCATTGTTAATTATGCCATGTATAACATTGTTATTTTTTATTGCAGTGGTTGGTATTATTTTCGTTGCATTAGTACCAGCATTTGAGCGGGTTTTTATACTTATTGATAAGACGCCACCTGTGCATACGCAATGGCTTTTTTATTTAAGTCATTTATCAACACAAGTTTCTACGTTTGTTTATTTACTTATCTTTATTGGGGGAGCATGTAGCTGTTATTCCTTTTTTGCTCGTGATCGTTGGAAGGTATTACGTGATAAGGTTGTTTTGTATATTCCTCTATACCAAAAAATTGTAAGACAGTATGCATATTCCTATTATTTTCAAGCATTGAGTGCGTTGTGTGCCAGCGGCATTCCGTTGCTTAAGGCAACCGAAATTGCGTTATTAACCATTGATAATACTATTATCATGCATCAACTTTCCCAAGTTAGTTCCTTGATTGAAAATGGGTATTCATTGAGTGAATCATTAGTTATTGCAATGGGTAGCGCTGTTGATCATCAGGCGCTAGCATTGATTCATGTTGGCGAGGAGACTAGTAGTTTGAGTGCTGTTTGTTCTGAGTTATCATATATCTATTTTGATAAAAGCCAGCGACAGTTATCAACATTGCTGATGATCATTCAACCAACATTAATGTTATTCCTTGGAATATCCATAGCGGTATTGGTTATATCAGTATATGTACCATTATTGAGTATGCCAGATATTATGAGCGCACAATTGGGGTAGAACTAGTGTGAAGGTGGTCCAAAGAGAAGATCGAGATCTGAAGCAGATGCATTTAATTCTCGTTGTAGATAGTTTAAAATATTGAAAGCTGTTAATTTATCTGCTGGTGAGCCTTGAGTATTAACTTGTTGCGCTTTACTAAAAGCAAGAGCCAGCACAGATTCTCCTCTGCGGTCACAACGTTCAAGTATATCTTCTCTTGAAAATTTATAAGTAGTAATTAATTTCTCTGCACCACTACGTACAGCAAAATGAAGCAAACTTTCTGAAGGTTCTGTAGCATTCTTCTTGCAGGGTGGTTTTTCCATATCAGAAACATAGTTACGATGCACCAATACAAAACCACAAACTAATTCCTCAAGAGTCTTATATGGATGTTCGTACAAGTAGTTTTCTTGTGGTTTGTGATTTGTATGACTCCATTCAGAGAATGCTTGTTCTATGACATTTTCACCTAATTTTGTATCCCATAGTTCATAAGCTGCTTGAAATGGATCATAGGAATTTTTTTCTAAGGATAATTTTTGTTGGTCAGGAGTGAATTTTTTTATAGAGGGTTTACTTAAGATTGGTTCTTGCCAAGGTCTACGTTCCTTAATCTCTTCACCGTCACTCATTTGAAAATTTATACTGTCTATACTATTTCTTCGGGAGTCATTCATTGCATTCATCGTTGGTATGGTTAGTATGAGACTGAATAATAGTATTTTTTTCATAATAGATACTCTTAATTTTTGATATTTTATAAACCTCTAAATTGGAGCAATAGAGCTCCGAGTTCCTATCTGCACTATTACAGATATCTTTATGTACCAACAAGTTTAATCTTTGTTTATTACAGATAAGATCTCATTTAATCATCATAGAAAGAAATTTATTAGATGTAAAGCAGTTTCTTTTTAGGTTTCTTATTGACGAAATAGCCTTTCTCGGGTATTTTTTTAGATGAGAGTGCCAGGGTGGCGAAATTGGTAGACGCACGGGATTCAAAATCCCGCGGTGGCAACACCGTGTCGGTTCGAGTCCGACCCTTGGCACCAAATTTTATTGGAGTGATGATGCAAGACTGTATTTTTTGTAAAATTATTGCTGGTGATATACCGAGCAAACCGATATTAGAAACAGATGATATAATTGTCTTGGAAGATATTGCTCCAAAAGCACCCATTCATTATCTTATTATTCCAAAGAAACATATCCCTGATATTCGTTCATTTGAACAAACAGAGTTTAAGCTTGCCGGCAATATGTTACTTGTTGCACAAGCTTTATCTAAACAAAAAGGTGATATTCCATTTCGATTACTTGCTAATAATGGCAGTGAAGCTGGTCAACGGGTATTTCATCTACATTTTCACTTTTTGGCAGGCAAAGATTTACCAACATCGTTTTAATTAGATTGATTTGGAGAATCGTATTGTTCTTTTTTTTCTTCTAATGTTAGTGTGATAGCATTCATTTTTTGATAAAGTCTTTCAAGTTGTTCTTCTTCAGAGAGTAAAGCTAGTGGTTCTAATTCTTTAGCAACTTTGGATAAAAGTAGTACCTGTTTTGCATCACTTATAGTTTTATTTTGTAGCCAAGTTAGATATTCTATATCGTGATCAGACTTTAGGTTCATCATAGCTACTTCAATTAGATATTTTCCTGTTTGATGGTGTAGGTAATTTTCCAATTCCATAAATTCTATTATTTCTTCCGACTCCGTTAAGTCCATACAATTTATGAGTGAATTTTTATATGATTCCATTGATTGTTGATGATCTTGGTTTAAGGTATCTATACAATTATTCCATAATTTAATTTGTACTTTTTCTTTATCAGAAAGTTCTTCCATGGAAAATAATGAAAGTGGAATAAGAGAAATTATAATAAATACAGAAAATAAATAATTCATGAAGTTCGGAACATATTTGAAGAATTTTTTTTCAATGTAGCTGCTATATTTAGTGCAGATTCTAGATCCGATAAGCTATTGGTAGGTGTATTTGGAGGCATACTTTTATCAAAAGCCTCTAAAAATTGTAACATTTCGTCTGGATTTTCCATGATCAAATAATAAAGTCCATTTTTAAATTCGTGTCCTTCGCCAGGTAGTTTTCGAAAGAGGGCCATGTGTTGTGTATGTATTTGTTGACTTAGTTCTAGGCATGTTTTAGCTAATTCTTTACCATTTTGACTTCTAGAAGAAATAGATTCATGGTGTAAAATATTGAGCTGAGTTTTATATTTTTGCTCTTGGATGATTAGCCAAATCCGATATCGCGCCGTATTATCGAGAATTTGTTTATCTGGAACCGAATATGAAGATATTGTTATTAATGAAAAAGTTGTGAGTATTATGAATTTATAGGTCATGATTTGCTGTTATTTTAGAAGTTTATTTAGTTGTCTTAGAGCCTTTTATTCAATATATTTTATTTAACATCAATGGTAAGAGCAAATTAAAATATTAATACCATACAATGATTGTTAATAAACAAAAAGAATGATCACGAGTGTTGCGCGAGTTTACGAATAATATTTTATTTTGTTGTTCTTATCTATTGAGAAAAGCCCTATTTCGCGAAGTAAGTCCAAATTTAGCTTGTAAGTGCCTGCTACTCTCACGAAGACATTCAAGTCTTTCTTGGTGCTCTGGATCAATTCTGTTTCTACGTCTTATTACGTTATTTATTGTTCTACGAACTGTATGTTGCAGTGAAGGATCATCATAAGGAGTTATATTTCGTAATGCTCGTCGCAGCGTATTTTCGATTTCAGTTAAGACTGCAATTTCTACTTCAGCAGTAACGGATCCTTCTGGGGCAGTTGCATCAAGTGCTTCTTGAGCGTTATTGTAAAATTGCTCTGCTACAGATAAATTGTTAATTTCTTCTCTGATCTCAGATAAATTGTAAATGTTTTCTTCAACACCAAAAGCAACATTAAGAGAAAATAGCGTTATCGATAACATTATTAATTTTTTCATATATTTCCTAAATCAGAATTTTTTATAGTGTTATTTTTATTAAATAATGCCATAAAATAACTGTTATGGTCAAGAAACATTTAAGTGAATCGATATCTTATTGTTGCAAATGTACAATAAGAGAGTTGTAAATCATGAATGTTGCTTGCGTTACGCTCAATCTATTTATATTCAAATGAAGATTTAATGGGGCTTCAGTTGTTTTCTTGTTTTCAAGATCTACCCAGTATGGAGAGAATCGCTTTAGTGATTTGTACAAACTGGATTGTTCAGAAGCAAAAATAGAATTGTGGCTAATAATTAGATTGTTGCCATTGTGTGCTAAAGAGATAATCTCTTTATGAATATTATTCAAAGATTGTGTAAGTTCGGTGGCAGAAAGGGGATGTTGTGTATTAGATTGCGCTAATTTTTGGTAAATATTGATATGAACAAACTTTTTTGAAAAAAGATTTTGCAACTCATGTGCAATTTTATTTTGTAAGACAGGAGAATCACCATTGATAACTATGATCGAAGAAGATAGATTATCATTTTTATTGGCGATAGAAATAGATGGATAACTTGATGGTTCTAGCACTGACAATTCTTTATCATAATACATATACATTCCCTATCTTTGTATATAATTCAATATCGAAAACTACTCAAACCCCTTAATTTTATTATTGCAGAGTAGTCAAATATGTCAACAAGTGCTTTAAGCTTGATTTTACCTTGGCTTAATTTTTGTTATAGTGAAAAAGATCCTAATTCAAAAAGGACGAGGGGCGAATAAGCTCTATGGTAAGAGTTATTGGTATTGTACTGAGTATTCTATTTTCTATAGTAGCTACTGCAATAATGAGTTATATTGGTATGGCGACTCCTATAGGTCCCTGGATTGCCTCTACTCTGGTTTTAGCTGTAACATTGCTATTAAGGATATTTTTTACTTTACCTATCCATAATTTGGCTCCTTTGGTCTTTCTCATAGTATCCAGTGCGTCTATTGGGGGTATTTTGGCTACTGCATTAGCTTTTTCCCTGCCTACCTTATATTTTCTTAAAAGAGAGCTATTTCTTGCTTGGATGGTAAAGCCGGAGCTTTTTGTGGCCATTATAACAGGGCTTTCTCTATCGGGGGGTTTATACGGTTTTTGGATAGCGGATGCCTTTGAGGATAGATGGTTGGTTAAGCATAATTTAGAATTTCCTATCGCTCAATTAGTTTATCGTATGTTGCATGCTCAAGATCAAATAAAAAGAGCCTATGAAATGTTTATAGGTTTTTTGAGTACACTTATCCTTTGTGTTTTACAAGATGGTATATTTAGTTATAACGGATTGATTGCTCGCTCCGTTGTTTTGTGTAATTCATATTCATTGGGAGTTATTAATGGTGTGCCATTTTTTCAGACACCATTAGTGCAGTTTGATTTGTTTCCAAGTTTTTGGGCAATAGGTTTTGTTACGGGCCATATTATTGCAATGCCACTTTTAATTGGAGTTTTTTCAAAGATATTTTTTATGGATCCTATTAAAGCGTTAGGATTTTGCCACCTTTCTAATATGGACTATCTTTTAGCATTTTGTAGTGGGATGGTAGTTATGACAGTTATACAGTCTATGATTTATTTTCCTAAAATTTTATTTAAGTCTTGTTTGGATGGTTGTAAGGCTTTATGTATCAGCAATAAATTTTGTACTCAAGGATTTGTTGATAGATATAATTTAAAATTATTGATCTTTATATTGATAATATCGTTTCTTTTTTTACGGCAGTTTCATTTTTCGATACTTATGTTTATATATCTTATCTTTTTTACACTTATTTGTGCTTACCAGGTTGTTATGATTGCAGGACGAACGGGATTAGCGCTTTTGGGTCGTTTTGCCACGTTTGTGATGGTACCAGCAATATTTTTATTTAAAGTTGATTATGTGGGACTTGTATTTATAGCGACGTTTGTTGAAATAGCTGCGGGCGTAGCAACAGATGTTATGTTTGGACGTAAGCTTGCGCAATTAGCTTACATATCTCGAAGCAGTATGCGCAGATATCAATTATTAGGACTGATGATAAGTAGTTTTAGTGTAGGAATTATTTTTTGGTTGTTAATTAACGGTTTTGGATTAGGCTCTGCTGATTTGTTTGCACAGCGAGCGCAAGCACGAGCACTTTTAATTGGTGTTCATCATTTTGATATGTATGCACTTTTTGTTGGGATGGTATACGGTTACTTCCTATATTATTGTAAAATTAATCCCATGTTGGTGCTCGGAGGCTTATTGATGCCACTTAATGTTTCTTTAGGCCTTATAATTGGAGGATTATTTTCGTTAATAAGTAAAAATAAAGAACGATGGTATCCGTTTTGGTCGGGTGTATTTGCCTCAAATTCTTTATGGATGATAGTACGATCTCTTCATTAGTTTTATGATTTGGATACCCCGTGTTTCAGCTCGGCGGAGAAAAGATCATCCTATTTCAGCCAAAGTAAAATATAATTTTGGTGTATTATTAATAAAATGGCGATGTTTTATTATTGCTGAGGTTTATTGTTGGTAAATGGATTAGTTTGAAGCGTACCAGATGAATTTTTATTAGATAAATATAATATATGATTGTGTTGATGTGTTGTATTGACAGGCGGGAGCGGTAAATTTAACTCACCAATGTTTTCTATTGAACGTTCGATTGGTTTTAGTTTTATCAATGGTGGTGCATCGTTATTATCAACAGCAAGCACTGATGTGCTGATAAGCAATAATGAGAATATTAAGTAAGTTATTTGCATTTATTATTTTCCTTGTTTTGTATTTATTTATGTATTTTTTATTGTATCAATTATTGAATTAGATACTGTTCAATGAAATCAATGAGATCTCCATCAAGTACAAGATCTGGTTGTGGAGATTCATAATCTGTTCTATGGTCTTTGACCATTTTGTATGGATGAAGAACGTAAGAACGAATTTGAGATCCCCATTCAATCTTTTTCTTTTCGGCATTATCTTTGTTTGTTTTGGCTTCTTCTTCTTCCTGTTGTCTTTGCGCAAGCTTGGCTCGCAGCATTTTCATTGCAGTTTCTCGGTTTTGTATCTGTGAACGTTGGTTTTGGCATTGTACTACAATATTTGTTGGTAGGTGTGTAATGCGCACTGCTGAATCAGTTTTGTTAACATGCTGTCCACCAGCACCGCTTGAACGATAAGTATCAATTCGTAAATCTTTTTGTTCAATTGGAGCAAGTTCAAGCTCCGGAAGTTCTGGTGTAACAGAAATACTTGAAAAAGAAGTATGTCTTCGTTTATTTGAATCAAAAGGAGATATTCTTACTAAACGATGAACACCATTTTCTGCTTTCAACAATCCGTATGCATTTTTACCTGCCACATATAAGGTAGCAGATTTAATACCAGCTTCTTCGCCAGCTTGGTAATCAATAATATCCACTTTTAAACGCTCGCGTTCACAAAAACGCATGTACATACGTAGAAGTATGCTAGCCCAGTCTTGTGATTCAGTGCCACCAGCTCCAGCATTGATGCTCAAAAAGCATGCATTTTTGTCTTCAGGATTTTTTAAAAGAAGTTCAATTTTAAATTTGCTGATATTGCGACACAATTGACCAATATCCGGGGCCATCTTTTTTAGTTCAGTTTCATCTTCTTCAAAGAGATCTAACAATTCAAGAGCGTCATTATAACCAGAAACTACACTTTGATATGCTTCACGTTGTTGTTTAAGAACAGCAAGTCTTTTAGATATTGTTATCTGATCTGGATTTTTCCAAAAATCTTCTTGGCTTTCTATGGCAGATAATTTTTCAAATTCAGGATCAATCTTAGCATTTGCCCAAAATGTTTTAATAGTCTGAATATCAGGCTCTCGATCTTTGAGCTGTTGACGTAAATCATCTATGAGCATTTGTTTTTTTCCTATAATTAATTTATTTCTTTTAGTATAGCATAAGTAAGTTTTTCACACTAGAATTAGGCCAACCACATTATATAGGCGAGATATAGAATATAGACGTTCGATAGATGCGTCAGTGTTTTTATAGAGACTAAGAGGTATTTTATGAATATGGTCATACTCGGGCTTTTGCGATAGAATAATACCTATGAAGAAACATAAAGGTACATTATTTGTAATTTCAGCCCCTTCGGGAACGGGTAAAACTACCCTGGTTAATGCTATTTTGTCTGAAAAAGGTCAAAATGAAAAAATTGAACAGGTTGTTACATATACCACTAAAAAGCCTCGTAACGGTGAAATTAATGGTAAATCCTACTATTTTCTTACTAAGGATGAATTTGAGGCTAAAATAGCACAAAATTTCTTTTTAGAGTGGTCCGATGTCTATGATAACTACTATGGTTCTCCTCGATATGCTCTAGATAAGCTTACTGAGGG
>METK01000005.1:22500-68220 GCA_001771315.1 candidate division TM6 bacterium RIFCSPHIGHO2_12_FULL_36_22
GTTGTAAAATTTGGCTATATGCTGGAACACCTCGCTTGATCCTGCACTACTCGTCATGTAAATGGCAGTGAAAATGTGTTAGGTAGAGGCAATCAGCAGGAAAGGCTTTAACTTTTTAGGAACTAGTATGATTTATGATCCTAATCGTGTGCCAAAGTCAATCGGATATTATTTAGCTGGTTTTACTGATGGAGAAGGAAGCTTTAATGTGTCTTTCAGATACAGAAAAGATTATAAAAATTGTTGGAAAGTTTCAGCTTGCTTTAACATTTCTAACAAAGATAAAGTAATCTTGGATGTATTTAAAAAATACTTACAATGTGGAACGATGAGATCAAGATCTGATGGTGTTTGGTATTTCGAAGTAAATACTTTACAAACTATTCTTGATCATATTGTACCATTTTTTAAGCTATACCCTTTTCTTTCAGCTAAAAAACAGAATGATTTTTCAAAATTTTGTCAAATTTTGGACATTCTAACTAGCGATAATCCACGATCGACGCCTAATATTCAAAAGATTCTTCATTTGAGGAATAATATGAATGGTGGTGGTAAACGTAAGTTTAGTGATGAAGAGATTCTATCTAAACTATGTTAAAGAATCCTCAGAGACTAGTACGCCAAACTCAATCACATACTTTTTTAGATTGAGATGATACAGTCCGATCTCTATGGCGACATAGAGAGTGAGTATGAAAGTACTCACCCCTTTAAATACATAGCGTGTTTAAAGGAGTAACATGAATGAACGGTCCTAAGGTAGCGAAATACCTTGTCGGGTAAATTCCGACGCGCATGAATGGCGTAACGAGTTGGGCACTGTCTTGATGATAGACTCAGTGAAATTGTAGTACAAGTGAAAATGCTTGTTACCCGCGATAGGACGGAAAGACCCCGTGCACCTTTACTATAACTTGACATTGATTTTTGGGTGTGTTTGTGTAGGATAGGCGGGAGACTTTGATACTGTGGCGCTAGCTGCAGTGGAGTCGTCCTTGAAATACCGCCCTTATATGTTTGAATTTCTAACTTTGAATACCCGTGATCCGGGCAAAGGACAGTGTCTGGTGGGTAGTTTGACTGGGGTGGTCGCCTCCTAAATTGTAACGGAGGTGTTCTAAGGTTTCCTCATGACGAATAGAAATCGTCGGAAGAGCGTAAAGGCAGAAGGAAGCTTAACTGCGAGACATACAGGTCGAGCAGGTACGAAAGTAGGACTTAGTGATCCGGTGGTTCCGAATGGAAGGGCCATCGCTCAACGGATAAAAGGTACGCCGGGGATAACAGGCTTATCTCCTCTGAGAGTCCATATCGACGAGGAGGTTTGGCACCTCGATGTCGGCTCATCGCATCCTGGAGCTGGAGAAGGTTCCAAGGGTTTGGCTGTTCGCCAATTAAAGCGGTACGCGAGCTGGGTTCAGAACGTCGTAAGACAGTTCGGTCCTTATCCATCGTGGGCGTAGGGTATTTGAGAGAGCTTGTTCCTAGTACGAGAGGACCGGAATGAGTAAGCCTCTGGTGTACCAGTTGTTTACCAAAAGCAACGCTGGGTAGCTAGGCTTATAAGAGATAACCGCTGAAAGCATCTAAGCGGGAAACTCGTCTCAAGATTAGATACCCCGTAGCAATAAAATGAGTTTGAGAACTTCGGTTCGATAACAAGTGGCATTGTTACATAGTAAGACCCCTTGAAGACTACAAGGTTGATAGGCTGGGTGTGTAAGTGCAGTAATGCATTAAGCTAACCAGTACTAATAGGTCGAGAGTTTTAATCACTCTAATTGATTATTGATATTGTGGTAATTAGTTTTCACAAAGAATAAAAGATATAAACATTCAATCACAAGAAAAATTTATAAGTCGTTCTTATGAACGCATGAAATTTTCTGGTGGGTATAGCTGTAGGGAAACACCCGTTCCCATTCCGAATACGGAAGTAAAGTCTACAGCGTTGATGATACTTGGCTGGAGACGGCCCGGGAAAGTAGATACTGCCAGATTTAATTAAAGGACTCGAGAGAAATCTCGGGTCCTTTTTTTGTGTAATTACAGATGATATTTTTAGTAAAGCTATATAAAATAGATTAATTATATATTTAAGTGTTAAATAAGATTAAGTTTAATTTGCAGTAGCCCTTATTTAAAGGTAGTATAATTGTTTTTTTTATAAATTCAATTATACTATTAATGAACTAAAAATGCTGTAAAATAGGTTGTTTTACATAAACAGAATGCATGAGGAAATAAAATGAAAAAGTTTCTTAAAAATTTGCTATATATTGCTTTAATAGCAATAGGTTCAGTTTGTGCTGAAACACAGCAAAACGTTTCTATTGAGCAAGAAGCCGAAGAAAAAGAAAATAATGTTTATTTTAAAGAAGCCGCTCAAGTAATAAAATCAGAGCGATCTCCTATTAATTTACATGATCCTGTTTTTCTTCCAATGGATAATTTTATAAATGCCATGATTAACACTATTGTAGTTAAGGGTGTTAAGCAAATGATGGTGGCATATGCTTGTACTAATTTTAATTTTTCTTCTGTAACACAAGACAATGCGCCTGAATTATATGCATTCGTTAAAAAGGTATGTATAAAACTTGGTATTGATATTCCAAAAATATATATTACACATGATTTGAAATTTGTTAATTGTGTTGCTGGCGGTAAAATGATTCTTTTAGGACCGTCATTTTTGTATAACTCATCTAAAGATAGTGCTGAATTTACTATTGCACATGAGTTAGGACATGTTGCGCAAAAGGTGGAATTAAAAAAAATAACCGCTAGTGTTTTAACTTCTATACCTGTCTATATGGCTTATGGTTATTTTTTAAAAACTGAAGGTATCAAAAATTTACTTATTCCTACTCGTGCTATCAAGAAAAAATCTTTAATAATAGCAACAGTAATTGTACAAAAATTACTTGCACAAGCTTATTCTCGATCATTAGAATATGATGCTGATAAGAAGGCTTTCAATGTAACAGGTAATTATAAAGGGTTACAAGAACTTTGTACATTTATGCAAAAACTAGAAGACGCATGGTTAGCAGAAGGTCAGCCATTAAATGTTCGTATTCATGGTTATATCAATAAAATTAAATGGTTGCGTACACATCCAACACCGGCTGATCGTTTACAGGTATTGTCAGCTTAAAATGTTGTTACAATTGTTAGCGAAAAATATATTAAAGATAGTTAGCATAGTTATTGGGATTTTTATGGTAGGCAGCATATGGAGCTTATCTGAAGATACTATTACTGTATATAAAGAAACAGGTTTAATTGTACACAGTAATAATTTAATAATTGAAGGCTACGCAAATGCAACAGGTTGTAAGTTGAATTGTGTAGCTCCTGAATGTAAAACTTTTAATGACTACGGTAAATTAGTAGCTACATGGGATTTCAATAGAGGCACTATGGTGCTTAATCAGTTGAAAACAGCCGTTCATGGTAAAGGAATTGGAACAGCTTTGTTTCAAAGTGCTTGTCTGGCATTAAAACAAATCGGACACAAAAAAATGGAGTGGACGGCAGATCCTTATGTTGCAACTCTAACTCACAGTACGTTGCCACAGCTTATCAAATTTTATACCAAAAATGGTGGAACCATGGTACGAGAGAAACTTGATACAGCGGAGTTTGAAATCAATTTTGATCAGAATTTTAATTAAAAAATATATGAAGTTTAAATTAATTTTATTAACTTTTTTCTACATTCCACATTTACTTATATCTATACCAGTAGAACAAAAAGAAATTCTCAGACTTACAGTAATAAGTGGCGGTGAGGGTTTTGTCCCATTTGTTGGTAGTCTAATGTGTCAAGTGCGATCTGATGGCTGGAATAGCAGTATGCCAGAAGTAAATTTTGCGGCACATAGTGCAGGCTTATTTATAGGTGCCCAATACGTTCGTAGACACTTGAGATGCAATAGAGCAATGACGGCTATGTTGTTTGCATCTAATATGAGTTGTTTAGCTTTAAAAGTTGGTGATTTGCTACAATCTCGGCCCTAATTTTTTTTGGTATATTGCCTTAGTTATATGAAAAATTAATGAGCAGTGTTTTTAAGAACTTTTATTCATTGAACAATCTCCTTATGATCTGGATACCCCGTACTTCAGCTCGAATGTATGTTCGTGTGGTTTACAACTTAATGCGGATCTTAATGCTTCTCGAAATATAAAAAATATATGGTGTAGGGCCAATAGCTATGCATCGGGCCTATTGCAGCAAGTTAATTCCTTAGCTGCAAGCTCCCTCCTTTAGGGGGAGTCGTTGACTATGATACTAACCATGCATTAAAACCGTTAGAATGCTCTACTAAATGGGAATCGGAAAAAGATGATCCTGAAACATTTCCATTTGGGACCTGATCTTAAGCTTAATAAATATTAATTGGGTGGTGTTGTTTTATAATAGTCCATGAGCTTATGCATAGATTGGATACCGTTACTTGTTTCAGATACATAATCAAATGCTTGAAATGGATTGTCAAATTTAACAGGATGTACAGAGCAACAGAATTTTTCTTCAGGAAAAAGTGGGGTTTTTCGTGGAATAACAGGAACGAGACCTTTGACATCTGCAACTTGAATTAAAATTGAAAGTCTGAGGATATTTTCATCGATAACTCCATTATTATAGTTAACTATGGTCACAAAATTCTGGAGCATTTGAAAAAATTCAGGTATTTCTATTTTGTTATGCTTAAGGTTGCCAAATTCATAATGCATACCGAGTAGGATAGTAAATATTTGTTGTTCTTGTATTGTAAGGCATAATTCTTTATAGAGTAAGTTTATATTGAATGGATAAAGTTGCCCGGTTTTCTGATTTATACAAAAACATGTTTCGATATTGGGATCATTGGGCCTTAATAATGGCTGTGCTGCATATTTAAAACTGATATAAGTATGTTCTTGATGATCTTGGTAATAAATAATTTTCTGTATAGATCCATCATCATTTTTGATTATATCATAATGCAATCTGGGATGTGTTTTATCAAATAAATTTTTACGTCCAATTTTTCCAATATCATGCAAAAGTGCGGCTAAACATACCACTTCTTTTTCTCTTATACTCAAATGAAGCCCTTGTACATATAAAGAGTTGGTTTCAAATAATTCTACCATTGCATAATAAGTCCAGATTGAATGTTCATATATATCACCGGCATGAATAGATGGGTTTCCTTCTGAGTCAAGCTTATATAACTTCATATTATCCAACAAAGCACTTAATTGTGGTTGCATTGCTAGAGATAGATCAATTGCTGTTGAACAACAAACGTAGAAGGTTATAACTAGAAATAGGTATAGTCTTTTTAATATCATATTACAATTGTATGTTTTTAAAAAATATAAGTATTTTTTAAGTTTGCTAGATCTTAAGAAAGAAAGCAATCTTTTGTACTGGTTCACTACATAAGCTGCAAGCTCCCTCCTTTAGGGGGAGTCGTTGACTATGATACTAGCCATGCATTAAAACCGTTAGAACGTTCTACTAAATGGGAATCGGGAGAAGATGCTCCTGAAACATTTCCATTTGGTACATAAGATATTTAATCGGTTATTTTAATGAAATAGAGTCAATCACGATAAATGGTTGACTCTATAATTTTTTCAAACGACATATTGAAAATAACATTCTTCACACTTACTTATTTTCAAACTCACTGAGATATGTTTCATACTCATAAACAGCAACCATTGAGTTTTAGTAAAAGGATGCTTATATAATTTTGAAAAGGAGGTTTTCTATGAAAATACTCATATCTCTCTTTGCTATTAGCCTAGTTGTTGTAGAGGTTTTGGCGCTACCGATGCCAATCACTATAGTTTGCAAAAAAGGTGACGACCAAAAGGAATTCCATGTTACTATGGAGACTTCACAGATGAAAGAAAATTACTTTATACAATATTGTAAGGATAATGCTCCAGGATATAGTTTTACTAAAATGATCTTTCGTGCTCAGCAATGCTTACCTGGTGATAAACGGTGTGGAGTACAGCCTTAAGGCCTTATGCAATCTGTAAGTGAGTGGCATATTGCAAAATACTGTCTTACTTTTTAAAAGCAACTTCTGTTTGAGCTGCTTGATGACACGTACCTTTTTCTTTAAGCGCTGTACACCTGAATATGGCTATGGCATTGAATAGCAGCCGTAGGGTGACACCAATAATGAGACTATTCCTTTTCCAAATCTTTGACGGGTATAAATTTTAATGCTGCTGAATTTATACAGTAGTGTAGTCCTGTTGGTGCTGGACCACCCTGAAACACATGCCCCAAATGTGAATCTGCTTTTTTGCTTCTTACTTCTGTACGAACAGTCTTTAAACTTTTGTCCTCTTTTTTAACTATAGACTCTTCTTTTATAGGCTTAGTAAAGGCTGGCCAACCAGAATTTGACGTAAACTTGTCTTTTGAGCTAAACAAAGGCTCGCCAGAAACCACATCAACATAAATACCTTCCTCCTTATTGTCCCAGTATTTATTTTTGAAAGGAGGTTCGGTCTTGTTTTCTTGCGTTACCGAATATTGTAACGGAGTTAATATTTTTTTTAATTCTTCATCAGATGGTTTAATATATTCGTTTTTTGTATTTTCCCATACTTTTTTGAAAAATTCATTGCGTCCAGAAGCATTGTGATATTGCTCATATTTGATAGGATTTTTTTTATAAAAATCTTTATGGTAATCTTCTGCATCATAAAAAGTAGATGCTTTGATAATCTCTGTTACAATAGGATTTGAAAATTTTCCTGAATTTTCAAGCTGTTTTTTAGATTGTAAGGCTTCTTCTTTTTGATTTTTGTTAAAATAAAAAATGATAGATTTGTACTGTGGGCCTCTATCTGCAAATTGTCCTTTCTTGTCCGTAGGATCTATATTCATCCAAAAAAGATCAAGTAACTTTTTGTATGAAACTTTTTTGGGATCATAGGTTATTTTAAAAGCTTCTACGTAACCTTTTTTAGCATAATCCTGATAGGTGGGATTTTCACCCGTCCCTCCTGCATAACCTACAACCCCTTTCACTCCATCCAAATTTTCAAAAGCAGCCTGGGAACACCAGAAGCAACCACCAGCAAATAAGGCTGTTTCGGTTTTGTTTTTTGATAACAACATTATAATACTTACTCCCACAATCAGAAGAAAAAGCCCCAAAAATAAAAACTGTTTCAAAATTATCCTTATTATTCAGCATATTTGGAATAAAACTCATTCATAAATAACAAGTTTGGATCATACTTTCTTTTAAATGCAAAGAACTTATCAATCATTGGATATGAATGCTTAAGTTGATTTCTTGTGTAATATAACTGATATGGCAAGAAGAAAGTACCATTAAGTTTTAAGGTGCTATTGATTAATGCTTGTGTAAATGTTGTAATTTTTTTTACGTCACTATCATTGCGTTTTTGATTAAAGTAGAGCACTACTGCAACACGTGGAGTTGGTGCATAATTTAAAAATATATCTTCTTTATGAACGATACGAATGGAAACATTAAGAAGATTGATATTATATTGCCTAACAAGCTGTCTGAGAACATTGATAAAATTATCTAAATTTTTGGCTGGAATAAAGTATTCTTGTAAGATATCAACACTATTTAAGAGTGCATGTTGAAGATACGGAACTGAATCATTCATCAATTCATTACGGGATATAAGACATTTATACTTGAGGATTGGATGTTTACATTGCTGCATAAATCGTTCAATATGTTTTTCTAAAAACCATTTTAAATGACGACCATATTCACGCTTTTTTGCTAAATTTAGTATTAAACGTTTAAATCGAGTGTGTCTTGCTTGGCCAAGATGGGGGATTTTAGAAGTAAATGTTTGAAATTCATATTGATATAATAATGCATCGTTAAGCATAGAGTATGGTGATGTAGATAGATGTGCATAGAAAATACCAATATTTGGATTACCTAATATGTTATTGAGATTCTGAGCTAATAGTGTTGTTTTTACGAATTTAATTTTTGGCATATATGCAACGTTTTCTGTTAATCCTATCTGGGCATCCAAGATGATGCCAAACAGGCCATAACCACCGAGTACTAACTCAAATAATTCAGGGTCGTTGGCTTGTGTTACATTTTTTACAGAACCATCTGCCATCATGATACGAAATGCCAGTACCGTTTGTGCAACAGAACCAGCCTTATGATCCATACCATGTGCATTAACAGACATTGAACCACCAACGCTAAATATATTTGTTGACTGCATAGCTCGTATAGAAAGATTATAATCATCTACATGATCTTGTATGGTTGCCCAAGTAATACCAGATTGTACGTGTGCTATTTTTTTTACATGATCTAAAGAGAGCATTTTATTGTATTTGGTCATGTCTATAATGATGCTATCTGGATAGAAGGTTTGTCCCCCCATGCTATGACGTACCGCGGCAATAGATATATGCTTGTCATGAGCACGAGCAAAGTTGATCACTTCTTTAATTTGGCTTTCTTTTGTTGGCTGAACAATAGCAAATACATTTGTTTTATTGAGACAGCTGGCATCATCAATAGTATTTTTATCCGGCTGTCCCAAACGCTCTTTAAGCCTCGCTGTTATATTATCGGTTATTGCACCTTCAATTGCAGGAGGACAGGTATCTTGTGCTGTTGGTTGTTGAATTAATTTTCCTATTTCCTTAATCCAACGTGGCCATTTAGCTTCTATAGTATCGGAATATACTATTATACTGAGACCAACCAAAATACAATACGTTTTTATTTTCACTAATTCTCCTAAATTTGATTTAGGCTAATTATATTTCACAGCTGCCAGCAACGCAAGCAAACTCACGCTTAATATCAGTATCATTTTCTCGTTCATAGGTTACAATTTTTGAGAAATCAATATATTCAAAACGTTTTGCTAATTCAAAATAATGTTCGCGAGTTATTTCTTCATACGGTGCTAATTTGTATACATGATCCGTTCTTGGCAGAAATGAAAGACCACCAACAATATTCCAGTTTTCATAGACCCAGTCACTTACTTTGATCCATTCATTATCACCAACAGATATAGTTACCGATGGGTTATGATCGGTAAATGACTGTTTAACAGCCTTCCAATGTTCTAGCTGTTCTACTGCAGAGATATCATCTTTAAATGTGGCACCTCGAGGGGCTTTAACAGGAAATTCCAATACAAAGGTTGTAGCTGTATCTAGTGTCTGACCAACTTCTGGGTGATAGGGAACTCCTTGATCACGGAGCATTTTAAACAAAGAATCTGTGGCAGAAATACGAACCCGACGAATATAATATTTTGCATGACGCGGATGCATACCTGAAGAACAATCTACCAATTGTGATAGTGTTCCAGATGGTTTGACACAGGTAATACACGCAGACATTGGAATATCAAATCTTTTTGCATACAATTTGTTAATTCGAGTAGCTTCTTTTTGTAAAGTCTCAAGTACTTCTGGCTGGCGTGCTAAAGCACAATCCCACTGCCCAGTAATAGAGACGCCCAAAAGACGTTCTTCTTCGCAATTATTTTTCCATTCTTTAGAAATGTATGGAAAGTTGGTTAACGTTGATTGATAAGTTCCCAAGATAGTAGCAACTCTAATTTTTTTCATGAGAGTTTTTTCCGTATCTTCGGCTCGTGCTACTACTTCAGAAAGATTACAAAATTGTTTAGAACGCAAGATAATTTCACCACATGGATTAGTTCCCCATGTGATTGGTGTACCATCGATTTCTCGCTTTCTACGTTCAGGTAATGTTTGATTCGTTGCGCCACGGTTAAAAATACCACGTTCACCAGAACCACTTTTCATTAATGCAATCCATTCTTCAAGAAAGTGGGTTGCAGAAGGTCGTTCTTCATAAATTGCAGAATTATTGGCTAAACAACGTTGAGGTTGGTTAAGGTAAAATTGTCCTTTTTTTGCATCACGCATTTCAACGTCACTCAAATCCGAAAGAGAAATAAGCGCACTTCGACGAACGCCACCAGCGACTACGCATTCCCCAATTTTGCAGATGATATCATGGATTTCCAAACTAGATAATTGTTCATTTTGTTTATTAAGGATTATTTGCCGAGAAAATTGTAATAATTGGCGTAATGGTTCTGGACCAGAACTTTTGCCACCACTTGTTATAAGTCGTGCACCAACAGGACGAAGTTTTGAATAATCAAAATCAATATCTCCGCCATCATACCAAGTTGTTAAACCAAGTGTAAGAGCATCAGCCCAACCTTCTTTACTATCTTCAATAGCATGAGTTAATATTTTGTCTTTGCGTTGTTTTTTTACAACAGGTAGTTTTTTAATACGAGCTTTTTCAACAGAAAAACCAATGCCTGAACCGCACATAAGAATATAGAGAATTTCAGCAAAGTCTGTCAGGTTGGTTGGCGCAATAAATGAACAATTGTAGGCACAAACATTGGAACGACGTGCAGCTGAACCAGCAAATTGCAATAGGCGCATTGAAGGCATTGCTTCTTGATGCAAAATGCTTTGATATATTTCTTTGTATTCTTCTTCTGTTAGCTTATCACCTAAATTTTCACGCATAAAACTAACATAACGATCAACAGTTTCTGCCCATGTTTCACGTCTATTTTCTTCATCAATCCAACGAGCATAGGTACGATAATAAATGAATTCTGCTAATGAATTTCTAAAAAATTTTTTGCTTTTTTTAACAAGTTGTTTGACGTGTTTTGGTATTGTGCCAACAGATTCTCTTATTTGTGAACGTTTTTCTCGATAGAGTATATATTCTTTAGCTGTTTTAACATAACTACCAAGAATAAGCTCCGCTTCTACTAAATCCTGTACCGATTCAACATCGGGAATAAATTCAGTCGATCTTTGTGATTCACTACGTCCTAGACATAACTGATTGAGGTCATCAACCACCTTAGCAGCAATGATATCAGCTTCGTTTTCGTTACCTTCTCCTGTTTTTTTAAATGCTTGTAATACAGCATCCGATATTTTTTTTGAAGTAAAACGGACAATGCTAAAGTCTCGCTTTCTTATTTTTTGAATAAGATCCATATTATACTCTTTTGGTTAAGTGGTTTGCTTATTTTTTATACATGAAGTTTGTTCGTATATTGCTTTGATAGCGACATTAAACAAACAAGCACGTATTACATGATCAATAGTGAATGGTATTTGTCCTATCAGTGCAGAAGTGATTGGCTGCCCAAAATATAAAGGTCCAATCCATAATGTTATCGCATCAAAACAGATAGCTGCTGTAGCAGTATAAAGAATTGATTGTGCAATTGTTATACGCTTGTTGTGTGTATAAAAGTTTAAATAAACTGCTATGCTTGCATAACTGATGGCAGTTATTAAAGTCCAACCACCAATTGCATCGTTGATATAATCAAATACAAAAAATTGCATTAACATAAAAATGAAACAACTCAATTGATTAAATTGTCGATTGAGTAACAACAAAAATCCCGGAAAGGGATCTATTGCGCAGTGTTGTAAGCTGGTTCGCATAAACAAACAAGTAAACCATGCAGTGATGAGTAGTATACTTCTATCAATCTGTATATTTTTTTTCTCAATCAGTTTCATATCCACTTTCATAGTAAGTTTTTAGTGTATAATTCTCCTTGCTCCAAGCAGGAGAATTTCATAGTAATCATTATGCACAGTGGGTTTGGTAACTCTTAGCATGACAAGGAAAAAATTTTTTAAAAGAGTTGACTTTTCCCATATTTCAAGCCTTTTATCTCCTAGAGGGACTATCAGATGTTTTAAAAATTTTATTAAAAATTCTTGATAAAAAAGAACAAATTATAAAAAAAGATAGCCATTCAAAATTGGGGTCAAAATCTTTTGAAAAAAACTCACGTATTTTCTGACATAGAAAAAAATAAATCAATACAAATCAGAGAAGATACGATGGGAAAAGCCTTTATGTAAATGGTTTTTTGCATAAAGTGAAAACTTTGTAAATTTACTTTTTTCCTAATAGCAAGTAAAGTTGCTTTAGCCATAAAATTTATAAATAAAGACAAGTTATGCATATCAAGTTTAGATAGGAGTGTGTAATTATTAGCGTTTAACAAAACATTTGCAAAAGAACTTTTCAGGCTAAGAGGTGATCAGCCAAAGGGAAAAATTCTAGTGTTTTGTTTTACCTATTGTTGATTAGCACTCAACCTTAAAATTGATAAGTTTTTTCTTATCTTCATTAAAGATTTTGAATTCGAAATCACGTTTGAACTCAGTACGATCAATAAAGATGAATTTACTGGTTCGTGTGTATGGCGGGATTCTTAAAGGTTCATAATTGAGAGAATCAAATTGAATTTTTTTAGTTTTTTTCTTGTTGCTTTTTGATATTGAATAGGCCATTGTAGGACCCACAATTAATGCTAGATATGGGCTGACAAGCCAATAAATTGGGAACGCTATAGCTGTAAGCCAAACTGGAATACTGCGAGATAATTTTTTTGCAACTTGTTTAGGTGATGCTAATGGTAGATCTATATAGGAAGGGCGCCATACGACAGTGTCAGGTGTATTATTATAGATAAAAAGTTGTAATGGTTGGCAGCCACATTTAATAAGGTTGTGACCAAAGATATTTTTACTTTCTTGTCCTAAAATTTTACGTACTTGTAAAGTAACTTTGTCGATGGTTTCATTATAATCACAATCAGTTGTTGCAGCAAAATCATATGAGCGTTCCGTTGTGATATTTTTCAACTCTTTTAGTTGTCGAGGATCTTTTGGATGATGTACGCTGCTAGCATATAATAAGACCATGAATGCGCAGAGAGGAAAAATTATTTTTCTGACCATTTTGATTACCACATGTAGTTAAAAATTATATATGAAATTATTTCAATATTCCTAAATATGCACAATGATTGACTTTGTGTCAAACCTTGCCAAACTGATATATTGAGTTATCATTAATCTTATTTAAGGCTTTAACTATGATACATATAAAAACTTTAATTTTGCTCTTTTCATTGGTTATAGTATCACCATGTTTTGGGTGGAAATTTTTACCAAAATTATCATTAAGTCCTGCGCAACAAAGCCAAAATATTTCAGAGTATTGGTCAGATAATATTTCTAGTTTTAGTGGAATGTTTGATGATGATCGAGTAATGCCTGTCTCATTTGATCCTAACGAAAAAGTACATGGTTTTAAGGATATTGTTGGAGGTGTTCCACAAGAGGTTGAAACTATTGTTGATTCATTAAAAAATCCTGAAAAATACCGTAAGGCTGGTATCAAGGTTCCAAGTGCAATTTTGTTTATTGGTGAACCAGGTACGGGAAAAACTTCAACAGCACGTGCTTTAGCACAGGAAATAGGTGGTGGATTTTTATCTTTTTGTGGGGCAGATTTTGTAGAAATATGGGTTGGCAATGGTGCTCGTAAAGTTCGTACTGCATTTGCACAAGCACGAGCTTTAGCTGCTCAAACTAAAAAACGAGTATTTCTTTTTATTGATGAGATTGATGCTATTGGTAAACGTAATGGTGATGGATATCAAAATTCAGAAGTACAGCAAACAATCAATGCATTGCTTAAAGAAATAAGTGGTATTGAAAATGATAATTCTGTAATTGTTGTTGCAGCTACTAACTTTGTTAGCAATGTCGATCCAGCACTTATGCGTTCAGGTAGGTTTACTGTTATCGAAATTCCAATGCCTGATGCTGAACAGCGAGAGGCTATTCTTAAACATTATTGCAGAAATAAAAAACTTGCTCCCGATGTGGATATAACCAAAATTGCAGAACATACAAATAACTTTTCTCCTGCGGATCTGGAAGAGTTGGTCAATCAAGCTTCATCAGTGGCTTTATTGGAAAAAACAGATACATTGACACTTAAGCAATTTATTAATGCTATTAAGTTCATTTGGCGTGATCGTAAGAATCAAGGCGAAAAGAATACCTCAATCAATCTTGATGCACTTGATATTGCATTTCAAGAAAATACTTCTGAGGAAAAGCCACATGGTTTGGGCTTTCAGGGTTTAGCAGGCGAGATCGAATCAGAGATTCTTAATGTTGTTCACTATTTACAATATCCTGAAGAATATAAATATTATGGTGTAAAAGAGCCAAGAGGAATTTTAATGGTAGGTCTTCCTGGGACTGGCAAAACATCTCTTGCACGTGCTCTTGCACAGGAAGCTAATTGTGAGTTTATCGCAGTTAAAGGGTCGGAATTTGTAGAAATTTATGTGGGTAATGGCGCCAAACGTGTACGAGAACTTTTTGATAAAGCACGTAAAAAGGCAGGTAAAAAGAAAATTATCTTTATTGATGAAATTGATGCAATTGGATCACGTAATAATATGAGCCATCAGGAAGCACGGCAAACAGTTACAGAGTTGTTAGCGCAAATGGAAGGGTTTGAACAAGACGATTCTATTATGGTGATTGCAGCAACCAACTGTCCTCAAAATTTGGATTCAGCGCTTTTACGGCCAGGGCGGTTTGATGTTACGATTGAAGTGCCTTTGCCGTCTCTTGAAAAACGTGTAGCTATTCTTAAATTTTATTGTGCGCATAAACCAATGGATGTTGACGTAAGATATAATGATATTGCTAAAGTCACTGAAAACTTTACTCCGGCCGACTTGAAAAATTTGGTCAATGAAGCTGCAAAGGCCGCAATGCAATCCCATGAAGGGCGCACAATAACACAAGCACATTTCTTGTTTGCCTTGCAAAAACTAGGAATACAGCAAAAAATTAAAGAAGAGAGTAAAGTAAGCTCTTATCTTCCACCATATTTACAACGATAAGAATTTGCATTTTAGATAATTATTGTTTGTCTATGCCGATCTTTCTATACTAACCTGAGAGGGATTTTAGGGTTTCAGTTGGGAGATTGAGTATGAAGAAGCTTTGGTTAGCAGGTTTCATAACCTGCAGCTCATGTTTGGGAAACATAACAATTAATGGAAATAATTATCTTTTAGTAGCACCACAACAAGTTAAGCCATCTGATGCTTATGTTGGTAAGATGCCAGCAAAAATAAATCAATTATTAGAGTACATTAAAAATCCACAAAAGTTTCATAATTTAGGTATTATACCCTCAACTACATTCTTACTTGTTGGCCCACCAGGTTCAGGTAAAACATCATTAGTTAAGTCATTAGCCGATGTTACCAATAGCATTTTTATTCGTGCAATTGGTTCTGATTTTGTTGATCAATTTGTGGGTGTTGGTGCACGGCGTATACGAGAAATCTTTCAAGAAGCACGCGATGCTATTGCTAAAGGGCAAGGTAGAAAAGTTATTTTATTTATTGATGAAATCGATGCTATTGGCTCTCGTGATAAGATGCATGGTGATGATATTGAAAGTTCACGAACAGTCAATGCGCTTTTAGCTGAAGTTGAAGAAGCCAATACTAATCCATCATTCATTGTTATTGGTGCAACCAATTT
This sequence comes from candidate division TM6 bacterium RIFCSPHIGHO2_12_FULL_36_22, assembly GCA_001771315.1. GTDB lineage: Bacteria > Babelota > Babeliae > Babelales > UBA12409 > 2-12-FULL-36-22. The sequence continues at coordinate 37,979 of METK01000005.1, forward strand.
TATTGATAAGGTTGATAAGGCTTTACTTCGACCAGGAAGATTTGATGCAACCATTCGTATTGGTTTACCAGAATTGGATAAGCGTATTGAAATTTTGAAACTTTATACTAAAAATTATAATTTAGCTAATGATGTTAATCTTGATGTACTTGGTCAATATACAGAGGGATTTACACCGGCAGATATAGAATTTATGTCTCGAGATGCCGGCCTTTTAGCGCTTAATGCGGATCTTGATTCGGTAACTCAAGATTGTTTTATTCAGGCCATTAATAATATGTTGCATTCATTACAAAATCGTGGCGATGAAAATGCGACGATGAAGCTTGATGCTTTAGCATGTGCTATGGGTAATGGTAAAAAAGGATTTCAGGCCCTCGCAGGTAAAATTCCAGATCAAATTATTGAAATACATGACTTTATTAAAAATCCAAAAGTTTATGAATATTATGATATTGCTGCACCAAAAGGTGTGCTTATTGTAGGGCCGCATGGTAGTGGTAAAACTTCGCTTGTGCGAGCATTAGCTCAAGAGCTTGGTTGTGAACTTTTTTATATGTCAGGTACTGAATTTGTTGAGCAATATTTTGGTATAGGTGCCAAAAAAATGCGAACGCTGTTTGAGAGAGCACGCGCAATAAAAGAGTCAAATCCACAGGGTAAAGCACTAATCTTTATTGATGAAATCGATGTTATTGGCTCGGCTAGTCAACGAGGAGGGGAATACCAACAAACACTTTCAGAGTTGCTCATACAAATGGATGGGTTTAGAGAAGATGATTCTATTATTGTCTTTGGTGCTACGAGCTATCCACAACAACTAAGTCCAACATTACTTTCATCAGGTCGTTTTGATATTCATATTAATTTAACATTGCCAGATTATGAAAAACGGTATGCTATAATTGGATCATTGTGTAAGAATAAGCCAATGGGTGACAATAAGGAGTCGATAGTTGAATGTTTGTCTGAGTTGACTGATGGCTATGATATTGCACAATTGAAGTCGCTTATTAATAATGCTGCACGACAAGCATTGTTACTTAAAGCAGAAATAATAACATTAGATATGTTTAAACCTTTTTTGCAAGAAACGGTTGCTCGTGGACATAAGGATCGGATGTGATATTGTTCAAGTATCAAAATTCGAAGAAAAGATACATTGTAAAGAATATCTTTTAGTACGAATTTTTACTGAACATGAGCTTGCATCTTCTTATTCTTCAGCATCATTAGCAGGACGCTTTGCACTTAAAGAAGCGGTGATGAAAGCACTTGGCATTTCTGCTGGTAATTGGTTGACTATTGAGGTTGTTAATAAGCCAAATGGGAAACCTTATTGCAAATTCTTGAGCCAGGAAATACAACATTCTATACTAGGGCAAGATGTAAGTATTAGCCACGATGGCGATTATGCCATGGCGGTATCCACCTTTATACTCAAGGAAAGTTATGATTCTCAGTGAACTGGTTGCAAAGAATGCTGAAAAATGTGGAGATCGTATAGCTTTTTCAATGCAATTTGGATATCGTACAAAAAATATTAGCTATGTACAATTGTATGCTATGGCACGTCAGGTAGCTTTGTTTTTACAAAAACAAGGTATTAAGAAGGGTGATGCTGTATTGCTACTTGCCCCTAATTCCCCATATTGGGGAGCTGTATATTGGGGTTGTATTATATCAGGTGTAATATTGGTCCCGCTTAATGTTCAATCAACAGCACAAATGTTAGAACGCGCTGCTTTGCAGACAGAATCGAAGATATTATTTAAGAATATTTTTTATAAACAAGAGTTACCAAAAAATATTCAAGCCTATGATATCGAATTTTTAGAAGAGCTTATAAAAGATCTTGATCCCAAAGATTTTAAAGCACCGAAAATACAGGAAAATGATCTTGTATTAATTATGTATACATCCGGTACAACCGGTGATCCTAAAGGTGTTATGCTTTCACATAAAAACATAAGTTCAAATATGACAGCGCTATTGGAAATTATTCCATTTAAAAGAGCGGATAAAGAACGTTTACTTTCTATTTTGCCATTGAGCCATATTTATGAACAAACAATTGGTTTTTTGTTACCACAGCACTATTGTGCTCAAATTATTTATGCACATTCTTTGGGAGCCATTCGTGAACTTATGTATAAGTATCATATTTCACTTATGGTTGCGGTACCAGAGTTTTTGCATGTTATGATGTCTCGAGTTCGAGCTGGTGTTGAAAAACAAGGTAAACAAGCACTATTTGCTCGTATGCTAACAATGTCGAAACGTATAGGTAATTACTGGATTGCACGCAAAATTATTTTTCGAAAATTGTTACATTTATTTGGGGGCAAATTGTTGGCTATAGCTTCTGGTGGTGCACCTTTAGATCCTGAATTGGAGCAAACATGGGACGCTGTTGGTATACAAATTTTACAAGGATATGGTCTTACAGAAACATCACCAGTGGTGACGAGTAATGCATTTGATTCTCATCGACTTGGTTCTGTTGGCAAACCGATACCAGGTGTTCAAGTTAAGCTTGGTGAAGATAGTGAGATTCTTATAAAAGGTGATAATGTTTTTCAGGGATATTATAAAAATCCTGAAAAAACTAAAGAGGTATTTGATAAGGATGGTTGGTTTAAGACGGGAGATATCGGTGAATTTGATGAAGATGGTTTTCTTTATTTAAAGGGAAGAGCAAAATATATGATTCTTGGTCCAGGTGGCCAAAATGTTTTTCCTGAAGATATTGAACAAGTTCTTAATAAAATGGAATGTATTAAAGATTCCGCTGTACTTGGCATTGAAAAAGAACATGGTATGGTGGAAATACATGCAGTATTATTAATAAATCCAGAAAGTAAGGACTGTAAGACTGAAATGTTGATCGATAAAGCAAATAGTGAACTTGCATCTTATCAACAAATTACCGGTTGGTCTGTCTGGCCAGAAGATGATTTTCCGCGATCAGCAACACGTAAGGTACAAAAAGAAAAAGTTAAAAAGCATATTCTGGAACAAACTAATAATACAATGACCGAATCTGCAGCAAACAAATCAAGTTTACATAGATTGCTTGCACAGATTACAGGTATGAATGTCAATAAGATTAACGACAATACTAAATTAGTTGCCAACTTAAAAATAGATTCGCTGATGCGAGTTGAGCTTGTTGCTCGTATAGAACAGGACTTTGGAGTTGTACTTAATGAAGTAAGTATTACGCCACAGATGACTGTTCAAGAATTGCAAGAATTAATTAACAAACAAGAGCCGGTAGAAGAACCGCCAAACTTAGCGCATTGGCCCCGTACAACTTGGGCTGGAATTTTACGTGCTGGTTTTCATGGGATTGGGATTATTGTATTCAAAAGTTTTATGAAGTTATCTGTAAAAGGGCGTGATAATCTTAAAGGCTTAAAAGGTCCAGTTCTTTTCATGCCAAATCATACAAGTGTGATTGATGGTGCTGTATTGCTACGTGCATTACCATGGAAATGGCGACTTAAAACTAGCTTTGCTGCAGCATACGATGTTCTTTATGAGCATTTTTCAAAAGTAGCGTGGCTAGCAGAATTAGGTGCCAATGCATTTCCATTACCACGTACGGATTCGGGTAATATTAATTCTGGACTTAATAATATTGGTAGTATGTTGGATCAAGGTTATTCTGTTGGTATATTTCCAGAAGGGCAGATGAGCTTGGATGGAAAACTCTTGCCACTCAAGGCCGGTGCTGGCTTAATTGCAACACAAATGGATGTTCCTATTGTTCCTGTCAAAATAGAGGGTGCAAATGTGTTGGTTCCATATGATAAACTGATGCCACGTAGTCGTGGAACTGTGAAGATCACATTTGGTAAACCACTATATTTCAAGCGGAATGACTCGCCTATCGATGCACAAGAAAAAATTTATAATGCTCTAAAAGAGCTCTAGATATTATTTTTCTGCATTTTCTTGTTCTCTTTGTTTATCGTTGTAAAAGGTAAATATTCCATTATAATTAATTCGCAAGCAAGGTGTGTAATTAAAATAAGAAGGAATGGAATGAAAAAATTAAGTGTATTATTATTAGCATCGCTGGTAGTTATTTCACAAGTCCAAGCTATGCATAATGGTGGGGGAAAAAAAGGTGGTAAAAGTAATGGTGCACGGTCTGGAGTAGAACAAGAAAATGAGACAGTTCATACAATTATTCTTCATAGCCCAAGAAACTGTTGGAATTCTGGAGAACAGGATGTTGTAGGAAAATATGGAGAGAAAGCATTAACTCGGGGAAGTTTACGAACTGCATGGCAAGATCTTGATAGTATGATTCAAAAGAAACCAGAAAATTTTGTTGCATTATGGTCAAAAGTTAAGGAAATTAATCCTTCCTACTGCCCTATATGGGGAGGTGATGAGGACGGATTGCAGGAACAATATTTAGATAAACCTTCAGCAGATATTTTATATATTTTACGTAACTGTACAAAATTAAGAGGAAAAGAAATAGAACGAGAAATGATAATGGTGTATCCTCCTGAGCTAAAAGATTTGAACAATATGGCTGATCCTTATCGATATACTAAAACTATTATCACTATTAATGAACTACCGGGATATCAAGATCCGGCGAAGTGGCTTAATTCAGTGAGAAGCCTATGGGGTAGGCGTGATCGTGTAGTTGCAGATTCTCAATATAGGTCCATATTATTGGCATATGCAAATCTTCGTACTAACGGGAAAGAAGAAGTTAATAGAGTTTTCGATGGAATGCTAGCAGAAGAATTTACCACAGAGGGATATTGCAGGGAAGAAGTTGAAGGTAAATATCGAAAAAAATTACATGTAATTGCGCCAAAACCTGCAAAATGTTTAGCAAAGCTTAAACTGATTGAATTATCAAAAAAAGATGTCACTGAACAAGATAAAGATATTCCAGTAGTTATGCATGATGCAGTATTGAATGTTTTGGCTCATACTCATCCAGATGTTATAGAGACACTTCGCGCCACTAAGTCTAGTTTTGTGATTTTGCCAGATATGACTAAACTTCAAACTACGCTTGATGCTTCTACTGAGATTGATTAATTAAATTAATTGTTTTTTCATCAGCGGTGTCGAGCCACAGCTGATCAGAAAGCTTTCGTTTTTGCGGATTAAATTTAAGCAGGAAGTCGATTAATACCAAAGATATAATCGACTTCCTGCTCTTTATTTTTTGGTTGAATTTTTTTTCACAGTTTTGCAAGCGCAATATATGTTGTAAGACTTTACTTTATAACTGAAAAAAAGTATTTTAAATGCAAGATGTAAAGACTTATAAAGAGAAAAAATATGGATGAAACTCTAATAGAGATTCGTAATTTATCAAAAATTTATTACGCAAAAAGAAATAAAGAATCCATTGTAGCATTAAATGATATTAATTTATCAATTTATCGAGGTGAGGTTTTAGCACTTCTTGGTGTTAATGGTGCCGGAAAAACTACATTATCTTCATTGATTGCAACCCTCCATCCACCTACATCAGGAGAGATTTTTTTTGAAGAACAATCGATTTATAAGGATTTATATAAATATCGTTTTAAAATTGGTTTTTGCCCTCAAAATCCTAACCTTGATACAGATTTGACAGTTAAAGAGAATCTTTTATTTGCAGGAAGATACTATCTTATCCCGCATAGTGAACTACACAATCGAGTTGATAAATTACTAATTAATTTAAATCTACTTCCTTATGCGGATGCTAAAGTTGATACGCTTTCAGGTGGTTATCGCCAGCGTCTATTGATTGCTCGAGCCATTATACATGATCCTAGTATAGTCATTTTTGATGAACCAACAGTTGGATTAGATCCGCATATTCGGCGTCAAATTTGGGACATTGTACTTGATTTAAAAAAACAAAATAAAACTATTATATTTACTACTCACTACTTAGATGAAGCTGAGGTTTTGTCTGACCGTGTTTGCATGCTTAATAAGGGTAAAATTTTGTTAATTGATAAATCATATAACTTGAAAAAGCAATATAATAAAGTGAATCTAGAAGAGGTGTTTTTACACCTAATGAACCAGGAGGAATGATGAATACTCAGTTGCGTATAGCGTTTCAATTATTTCTTCGAGATATGCTTATATTGAAAAAGGATTTTTTTGGGTTATTAATTAATACACTTACATGGCCTATAATTGCATCAATTTTATTTGGTTTTGTATTACCACATTTTGGCAACGCTGATTCTCATAATTTTGGTAGTTTTATGATAATTGGTGCACTGGTTGCTATTGTAATAGTCACAGCGATTCAAAAGGCCACTGATATTATTATAGATATTCAGCACCAAAAGCTTATTAATTTTGAACGGACGCTTCCATTGTCTTTTCCTATGCTTATGTTTCAAAAAATATGTACGATTAGTGTTATTTCATTTTTCTATTCAATCGTTATTCTTATCGTAGGAAAGCTTATATTGTGGCATCAATTTAGTTTTGCCAGTGTTCATTGGTTATGGTTGTTTATCATTTTGATTTTATCCAATCTTTTTTTTGGTGCTTTTGCTTTGATTATATCTGGTTGGATACCATCACCGGCAAAAATGGGTAATATTTGGATGCGTTTATATATGCCATGTTTATGGTTTGGATCATATATGAATCCATGGCACGAATTCTATAAAACGCTGCCTGCTCTTGCAATTGTGATGCTTTTCAATCCAGTTACCTATTGCATGGACGGTTTACGTGCAGCTACATTTGGCCAAGAAGGATATATATCTCTTTGGATTGTTTTTATTGTTCTTTCTATTCAGTTTATGGCTGCTAGTTACTTTGGGATTTATCTTATGAAGCGTAGGCTTAATGCTATCTAAACTTAAATGTATAATAAATAAAACAAGAGAATAATAAGTCCACTATTAGCAAAAACGTTTATTAAGACTCGTAATAGGATACTCAAATTTTTGCAAGCTAGTGTAATACCAAATATTGCCATAGAGCAAAGAAGCACATAAATGTATATATAATCTGAGATCATCATGTAACCAACCTTAGGTGTATTGGGTGTGATAGCAAAGAGATAAAATATTAATGCACTTACAACACTTGTACACATAATGAGTCGAGTTCCATATAAATTTTCACTTGTAGGTATAAGTGAAAAAATGAGGATGAGAAAAAGACCTAATAACGGTAAAAGAATCATGAAAAGCGGGCGAAATGAATATCGTGAGTAGTCAATAGAAAAAACTATGCGAGGGTAAAGTATGGTGGTTTGTGATTTTTCGATACGCTCTAATATTTCTTCCACATATCCGGATGTAGCAAATGTATTAATACCTTTCCAGGCTTCTATATACCTACTTGATCGTACAATAAATCTATTATTGCTAGATTGAAAAATAACTTCATCAGGGGATAATTGTTGATTTTGAAAAATGATATGAAGTTGATGATCATCAAATGGAAATCGTTGGTAATTCATATCATTATCAAACTCGACTAAAATACTGTAATAAATTAAATGCTTATCGCCAATCTTGCGTAAGACTGGAATTGATTTATAAATGATTTGGCCTCGTTCAAAGTTAAAATGATCTAATTGTTGGGGAGATATTGCTTTTGGATCAAATTCAAAGGAAAGAACCCCTTCGAATTTGAATTTATTGTTATTGACATCAAATTTTGAAAAATCTTTTATATAAAGGCCTGTTTTAACTATTTTATCTGGCTTAATTGTTTTTAATTCTTGTTCAGTAAATGTGGTAATTGAGGGACTGGTATCTAATGTAACAAAATGAGTTAAGGGCTTGTAAAGGAGTAAAGTAAAAACTATTAATGTGATAAAGCTGATGGTGACTTGGCTATAGATAGCCCCATGTCTTTGAAGATGGGATATCATAAAAGGACTCTTTCCAGGTTTAAATGGCTTTTTTGCAGTATGGACAATGAGTTACGATTCAGTCAATAAATTGCAAAAAAAACATCACTTTTGTATTCTAATATTAAATAGGTTTAAAAGGTTATATATAGGGGAATAATTATGACAATGCCATTAAATAAATTTATAGCGCATGCAGGCGTGTGTTCAAGACGCCAGGCTGTTCAGATAATCCAAAATGGGGGAGTAACCATCAATGGCGTGGTGGTTAAAGAGCCTGGATACAAAGTGCTACCAACCGATGCGGTCAAGTGTGAAGGCAAATTACTCAAGCAGGAAGCACTTGAATATGTTTTATTAAACAAGCCACGTGGTTTTGTAACGACTCTTTCAGATGAGCGTAAAAGACCTACCGTACTTGAGTTGGTTCAAGGTGCAAGTAAGAAACGTATTTATCCTGTGGGACGTTTAGATATTAATACGACAGGTGCTTTGCTACTGACCAATGACGGTGCATTAGCTCAACGTTTATCACACCCAAGTTTTAAAATGAAAAAAGTTTACCAATTAACTTTGAATAGGCTTCTTGATGCTCAAGATTTTGAGCGTATTAAAAAAGGAATAAGCTTGGATGATGGTCGCGTTGACGTTAGTTCGATTTCTATATCAAAAAACAATCCTAAGGATATTAGTGTTACACTTGAAAGTGGACGGAATCGAATTGTTCGTCGTATTTTTGAGCACTTTGGTTATACGGTCAAAAAATTGGATCGTGTTGGTTATGCAGGCCTTAGCACTAAGGGAATGCCATTGGGATCATGGCGCTATTTAAATGAAAAAGAAATAAGAAAACTATCAAAGAAATAATACAATCACATATTGGGGAGTAGCTATGTATACTACACGTTGGTTATTAATTTCATTATTTACGTTGTTTTCTCTTGTTGGAATGCATGAAGAAGCTTTAGTATTTCCTAAGGCTCCTGATACATTATTTTGGATTCAAGGTGAGCCAATACGAATACCCAAAGAAAAGATAACGCTATTAGCGCATCCAACAGTGCAACAATGTTGGAAAAATAGGCCGGAAGATAGCGCTCAATTTTTAACAAGACTTATTAATACTTTTAAAGAAAAAAAAGAAAACGTTACCCCAGAGACTGTATGGAACTTTTTTAAAGATGCAGATAAAAAAGAAGAACCTTATGAGGTACTTTTTGGTATAGAAAAACAGTGGCAATGTAATCAAATTGCGGAAATGCGACAGATTGAAGAGATGGGGGTAATTTTAGCAACATATGCTGAAGAATTGGGTGGCATTACGAGACGAATTGAATTACCGCATCCTATTTTAGAATCTTCAGATGTGATCATAAAAGAGGTTACTGATACTGTGTGTCAGCCAATTATATGGGAATTTTGGAATAATTATCGGGGACCAAATACAAGTAATGCATCCGCATTTACTCGGTTAAAAGCAAAGATGGAATTAGAATCGGCAGGTGATAATTCAACAAAAATGTGGGGCGTTCTTTTAAGAGAAAGTTTTATTTATAGGGATAGTGTCCGAAATAGAATGCCAAGTCGTTTTCAGTTATTTGCGGATTTAAACGATATTGATTGTCGTTTGCAAATGATGTGCAACGAAGCCTTAACAGTATTGACGGTACCTAAGGATTGTTCCTTAGAATCAGTTAACTTTTCACTTAAACCAGATGGAAGTTTTGATTTGCCACAGCCAAATTTTTTTGATAATTCACCAGAGAGATCTTCATCAGAAATTGCTTGTAACTCCCAAGATAGTGATTTGTTAGGTGGTATATTTGATAATCGTAATTTGAAAAGAGCTCGATTGAATTTTTCACAAGAAAGCACTTAAGCTAATTTTTAAGAAATTATATCAAAAAGCTCTAGAGTTATTATCTCTGGAGCTTTTTTTATTATAGCCCAATTGATTATACGGATTCCTGTATGATGTTACAAAATTGAATGAATTTGTAGTAAAAAAATATGATATTTTTCTAGACTGGCAAATATAGAAAGGATTTATTCTGTAATAGTGATAAAAATAATGGGAGATAGACATGCCAGAGCTTCTAGAATTTGAGGCATATAAATATGTTATAAAATCAAAATGTCTCAATAAAAAAATAGATGATGTGGAATCATCAGCGAAAAGCCTAGTGAAAGATATCCCTTTTTCTGTTTTTAAAAAAGGCCTTATTAATCAAAAATTTGATTCTGTTGATAGAAAAGGTAGGTATCTAATTATTCATGTAAGTTCAGGTGACAAATTAGTTATGCACTTTGGATTAACTGGATTTCTTATTTATTCTAAAGATACAAATGTTAAGTTTTCGCGTGTGAATATTTTATTTAAAAATACTGATATTTTACGTTGTAAAAGAAGAGCCTGATGCTAAATGAGTGATACAGTGATAAAAAAAATAGATAATCATACTATTGAATTGTCTAATCTTAACAAGGTATTTTTTCCAAAATCAGCTATAACAAAAGATGATGTAATAAGCTATTACGATAAAATTGCTCAATACTTTCTTCCTCATGTAAAAAATCATTTGATTGTTATGCGGAGATTTCCCGATGGGATTACAACTGATGGATTTTACCAAAAACAGATTCCAAGTTATTTTCCAACATGGATTAGCTATGAAAAAATTGAACTAAAAAAGGGTGATGACCAAGAATTAGTATTGATTGATAAGGCTGCGACGTTGGTTTATTTGGCAAATCAAGCAGTTTTAGAATTTCATTCTTGGTTAAGCTCTGTTAAGGATATTCATAAGCCCGATAAGATCGTTTTTGATCTCGATCCTTCAGGAAATGATTTAAAAATACTTCGACTTGCGGCCAAGAAGCTAAAAAAAATTATTGAGAATCATGGCTTAAAGCCATTTCTTATGACAACAGGTTCTCGTGGATATCATATAATTACTCCAATTATTCCTGAACATACCTTTGAAAAAGTTCATAATTTTGCAAAGCATATAAGCCATACATTATCAACAGAGTACAATGATCACTTTACAGTAGAAATAAGTAAATCAAAAAGAAAAGGCAGAGTTTTCATCGATTATTTAAGAAACTCATATGGTCAAACCTCTGTTGCCCCATACTCACTGAGAGCCAAAGAAGGTGCTCCTGTTGCAACTCCTATAGACTGGTCTGAATTGTCAAAGACCGAACCTCAAAAATATAATCTAAAAAATATTTTCAAGAGGCTTTCAAGGAAAAAAGATCCTTGGGTCGACTTTGAAAAAAGTGCTAAAAAGCTAGATCTCGACAAATAAAACAAGTTCAAGTTGAATTTTGATTTATTTTTAATTCTAATATAATTTGCTTTTTTTCAAAACATCTTCTATGTTTAAACAAAAATAACAGAGAAGATTTCTATGTCAGATGACAATAAAATTATTGCTGGAATAGATGATGCGACTAAATGTCCATGCATTGGAAGTATTTTTATTGCGGGTGTTATAGCCGATGAAGATACCATTGCAAAATGGAAAGAGCTCGGCGTAAAAGACAGTAAATTGGTTACCGCAAAAAAACGAGACATGTTAGCCAAGGTTATTAAAGAAACTGCTATAGGTTTTTCTATACAGGAAATTAAGCCTGATATGATAGACAACAAAACTTTCAATTTAAATGATTGGGAGATGTTGGTGGTTTTAAAAGTAGTAAAGAATTTGCAAAAATATGCTTACCCTGAAAAGCTCTACATTGATAATTGGGAAACATCAGAAAAAGGATTTTGGAGGCGATTGCAATCTTTATTGCATGAGTCTGTAAAAGAAAAATTAAAGTCATTAAAAATTAGCTTAAATAGAAAAAAGCTTTCTTCTGTAAATTTCATCCCAGAACACAGGGCAGATGAAAATTATACTGTGGTTGGAGCGGCTTCTATTTTAGCCAAAAGTTCATCCGACCTTCAATATCGTCAATATAAAAAGAAGTATGGGAATTTTGGTAGTGGTAGTCCAGGAGATCCTGCTACTAGACTTTTTATTTGGCAGCACCGTAACAATCCATTACCAATTATTCGCCAAAGTTGGAATACCTTTAAAACATTATCTGTTTTAGAGAATATTGAGGATGACTATTTTTATGCTCGAACATTAAAAAAAACAGTCAACTCTAATAAATCGTTGTCAGATATTTCCTAATTTAAGCGCCTCATATCTCACAACGACCGCCCATGTATTTGGCTAGAAATGCTTCAGCAGCAGCATAAAATTTCATGCGATTATCGTGCTTTCTAAAGCCATGTCCTTCATCTGGAAATAGCATATACTCATGTTCGCAATTATTGGCTTTCAATATTTCAACAATATGATCAGACTCATTTTGCCGTACTCGGGGATCTTGAGCTCCTTGTCCAATTAATATAGGAGTTTTGATATTGTGTGCATGGAAAAGGGGAGAACGTGCCTTGAGCATTTCAGCTTCTGTATCTGGATCTCCAATACGATTTTTTAAAATAGGCAACCATACTAGACCATATGTTTGGCGATTGGTAATATTTAACAAATTACTTCGACCAAATAAATCAATGGCACAGGTATACAAATCTGGCGTAAATGTAACACCGGCGAGTGTAGCATAGCCGCCATATGAGGCACCAAAGATAGCAATTTTTTTAGGGTCAGCTATTCCGTTTCGAATAGCCCAGTGTACAGCATCAGTTAAGTCATCTTGCATTTTACCGCCATATTCCTTATTTCCAGCATTAAGAAATGCCTTGCCATAACCATTCGAACCACGATAGTTGACTTGAAGAACAGCATAACCACGATTACAGAGCCATTGTACCTGAGTATCAAAACCCCAATAATCACGAGCCCATGGTCCGCCATGTACCATGAGTACCAACGGCATTTTTCCTTTTTTTTCTAGAGGTCGAGATAAGTAACCATGAATATTTAAACCATCCCGAGTTGTATAGGAAATTGGTTCCATTGGAACACACTCATATGAATCAAATCGAGTTGTAGATTTACACAGCAATGTATGCGTTTTGTTGACTCGATCATATAAATAATAATTATGCAATTTATTATCATAGCTAAAGCAACAAATCCATGTATTCATTTCTCGATCCATAGAAGAAACATGCAGTTCACCATCTTCTAGGCTAATTAAGTATTCATAATCATTTTTAAATGTAGGGTCTAAAACTATAGCTTGGCTGCGATCCTTAATCACATTATAGCTAATAACCTGTTTGGTTTCAGGGTGAATGAAAATATTGGTCAGTTCATAGTTGGGATCTTGTGCAATGATTTCTTCTTCTTGAGTATCAAGATTAATTCGTTTGAGTTTGCCAGTATTGTGATCAAGTGAATCTAAAATGTAGATTGACCTGTTATTTTCACAAAACCCAACAAAACCGCTAGTATCACAATCTTCTAGACCCCATGAAAATTGTTTAGAGAATGTTGATTCAGATTCGCCTAAGAAAATGTCGAGGCCGCCAGTTGGAGTTAGGCATGCATATCCTCGTACGTTCCATTCATCATCTAAAATCCATTCCATAGCATTACCGGGATTAGTGGCAACCTTTTTTAGGCTATTTGGTACATTAATATCAACTTCATATTGATCAAACAGTTTTGGATTGCCTTTATTCATAGCAAAAGAGATTTTCGTAGGGAATTTTCTGCTAATAGTAACACCGCAAGTGGCTACTTCATTAAAAGGGGTAATATCAGTACATGTGCCAGATTCAATATTGATTATATATATATGATTATTTTCATTGCCGTTTTGATCTTGGGTATAAAAGATATGCTGATTATCGTGCATCCAGCGAGCAGAGTAGATACCTTGATTAGTTTCATGCGTTAGTTGAATACTGTTTGCAAAATCAAACTTACCACTCTCACCTTTAGGACAGATAAAAAGGTTATAAACTTTATCAACAGGTGCAGCATAAAGTAATTGTTGTCCATCTGGTGAAATGCGTAGTGCACTTTTAGCTGATGGATCTTCAAGACCGAACAATACTGATCGGGGAATCAAAGGTGTTTCGAGTTTCCATTTGCCTGTAACAGCCATAGCTACTCCGCTTAATAAAAATAATACTAGTAAGACCTTTTTCATAAATTTTCCATTGGACTTATATTGATTTAATTGTTTTCAGCCTAACAAAAGAAGCATGAATGGCAATCAATATAATTATATTTTTGAAAAGGAATTTTTAAGTTATTAATTTTTATTGTCGAAGAGCTTTAATAATTCATAAACATTAGAGAATGTGTGTTTGGTTAAAGAAGAATTGAGTTTTTGTCGTTGTGCTAATAAAAGATGCTGAGCTCCAAATTTTTTTGCTTCATCAGTATGGATACCGATATGATTGATTGGTTTAATTTGGCCAGTGAGGTGAATTTCTGCTAACGCAATGGATTTTTCAGGTAAGGGTTGCTGGAAAAAGCTGGATAACAATGCTAAAGCGATGCCCAAATCTGCGGAGCTATCTTTAATTTTAAAACCACCACTAACTTTGAAAAATATATCATGAGCACTGAATTTAACTTGTAGATACTTTTCTAAAATTCCAACAATGATCATGACATGCTTATGATCAGCGCCAGTGATAATTCGTTGAGGTATTCCAAATTTTGATGGAACTGTTAATGCTTGTACTTCGAGCAAAAGTGGACGAGAGCCTTCAAGTGAACTAATGATAGAAAGACCAGGGGTGCCACTACTTTCTTGTAATAAAAGCTGGCTGATATTAGGAACTTGCGTTAAACCATTTTGTCCCATGTCAAAAAAACCAATCTCGTTGATGGGGCCAAACCTATTTTTTACTGAACGTAAGATTCGTGTTTGCCAGCGATCTTCCCCTTGGAGATAAAAGACCCCGTCGACCATATGTTCTAATGTTTTAGGCCCAGCAATCTGACCTTCCTTGGTAATATGGCCGGTTACAATGACTGCAATATTATTTTCTTTTGCTAAACGCATAAGCCTGAATCCTGACTCTCGTAGTTGGCCAATGCTACCGGGTGTGACTTGAATTTCTGAAAAATAACAATTTTGGATTGAATCAATGATTACCAGATCAGGTTTTTCTTGCGCTGTTGTTGCAATAATCTTTTCTAAATTTCCTTCATCAGAAAAAAGAACGGGTTGGTCCTTTTTAAGCAAACGTTCTGCTCGTTGTTTTACTTGACCAAGCGATTCTTCAGATGAAAAATAAATAACAGAATATTTCTCTGCTAAATTATGAGCGATTTGGAGCAGTAGGGTGGATTTACCAATTCCAGGGTCGCCAGTTAAAATTAAAAATGAACCGGGCATGATTCCTGACCCCAGTACGCGATCCCATTCATTGACACCACTGACCATACGATTATTGATTTGCGTAGGGATGTCCCGCAAACATTTGAGTGTTACTGTACCAACTTTCGCAGAGACTTTACTTGCAGGAGAAATAGTACGTTCAACAATGGAGTTCCATTCTTGACAGTCTGGACAACAACCTTGCCACTTAAATGCTTTGTAATCACAGTTCGTGCAAACGAAACTAGAAGTTGCTTTGCTCATAGGATACTTTTGGTCTTCGGTCGATTCGGAAGCACTCACGACAACGCGCTTCATAACACTCTTCAGCGCCGATTTGGACTATAGGATCACTAAACTTAGCTGGTTGTCCATTGACAAGTCGTTGAGTAAAGTGTGCGTCATTACCGCATGTCATACATATCGCTTTAAGTTTTATAACAGAATCTGCCACAGCAAGAAGGGGAGGCATGGACCCAAATGGAATACCACGGAAATCAAGATCAAGGCCTGCAGCAATCACACGCTTTTTTTTATCAACCAATTCTAATATTGTTGCAACGATAGTTGGATCAAAAAACTGGACTTCATCAATGCCCACAACATCAATTTCTGGAGTAATAAGTCTAAGAATTTCTGTATGATCATCGATTGGAAATGCTCTAATAGTAGTACCATTATGAGATACTACATGTTCTAATGTTGCGCGGTTATCAAGACAATGCTTAAAAACTAGAACATTTTTTCGTGCAATTTGTGCGCGTCGTAGCCGACGAATGAGTTCTTCTGATTTTCCACAAAACATTGACCCGCAAATGATCTCGAGTCTTCCTTTATATATATCCATTATCTATTTTCCTCAAACAGTTTTATGGCAATGAACGCTAACATAGTTCACTATATCAGGAATTATTGTTAAAGAAAACGTATGTAGCTATTGAAGAAAAAAAAATCTATAATAAAAATCAAGATAAAAAGTTTTTTTATTTCAAGGTTCAATCCGAAACTTTTTATTTTATCAAATTTGATCTAATACAATAAAAATTAAAATTAGGAAACAGCCCATGGTTACAGATTTTATCCGTATTAGCCGCTCTCCAGCATTAAAAGGGGCTTGTGAAATATCAGGTGCAAAGAATGCCGTCCTGGTTATCATGGCTTCTACTATCTTAGCAGCGGGTAAGAGTATTTTGCGGAATGTTCCTGTTTCATCAGATGTTTTAACAATGATCGAACTACTAGAGTATTTTGGGGCTGAAATTTACTTTGATCAAGTAGATAACCGAATTGAGATTGATAGTTCCACAATTGTGCAATCAGAAGTTTGTCCAAACATTATGAGTAGAATGCGTGCATCGTTTCTTGTTATGGGCCCGCTGTTAGCTCGCTTTGGTCGTGCTTCCATGGCATTGCCTGGTGGCTGTTCCATCGGTCAACGACCGATTGACTATCATTTAATTAACTTCAAAAAAATGGGTGTGATAATTGAAGAGGATGCTTATTACTTGAAAGCTACATGTCAGCAGCTGCAAGCGAGGCGCTTAGTTCTTGAATATCCAAGTGTTGGTGCAACTGAAAACATTTTGATGGCTGCGACTCTTACATCCGGAATAACCGAAATTGTTAATGCAGCGCTTGAACCAGAAGTTCAAGATCTTATTAATATTCTTAAAAAGATGGGTGCAAATATTTCCGTACAAGCTCCGGCAACGATTGTTATCCAGGGGGTAGAGCAACTACAACCAGTTGAATATGCAGTCATGCCAGATCGATTGGAAGCAGGATCTTTATTGTTAGCCGCTGCAATCACAGGCGGAGAAATTTCAATTCCTAATGCACAACCACATGTGATGGATGTTTTTTTGCTCAAGCTTGAGCAAATGGGACATACTATTATAACGGGTGATGATGGCAGGGGAATTTTTCTACAAGCAACGAGTAAGCCACAGGCAGTTTCATTTAAGACCGGTCCATATCCAGGATTTCCAACAGACTTGCAAGCACCTATGATGGTAGCGCAAACACTAGCTGATGGTGTGAGTATTATTGAAGAGACGGTTTTTGAAAATAGATTGTTGCATATTAAAGAATTACAAAAAATGGGCGCCAAAATTGAGCAGCATGGAACGAAAGCAATCGTGACAGGCGTGAATCAGTTGGTAGGTGCTTCCGTCGTAGCTAGTGATATTAGAGCTTCGTGCGCATTAGTTTTGGCAGGGCTTGTTGCGCATGGTCCAACCCATATGACAGGGCTTGTTCATTTTGACCGTGGTTATGATCGCCTTAGAGAGAAACTGACACAGCTTGGTGGACGTGTTGAACGCTTCTCTTCAGAAATTCTTGGTATTGAAGATAAGCTAGATCAACAAGCGCTATAATTTTGTGCCACCAAATTGATATGTTTCAGGGGTGAAATTTTATTAAGTTGCTGTATGCGCTTCAAGCTCTTTCAGGCGTTGTAATGCAGTTTCAACTTTGACACCTTTAGGTTCTGTACCGGTTTTTATTCCTGATTTTTTTAGTTCGGCTTGTACTTTAGTTTGGATAGCTTGTTCTTCAGTTTTTTGTTCAGCGAATTCTTTTTTCGCAGTAGTTTCTCGAGTTATTTGTGTACGGTGTTCTTTAAGTTCCTGTGCTTGCTCTGCTATCCTTTGTGTTTGTTGCGCGGCTTTTTTTTTCTGAGCAGCTTGCTCAGCGATAACCGCTTGTTGTTCGAGATAGTCATAGGTGAAGTTATTGGGAACTTTTATTTGTGCTGCACCTATTGTTGGAAGTGCAGGCATTTTTGGTGACGCTACAGGAAGAATGCCAAATACTTTGTTCATAATTTGACCGTATTTAATTATCTTAGCTTGTCCAAGAACAAGTGCATTATATGCTGTTGTAACCTTAACTTGATTTTGATTAAGTTCTTCTTGTGCTGTAACTAGTTTTCCAGAAGCATCATTAATAGCTGAAGCAAGTTGTTTTTTAATTGTTGCGATAGTTCCTAATGCATCATTGATAGTTTTTTTAGCGGTAGTAACTTCGGTTATTTTTGCTGTAACATCAGTCATTTTTCCTGTTATGGTAGTGACAGCAGAATTGATTGTGCTGATATTCTCACCAACAGTAGATAATGCATTAGTAACCAATGTAATATCATTTCCCACTGTTGAGATTGCATTTTTGATTGTTGTTATAGCATTATCTACTTTGGTTATTGCATTATTAATAGTTTTTACTGCTGTATCGATTTCTGCTTTAGCAGTAGGGATGGTGTTCAATGACGAAACTGCGCCGAGAATTTCATTCTTTTGTGTCGTGTTGATTTTACCAAAAAGAATAAGAAGGTCTAAGGTTGGACTAACTTGATTGATTAGATTGGTTATGTCCGTAGATGAAACAAGTGTTATGCCGAGATTGTTTATAGTCGTTATATAATCAGAGCCGGCAGGAACTAATTGAGTAAGAAGATTTTTCACTCCTTTAACAGAAGGGGAGTTTGCTGTATTTTCAAGCGAAGTAATCTGTTGATTAACTTGATTTAGTTTTCCATCAAGGGTTTGTTTTGTTTTTGTAACAGTAGTTAATTTTCCTTCGAGAGTTTGCTTAGTTGTCTGAAGGGTTTTTAATCTTTCTTCAAGTGTAGTTTGTAATCCTTGAATCTTTGTTTTTGTTTGTCCAAATTTGGTTTCTGCTGCTTGAAGGGTTGTTTCAGCTTTATTGAGTGTATCTTGTGCTTGGTCTAATTGTGTTAGAGATTCATTAAGTTTTTGCTCTGTTGTTTCAATCTTTTGATTTCCAGCAGCCAAGTTGGCTTTAAGTTGTTGTTGTGTTGTATTGAGTTGTCCTTGTTGTGTATTAAGGCTGTTACGAGCACTAAGTACCGTACTAAAACCATTAGATAGATTGGCTTGAGCAGTTGCTAATGATGGAACTAATTTTTTTCTAAATGTATCAGCTAATTGAGCTTTTGTAGCATTATAACCGACTGTGTAACCGTTTGGTATCATATCTGAACACTTAGTAACGCCAGGATCTCTTTTTACTCCGAATTGGCCTTTAACCAATGTTTCAAAATATTCTTTGTCAGGCCAATCAAGAAATGCGCATTCTGTACCTGTTGTTACGGTTTGTAAGTCAGCAATGAGGTTGGATACCACTGAATTGGCAGCTGTTAATATTGCTTCTCCAGCGGCTTGCGCGGCATGTTCCATATCCTGGGCAGCTTGCTCAGGGGTGACTATTGCATCCTTACCCTCTTTAATTTTATTAAGGGCATCTTCTGGTGATGTTGGAATCGATGCCTTAATATCAGCCATAAGAGACTGTCCTTTGCTTGTTACTGTATCGATAATTATTTTAGTATTTTTAATAGTATCTGCAGTAGATGCTAGAGCTTTTGTTGCTTGTCCCGGCGCTGATTTTGCATATGAAGCTGCCTGAGATACAAGTCCTGGTGCAGATGCCGCAAGAGAGTGTGCTTGTGAAACAAGAGCAGGAGCTTCAGCTGCAACAGCAGGGGCTTTAGACGCAATAGTGGTTGCGGTTGATGCTACAGTATTAGCATTTCTTTTTAGTGAACTGCTAGTTGCTTTAGCTGTTTTACTAACAGCCTGAGTACCTGTTTTGAGATTTTGTGCAGTACCTTGAATAGTATTTGCAGCTGATTCTGAGATGCCACGAGCACTAAGTTTGTTAGCGTTTGCTTTACAAGTTGAATATTGAGGAGAATCTTGCATCACTGGATCATTAAGGTTTGGAAGATTTTCACACTTAGTACCAGAGCACGTGCTCGGTTGATTTTCACATTTGGTACCAGAACATGTACCGGTATAGTTTATAGTTTTGCAATGACGATGATGCTTAGGTCCCCAGCAATGTCGTTTTGATTTTTGACAATCATATGTATATGGAATATTGCATACTTGTTGTGTACATGGATATGTATATTTGATATCACAGACTTGGTGGTCATGAAATTTTCCAGGTACGGGAACTTGTTTTAGTTTTACATCACTACACAAGTCCGCTTGTACTACTTGGTATCCAAATCCGAGCATTAAAAGTCCAAAAATAATAAACCTTTTCATAATATTCCCCCATTTAATTTAAACTGATCTATTTATTTAACTTTATTCAATTTTATACTTTAAATGCAATAATTTTTCTATTAATAAAGAAAATCCCCTGGAGGTAAGCCAGGGGATCAAAATAATTATGCTGTAGGAGCAATGGTTGCTGGTTGTGGTGGTAGACCAGTATATTTTAATGGGATCTGTGGCAATGTGATCGCTGGAATTGTTGGAATAGGTCTAGGTGTTACAGGTGATTGGCTGTCACAAATTGCGTTAATGAGTTTTTGAGCCGATGATACTTGTTGTTGTGCTGTTTTAATTTTAATTATGGCAGTAGGAATTGTTGATTGAAGTGTACTGTTGATTTTGTTTTCAGCGGTAACCATTTTATCAATGGCATCGTTGATTTTATATTTTGCTGTAAGAATTTTTCCTTGAGCTGTTGTTATGTCACCTTGAGCCTTTGTTATTTGATTTTGGGCATTATTGAGTTTGGTATTAGCATTTGGAATAGTTGTGTTGAGAATCGTTTCTATTTTTGTTTCAGCTGCCTGCAACAAATCAATGGCCGCTTTAATTTTAGTTATAGCCGCAGGAATAGTTGTTAATTCTGTTTGTAGGCTAGCGATAAATGTACCAAGGCCAGCTAATGTTTTTTGGAGATTGCCAGGTTTTACATTTACATTTATCAGTAAAGATGGAAGTGCTTTATTGATTGGTGTTAATGCATCTACGATAGATTGTTGTTGTGTTTCAGTAAGTTGACCGGTGAAGATACGAACTAGGGTTAAGTAATTATTAACATCTGACTTTAATGTAACAAATTTAGGATCTGTATCACTAGTATATGTACCGATTTGGTCTAAAAGTGAATTTGCGCATGGATCTATTTTGTCTCCTTGTTTACAAAGAAGACCTTGAAGCATCGTTAATACTTGCTTTACTCCGCCAATATTGTTGATGTTTGCAGGTAACTCATTAAGTGTAGTTGTAGCATTTGTAAGTTCATCTTGAAGTTTTGGTAATTCTGTTTGTATTTGTGATTGTTCAGCACTAATTGTTTTTTCATCTGCTGCAAGAGTAGCTTTTATTGTTGTAAGTCCAGTATTTGCAGTATTTATTTGTTGTTGTGCTGTTGCAATTGTGCTATCTGCTGTGTTGATTTTATTTTTTGCATCATTGATTGTCCCGATAGCCTTAAGTAGATTTTGTTGGGCGGTAGGAATAGTTGTTTGGAGTGCAGTATTGATTTGACCAATGCCCGTGTTGATTGTCATTTGCCCGTTAATAATTACTTGCGTCATTGGAATTTGTTTACCATTGATATTTTGTTTAGTGTTTTTAATTGCAGAACAGTAATCCGCTTTGGTCATGGCGACAGTCATTGCCTGATTATCCCCTGATGATGAGAATTTATTACATTGATCCTTTTTGAACTTATTTATTGTTTCTGCAGATGCATCAGGTTTTGGTGGTTTAATTGACGTTGTTTGATCAAAATGAAGATTTTCTTTAGTTGATATCCCTTTAAAGGTAGTAATATCTTTTTTATCTGACCAGTCAAAGTAAAGGCAGCTGAATTTCAGTTTTCCCGGTACTTTAGGCTTTGGGGGAGTCGGCAATTTTACTTCTATTGTAGTTAATGCTCCTACAACATCAGGTCCTGGAATTTTAATATCATCAATAATGTTGAGTGGTAAATTAGCTCCAATTAATCCGATTTTAGGAATAGTAATGGTTGGTAAAGTAGGTAATGCTGGTAGTGAAGGCAGCACTGGTATTGTAGGAAGCGTTGGTAGAGTTGGTATTGAAATTTTTGGCAACGCAATATTGCTAATATTTGGTAAGTCTAAGGTTGCAAGTTCAGGTAATTTTGGCAAAGAAAATTTTGCGGGTGTTGGAATACTTGCTAGGAAATTTCCGATTGCGTTAGTTGGAAGGCCTGCTTGGGTTGCAGCTGCAATATTTGATAATTGTGCATTTAGTATATTACCTGGGAGATTAAATTCAGTGTTTAATATTGACAGATGACTTATAAAGTTTGTTTTTAAATTTGGTATTTTAAAATTACCCAAAGCACTTGCAAGGTCAGGCAGTTTAAGACCTGGTAAGTTATCAAGATTCCCTAAATTAGTTATTGATTTAAGGTCGAGGCCTTTGAGTACGTCACCAATATTAGGAATATTTGCAATATTTTCTATATTTGGAATCTTAACTAAATCGCCAAGATTAAGATTTAAAGATGATGTTAAGTTGTTAAGGCTTGTCATTAAGTTTGGATCAAGGCCACCGCCAAGATTGCCAATGCCACTATCTAAACCTTTGAAATCAAGACCACTCGTTAGGTTGTCCGTGCTATTACCTAAATCAAGGCCGCTAGTAAGACCCTTAAGATTAAGGTTAACATCAATACTGCTGGTAGAAGGGCCAACTGCCCCATATGTTTGAATCGCCATAAAACTAAGTAGCACTATTACTATCTTTTTCATTATAACCCCTAAAATTTAATATATAAAATCTAATCTATTATATTAAGTTTATCGATAGGATTTAAATGAAAGCAATGGTTTTTGATAAATTTTTAGTTTGTCTTTTAAGCGCCTGGGCGAGATTGAACAATCTCTTTAACTTTTTCAACGATTGGTTTGACATTATTGCCTAAATTCTGGATATCGAAATTGTCGATGGCAATAGTATATGTTTTACCATAAAGTTGAATAGTTACAGACGCGCCAAAAGTTTTGGTTCCTGACATAAAGCCAAGTAAGTTAAATTCAACTTCAACATTGGTAACATTAAGATCTCCACCAGTTTTAGTATATACAGCTTGCAGTGCATTATTCAGTTCATCAAGACCACTAGTACCAGAGGCAATAGCTTTTTGAAGAGCGGGAATTTGTGTACTATTTGTTGTTATAGTACCGTCAATAACTTTAAGATCACCTTCAAGTTTTTGAAGCTCAGCGGTATCCGTAACAGGTGTAGGATCATAGGTTCCAGCATCAAAGTTGGTTAATTGTGTTTGTGCGGTTTGTAAATTAGTTTTAATTTTTTTGATTTGATTCATTATATCTTTTTTTGCATCTGGAGGTGTAAATGAGGCAGCAAATTTGTCAAAAGCATCCTGTGGCATTGCAGCAAGAAAATCGCTTATGTTTTGTCCCTTTGCAAGAGCCCCAGTTACGATAGTTTGTAGCTGGGGTAGTGGAATGTTAAGTGCCGTTAGCTGTGCTATGCCTGCTATATGTTGATTTAGTTCAGGAATCTTAATGTTAGGTAGATTTACAATGCTATTTAAAGAATTAACGAATTTCAATGCATCCATATTGGGCATTTTTCCTAAGGTTGATGATAGGTCTGGGAGGTTTAATTTGCTCAAACTGCTCAGGTTATTAATAAAATTAGGTAAATTTACTTTGGGTATGTTATTTAATAAGTCTCCTAGATTGGGAAGATTGAGATTTGCTATACCTGTAAGCTTAATATCTAAGTTTGGAATGTTAAGACTTACAATATTTTGGAGCGTAGGCATTTTAATATCTGGTATCTGTGGAATGTTACCCATTCCACAGATACCAGATATTGTGATAAACGATATATATATTAATTTCTTCATCATTTTCACTTTCATTTTTTATAGTAACTGTTGCATAAGATCACTAAGTTTTTTCTTGTCATCAGTAATCTGTTGCGTTATGCCAGTCTTCCATGCATCCTTTTTCTTTTGAATGTCTGCTTTCTTAGTAGCTATTTCTGTTTCAAGAGTTGCTTTCTGTGCATTGAGAGGCTTGAGGGTTGTTTGTATAGCAGCGAGAGATTTTTGTGCTGCTTCAGATGCTACATCTCCGGTTAACTTGGCAACTTTAAGTGCATTAACGATTAGCCCCATATACTTAGCCAATATATCTTCACCAAATATGAGCTTTTCTCCAACGCCAGCTTTACCTGTATCAGTACTTCCAACGAAAGCTTCATAGGTTATATTACCAAGACCTAAGAAGTTACCTTTTACTTTAAATTTATAACCAGAACCTAGTGTAAAGGTTACATCTCCTTCACCTTCAAGTTGTAATGGCTTGATGGTTATTTTACCGGAGAGAACAAATTGAGGTGGGTGTTGGAAGTTAAGTTGGGCATTGAATGCTGGACCGTCATCCTTAGTGCCGTATTTACCATCAGGGCCCATTCCGGTTATGACTATTTGGCCTTTTAGTTGTGGAGAAGCTGTGCTCCATTGAGTAAAGTCTGCAATATCTATTGTCGGTCCATAGCCTTCAAGAGCTATGCCGTCATAGTTCAAGAAGCCTAGGAATCCAAATTGATAATCATGAAGTTGAAGGATACCTTGTGCACTCAGTCCACGGTCGAACCACAAATCACCAATTTCAATATCGTCAGCAGCATAATGAAATTCCATATTTTCAAGATAGATGTTGAGATCTGTCATGAACTTTTGAACATTGGCAACGTAGCCAGGTGTTACATTAGCTGCGAACTTTTCGATGGTATCAACAACGTTTTTCACGCTTACAGCCTTGGCAGTAATTGCTTGCTTGCTTGTTTTCATAGCTCCACCGATTGATTTAACATCTTTTTTCTTGTCTGCAGGTTGATATCGTTTATAGTTATCTTCTTTTGGTAAAACAGGAGGTTTGATTTGAGCCTTGTTAGTTTTAGGAGCTGCTGGAGCAGCTTTTTCAAGGAATTCATACCATTTAAGCATGAACTGGCCAAACTGATTTGCATATCCTATTCCACTAGCAATATCTGCCGAGCCATACTTACCCCAAAGACGAATGAGAAGAAGGAATTCCATTGCGTCTTCAGAATTGAAGTTAACTGCAAAATCACCAGTTTTACTGAGAGGATCATTTGGTGCACCAAGAGTAAGTTGTCCAGTAAAGCCTGCAGCACTTATTTCAGCATCTTCTGCTGCAGCGCCAGCTGTACCAGCAGCTGTGCCAGCACCGGCATCTACTACATCAGTTGCACTACCTCCGCCTTCTGTTGCAGCATCTTCTGCTACATCTTGAGTTATGTTTGCCTCTACTTGGCCAGCAACTTCGCCAAAGGAAATCCATGTAAATCCGAATGGTTGTTTCCATATTCCTTCCATGGTCAAGCCAAGCGCAAGGAATAAGCTACCAGCGGCTGCAGTATCTTCTATAAGTTCAGCTTTTCCTGCAAAACTGAGATCGCTACCATCTGGCGTTGTAATATCTACTCCTAGTACTAAGGCTAAGGATGGTTCTGCGCTGAATCCAATCATAAATGGTCCTGGATCGAGTTTATATCCATCTCCCAAATTAAATTTAAAATGTGTATCTTCTGCGATAAATTCAAAACCAATATCCTTGAGAGATAGACCATAGGTTTCTAGGAAGGAAACAGTGACACCTACACCATTACTTAGGTTTCTTGGATTGAAGAGATTGATCTTCTTGCCAAGGATGTTGACGGTACCAATTTGGGCAAGATCTTTGACCAATTGATTACTATTGAGTGTTCCAAAAATTGTTGCGCCAGCATTAAGTTCTGTTTCAATAGAATTTGCAGTAGGGAAAACATTGATACCTTGAGGACCCAGATGGAAAGTAAATTGAATGTTAGAAATGAGTACGCCAAGTGATTGAGCTGGAAGACTATCATAAGCATTGCGAACTGGGGGTGCAACAAACTTATTGTAAAATTCTCGTACAGGTAGTGGCATCACTTTACTACGCAAATCTTTGATTTTTAAATCTGCAGATACGTAGTCTGCCATAACCGCAACGCCACTCTTACCTAGGTAGTCACGAATTGCATAAAAACCGGCATGTGCAGGGAAACCATATAGATTCATATCACCTGCCACATATCCATATTGTGCTTTTTTAGTTAAATATAAACCTAAAATTGGATTATGAAGTTCTGCATCAACCAGTTCCGGTGGAACATCACTGAGGCCTGAAAGTTCTACAACGTCTTTGAATGGTGCTATCGTGCTGTCTATGAATTGACCAAGATATGAGACATAGAAGCCGCCATCATGTAGTGCTTTTTTATCGTTAGTTGTTTTCATGAATGAGAATACAGAATCGATTTTTTGTGCAGTTCTAAATGATACCTTATTAGAACCATTAAAAACTTGCATAATCGTTAGACCATGAAGTTCAAATCCCTGTTTTTCTTTAGTTTCAAAGAGAAGTACGTATGGGTTTTTTAGATGAATGCTGCGATAAGTGAAGTCATTTTTGAAACTAAACTTTTGTTGTAATCCTTCCGTTGTAAAGTCAAACTCAGCATTTACATCAAAATTGCCGAGTATCGGTAAATTGATAGTGCCATCAGCCAATAGCATCATAGCAAAATCGTATTTAGATGGATTTTTAGCATTTGGTTTTGCGGTAAAGACAAGTCGAGGTTCTTTGAAAGTACCCCAATTACGTTTCTCAAAAGTAACATCAAAGGTTTGATCAAGTTCAATTGTTAGTGTAAGACCATCTTTTTTGGAGTAAGTCAAATGACCCAGAAGATTTGTGAGATTGATATTGCCCAAGTATGGAATATTAATACCAGGAACCTTAGACAGATCCATTTGACCAGATATATCAAGTAGAACATTATTCGGATCATTCATATCTTTAATAAGGATTGATCCATTATTAATAGAGATAGTTGTAAATGGGGAACCGCTAAACTCTGGTACAAGATTACCCAATGTAATGCTCTTAAGTGCATTTACTTTTTCATATGAACCATACAGTGATATGCCTGGTTCTAGTTTACCTATAACAGGATTTGGATCAGTATATTCAATAGTGTTGATGATGACTTCACTGCCAGTAAGGTTAATAGAGATTGGTGGGATACCTGATACCATCTTATCTAAGGCGACAGTTTCTGGGAAGATTTTTAGAATAGCATCCGTTTTTGCTTCAGGTTTGAATGTTTGAATGATTTGCAACTCAGTTTTACCACTAATGCTAATCGGACTACTAATCGAAGTTTCGCCTGAGACTGTTAGTGCAACAGTTTTTATTTCTGGTTTTGCTCCTGAAGTTATCGGTGCAACGAGTGTTATATCAGCATTCATAGCTAGTTTTGTCATTTCAACAGTTTTCAGACCAGACAATGGATCAGGGAGACTCATCTGTCCAAATGGCTGAATACTTGTTGGTGTTATAATCTTTCCTGTCATAAAGATGCCTGAATCTGTAATTGTCAGCATTATATCGATATCGAGTTCTACATTAACAACAGGTAATTTTGTTTTAGAATGACCAGAGATGGTTATTGTTATGCCAATAGGTTTTTTTGCTAAATCGATAACAATAGAAAGTTTTGGATCAAGAATTGTCTCTAGGTTTAATTCAGGTAATTCAAGTTCTTTGCCTAATTCGATTTCAAACTTGGTTATACCTTCTTGGAATATAATGTCGATTGGCAAGTTGCTCATGTCTGGTAATAATGGAATACCTGAAATATTAGACAGAGCAGAGAAGCTAATAGTTGGTATTGATTTACCATCCAATTTTTGTCCAGTTAGAACAATATTTTGAAGGCTTATGCCAGACAAGAGAGGATTGTTTTGTAGCGCTGGTGGAACAAAGGCATTTAATTTGGCGAGTGGTATTGTAGCACTAAAGTTGAATGCTGGAGTCAAGTTGGAAAGTGTTGCAAGACTTGCAAGTTGTGCTTGTGGTAATGCAAGACCAGACATAAGTCCACTGACTGCTGGGCCTGAAAGTGGCATTGGTGTATATGCAAGAAGAAGGTTTGGTTTTGGTAATGAGCTGAGAATGCTACTTAGCTGTGATGGAAGTTTGAATCCTGGTGCAATTGCCTGCATGGTGCTTATCATGTTGTTAAGACCAAAATTTGGTGGAGTTAAAGCGATGAAAGCAAAATCAGCAGGTTTAATATCTTTGAAGATATCTGCAAGTGATGCTCCTGGAAGTGGTGTTTTAACGAGTTGTAATACTCCAGATACACCTTTTATATTAATTGGTGCAGCAATATCGAATGTACCAGCAATAGAGATGCCAAACTTAGTCGGAGGTGCATTAAATCCTTTAACAGGATCGAATGCAAGATCAAATACAAGTTTACCATTAACGAGTGTTGCAAATTTCATTGAGCCAACTCCTTGGCCCGTAGGGATTTTTATATCTACTCCGGCAAGATCGAGTTTTATATGCAGGTTTGTTTGAGATATATCAAATTCAATATCGGCCTGATCTAATTCTACAGGAAGGAATGTAAGCTTGCTGCAGTCAGCTTTTGCATAGACACTAATATTTGGAATTGTTGTTTTGAGTTGCTCTTTATCTTTAATGTTTTGTACAAGAAGTGATATGTCATACAACTTAATAGTATCAATAGGTGTACCAGCAAGAGCAGGTAGAATAAGCTCTGGTGTAAGTTCATCAATTTCTGCAATTATGTTATAAATTGGAAGCATATCAAGATCGAAGTTTTTTCCAAAACGTTTAACATTAGTTGTAAATTTGAATGGAGTAAGTGCAACGGTAAGTTGCTTGAAGACAATATCACCCAATGGCTTACCAGCTAGGATAGGTATCGCAGTGCTTGCCTTCCATGCTTGGTACATAGCTTTTGGTAATCCAGTATCGACCGGTGGAACACTCATTTGAACTGCGAGCTGATAGTTATTATTGATCTTGCGTAATATGAGAGTTGTTTCAACAGGAGTATTCATAAATTGTGCTACACCAGTTAATTCAGCATTATCGATCGTGATTTGAGCTGGTTTTTGTTTTCCTGCAACAATTTTTGTTTTAATTTTCATATCACCAATTTCTAAGTCCGTTAATTCTGGCGGTAATGCTGACGCGCCTGGAATGAGTGTAAATGGCTTGATGGTAATTGGTTGTATTACTTTACCTTCTAAACTGAGTGATTTTGGATCAGCATTTGCTTCAATTTCAAATTCAATTTTACCAATGATTGGTAGCTCAAGAGTCTGATGCATGCCAATGTTAATAGTAAATTGTTTAGTACTAGGGTTAATAGAAATAGTGAACTTAACTGGACCGGTTGGTGCATCAAGCTTGCCGCCAAACGTGAACGTTTTATCTGGGCCAAAGTTGCCAACAACAGGAATGTTTGAAACATTTCCAAGCTGAGAAAGTTGTGAAATACCCGATAAATCAGCATCCATTGAAAAGTTGATGACAGGTACAGAATTTTTAAGATCTTCAATTGATTTAATTTGTTGTACAACAAGATTAATATTTTTGAATTTAATACCATTGATTGGTGCTACACTAGCAAGTTGTGGAATCAAGCCTCCAAGACTTAATTCACCGATTTCACCAATAACGTTAACACCTTCCATAATATCGAGGCCAAGCTCTTCATCTTCGAATGGTAAAGATGTAATAACGAAAGCAAGTTTGCTAAAGACAAGATCACCAATAGGTAATGTAGCAAGTTGTGGTATTGCTTGCTTAATATTCCAATTTGGTTCCATCATTAGCTTGAGAACTGTATCAAGTTTTCCTGCTTTTGATTTCATTATGTCAATTTGCGCTTTAACATTAGAATTGAATGCTTGAACTGTACCGAAGAGTTCCATTTTGTAGGTGCCATCAACAAGTGAGGATTTTACTTTAAGATTGGTCATCTCGGGTGATATTCCAGCAAGAGCGGAAGCTTGTGGAACAACGGTAGCAAGTGATAGAGATTTTGGATTAATTACATCTGCTTCAAAGGCGATGTTAACCTTTTGAGTTTTAGGATCAATAATAACCTTTGAATCTACTGCAACATCAACTTGATTAAGCACGGGAACGTTGACCTTAGCAACACCATCAATAGCGATATCAAAATTTGTTGGAGCAGATTTAAGACCGTCTGGTCCCAATTGCGCAACAATATTTATTGAAGAATTGCTTACAATAGGGTTGACTTTAATGTCGTGTGGAATGTTACCAACAAATCTAAATTCTTTTTGATCAATAGTTGCCTTGAATGTACCTTCATCTATTGTAATTTGTGGAAGG
>METK01000006.1 GCA_001771315.1 candidate division TM6 bacterium RIFCSPHIGHO2_12_FULL_36_22
AATCTGCATTTAGTGACACAAGAAAAATTAGTAAGTATATATAATATTTTAGCATTCCAAACCTTCGAACCATTTTTGTTATCGTAAACCATCGTATCCAAGACTAACATACTAACATATTTTTAATATGTTTAATAGCAATAAAAAAAGGGCTCGAATAATCGTTGGAAGGTACAAATCAACTACTCCCACCTAATGGTGAAATCAGCCTCTGTGAAGCAAGAAGTTAGCTCTAAAGCGGTTTAGATAAGTTTAACCGAGCGGTGATGTATTTTTAGGTTAAAAAATATGAACAGGATATTTTGGGATTACCTTATCAGCTGTAACAAAAACCATATTTTCTACAAGAACTTGCGAAATTAGTAAGCGATCAAAAGGATCTTGGTGTATATTTGGTAATTGTTCAACGAATTGTGCATGCGCGCAGGTCATAGGTAATTGATCGATAGAATTTTTTTCAAGTTCTTCTATGATATTATTTGGCGCTTCAAGTTTATTTAAAGATTTTTTAATTGATATTTCCCAAATGGTTACTGCGCTTACCACTATATGATTGTTTGGGTCTTCTATTAACTCTTTTGCTTTTTTAGATAATTTTTTATCATTAGATAGCCACCATAATATTATGTGAGTATCTAATAAATAGGATTTCATTTAAAATTTCGCATAAATTCTTCGGGCAATGTATCAAAATCTTTCTTGATACGTACTTTTCCTTTCCAACTGCCCGGCTTGCGATTTATTTTATCAGGTTTATAGGCCACCAATTTTGCTACGGGATTTCCAGCTTTACAAATGATAACTTCTTCGCCCTTAGATGCAAGATCAACAAGCTTTGATAGCGAAGTCTTTGCTTCATGTAGATTTGTTTTTTTCATAATAGTTTTTTCCATATTTTATACAATTTTCTGTATATTAGCTTAGCCTAGCTTAGCTAATTAAGTCAATAATTTGTTTAATGAGTGGGCAAAAAGACCTTATTCAGTTACAAGCTCCCTCCTTTGGGTGGGAGTAGTTGACTGTCCGTCGTATTTTTCCTTATAGAAATATCTTGGGCATTGAGTAGGCATTGTTAGGTCAAAAAAGAATCATTTGAGATAGGGAGTTATCAAGCGAACAATTTTCCTTTATAATAGTATAAACTCTTTAAAAATAAGGATTGATCATGAAAGTATACATGCTTAAAGATGTAGAGCGAGTTGGATTAGCTGGTGAGATCATTAAGGTTCCAGAAGGATACGCACGTAATTTCCTAGTTCCGCGTAAATTAGCAGAGATTGTAACACCGGCTCAAGAAGCTATATACGCCAAAAAAGCCATTACTATCAAAAACCGTAAAGAAGTTGTATCATCCAAAACTTCTATGCTTGCTGAAAAAATTTCACAACTTAACCTTATGCTCAAAAAGAAGATGCATGATGATGACAGGCTATACGGTTCTATTAGCCCAACAGAAGTTGTTGATGTACTCAAAGAGGCTGGTATTGTTGTTGCAAAGAATCAAATTGTCTTTGATAAACGGATTACTCAAAAAGGTAAGTATGACATTACCGTTAAACTATCTGCTTCATTGCAACCAAAGTTTTCTCTTAAAATAGTTCCAGAAGCTGCTTAGGAGTATTACTAAAGTCTATGCAACAAAAAAGAGGGTATTCTTCATCAACCAAGCAAACTGAAAGCTTACTTGGTAAGAATCTGCCTGCCAACAATGATGCTGAACGTGCTGTACTAGGTGCAATTTTACTCAATGATAATGCACTGAATAAGATTGCTGATATTTTAACGCCAGATGATTTTTATTTTCCGGCGCATCAAATTATTTTTCAGGTGATACTTGAACTGGTGCAGGATCGTAAGCGGATTGATTTACTGACATTGCAAGACACTCTTGAAAAGAAAAAAGAGTTAGATAGAGTTGGTGGAACAGTCTTTTTGGTATCATTGCAAGAAGAGATACCGGCAGTTGGTCTTATTGCACAACATGCTAAAATTATCAAGGAAAAATCTGTACTTCGGCAGTTGATTGGTAGCGCAACAACCATTATTGGTGATTGTTATAATCAAACAGATTCGGATATTTCAACCTTGTTAGATCAAGCTGAAAATCAGATCATGCAGATTGCAAATAAGCAAAATACTAAAGACTTTGTTCAGTTAAATATTTGGCTGAAAAAGACGTTCCAACATTTATCAGATATCAAATCGCATAGCAAGGGTATCACAGGAGTTCCAACGGGTTTTGAAAAGCTTGATGATATAACTTCTGGTTTGCAGCGGAGTGATCTCATTGTGCTTGCAGCACGGCCATCAATGGGGAAAACTGCTATTGCATTGAATATTGCAGTATCTGCAGCTGCTCAAGGTATTTC
Source organism: candidate division TM6 bacterium RIFCSPHIGHO2_12_FULL_36_22 (assembly GCA_001771315.1). Classification (GTDB taxonomy): domain Bacteria; phylum Babelota; class Babeliae; order Babelales; family UBA12409; genus 2-12-FULL-36-22. The sequence goes on from METK01000006.1 coordinate 2,370, forward strand.
TATAGGATTTTTTTCTTTAGAAATGTCAGCAGAGCAATTAACTCTTCGCCTATTATCAACTTCATCTTCTATTGCTCATCAAAGCATTCGAAATGCTACCATAACTTCGGACGAATGGATTGAGTTGACTAATGTTGCAGCGCAATTGGGTGAGTATAAAATTTTTATTGATGATACTGCTGGGCTCAATATTATGGAGCTTCGTACCAGAGCGCGTAGACTAAAAATCGATCACGATATTCAATTTTTAGTTATTGACTATCTTCAATTACTCCATTCACCACGTAAGCATGAAAATAGACACCAAGAGGTTTCTGAAATATCTCGATCTCTTAAAGCGCTTGCAAAAGAATTAAATATCCCTATTCTTGCTCTATCCCAGTTATCTCGTGCAGTTGATAGTCGTGTTGATAAACGACCAATGTTATCTGATTTACGTGAATCTGGAGCTATTGAGCAGGATTCTGATGTTATTATGTTTTTATATCGTGATATCATTTATAATCCTGATACCGAAAATCCTAATTTGTCAGAGCTTATTATTGGCAAACAGCGTAATGGGCCTACTGGAACAGTATTTCTCAATTTCATACGTGAACTTACCAAGTTTGAAGATGCAGATGAATAAACAGTATTAATATTTAACAAAAGAAAGATTGATGAAGATAAAGTTTTTATTACTATTTATGTTATTAACAATACATAATGCAACTTATAGCTTATCTGATCGCTTAGCCTTTTATTGGGAACATCTTAAAAAGCCGTTACAAGTTGGTTCGATAACACCATCTTCTCAAAAGACAGGCGAAGCAATTGCATCTTATCTTTTAAAACATGACGGCAGCAAAGAAATTTTGGAGGTTGGGGTAGGGCCTGGAAGCGGCATTACAGATTTTTTAGTAGCAAATCTTCAGCAAAATGACAAATTAACATTTGTTGAAATTAATCCAAGCTTTGCTGCTATTCTTCGAGACAAGTATGGTCATATTCCAAATATAACCATCATCGAAGGCGATATTCTCACATTCAATCCAGAAAAAAAGTTTGATTATATAATTTCTTCATTGCCCCTTACGACATTACCAAAAGAGTTTATTGAACAATATTTTGAACATCTTGAGAGCTTGATACGGCCATATGGCATTATTTCATATATACAGTACATGGGTGTTTCGTTGCGTATGTTCTTGAGTTCTCTCTTTAGAAGTAAGTCTTTAAAAACTAAGATGCGAATAATAGAACGATTCAAAAATAAGTGGCTTTTAGAAAGTACACGGGTATTTCGAAATATGCCGCCTACCTGGGTTCATCACTTGCAGGTTGCATAACTCTCGTTACTACTCTATGCACTTGAACTAGATAGCTCGCGCATTCTCGTTCCTTTAGGGGCGAGTAGTTCACGGCCTTGTAGACCATTTCTAATTATTGAGTATTTAAAAATCAACAGCTTTTAGCAATGGAGAAGGTGTCATCCGTTCTTCATAACTTGCAGGTTGCATAATGCATTGCTACTCTAAATACATATGTTTGGAGTAGGTGATGATTGTATTAGGTATTGATCCTGGATGTGTTGTATGTGGTTTTGCGTTAATGGAAAAAAAAGACCGCAAAGTCTTCATACTTGATTATGGTTACATTAAGATGTCTGCAAAAAAATCTTTACCAGAACGACTGGTCATATTCCATGATCATTTTGAAAAAATGCTTCATAAGTGGCCAATTGATACGATCGCACTTGAAACGCCATTTCTTGGAAAAAATGCACAAAATTTTCTTAAGCTGGGATATTTGCGAGGCATCCTCTATCTTCTTGCTCAAAAACACAATGTGAAAACTATTGATCTTTCACCACGAGAAATCAAGCGATCTGTAACAGGCTTTGGTGGAGCTGATAAGGATCAGGTTGCTCGTGTTATCCTGCAGTTTTTTCCCAAACTTTCTATGCCAGAAAAATTGGATGTTACAGATGCTCTTGCTATAACCTTATGTGGCGTATGGCACAAGCAATACAATGTTTAACATATAATGTTGCGCTCTATATCCTTATGCAAAGCTTTTTACTGCTCTCTATATAGGAATTTACTATTATTAAAAAGATAAACATTTTTTCTTGTTTTTATTAATAAATGTAAGTTAGATCAGCGATGTGATGCCACAAGAATTCCAAAGTAATTCATCTTTTGCTACAAAAGTTATGCTTTTGGTGGCATCAGGTATACTTGGTGCAAAACCTAAGCACATTTAATAAATTAAGATTTAACGCCTTAGACCAATTTGAATAATTTTTTTTCAATTAAATTATTGATAATATTCGATAATCTGCATCCAGTGCTTATTATATGTATTGGATATACAAAATTGATTAATTGCTTTCAGTAAAGCATTTTTCCCAATTGCTCAATAAACGCTTTTTAAAAAAAAACAAAAATTTTCTATTTATTCAAAAAATTCTTGCATTCGAGTGAATTAATTTTGTAGGATAGCATCACGGAGAAGGGAGATTAGACAAACGTTCAGATAAAAGGAGGGCAAAAAAATGGCCTATCTGGATGAAATTTATAATCAGCGAATGATTAATAACCCATATAGTGAACAAGATATTTTATATTTGCATGAGACGTTCTTAACGGTGGGATTTCATGGTATTTATGTGCCAAGCTTTAGCTTTGGACGAGCTATTATGAAAACATTTCTTAAATCTCTTAATTGCTACAGTGATGTTGCCTGCCTAACAAAAGGTATTGAGCCTTTAGGTAATGAGGTGACAGATCTGTATTCACTCCTTTTTGCAAAGAATATTTTAGGTCATGAAGATCGACTCAAAGACTTTATTCTTGAAGAGTTTGATTATGATTTTTTATGGATCGAAGAAAAATCTGAATGGGCATTTCAGCAGTGGTATATAGAATTTGTTGAAGCTCTTAAAGAACTTCATGTTGATAAATTTATGCCGGTTATTATAGTAAAGTCGAGTTAAATCTATATAATCAGTTACCTAATTATCCAAATTTCCATTTTCATAGTCCTCTAGATCATCACTTAGGGCACTTAAAATACTGTCGTTTGATGAGTGATGACTACCGGTGCGACTGCCATTACTTTTATAGCCATTTTCTTTAGTACTGTCAGTAGAATTGGAACGCTTACGCATTCTTTTAGCTAAACGCTTTTCTGCACTTTTAAATTTTTTAGCTTCTGTCATTTTTTCCAGTACATCGTATTGTATATTTACTAGCTCCTGCTGATTAGAATTTTGTTCTAATTTTAAATCTTGAATATTTTTATACCACTTTTCTAGCTTTGCACGAATAAATGGTCTACATGTATCATCGAAGGCTGCCACTGTAAGAGCTCGCTTGCTCAATTCCAATATGGTTTGTTGATTTTGACAATACTGTATACATAAAGAATCAAATTCTACTTTCAACTCATCGTATGCAACTTGTGATTCCGAGAGCTGATTTTCAAGCAAGCTTTTAGATTCTTTTAAATCAAGCTCAAGTTTTTTTATAGATGTTTCAGAAGCAAGAATTTGAAATTTGTATTTAGATTCTTGCTCAATCCAATGAGTCTGGGCGATATGACCAGAATTACTATTGTTGCTCCATACAGATGATCCACTGGAAGATCTTGTTAGCTTTTCTTCGAGATCACTGTTAGTTTTTTCAAGTGTTGTAACCTTATTATGTAGTTCATTTTGTTGTCGAGTGGCTTCTTCGTTGCAATACCAATACGTAACACTAGCACCAAGACCTGCAGAAATCGAATGTTTTACTGCTCCAAGTAATAGCTTCGAACTATCCATCGAATATACTGATCCATTCAATAGTAAGCTTATTAAGCATATAATAATTCTATTTATTTTCTTCATCAATTTCCCTTTTTTGTGATCAGAGTTGATTATGCCAAAATATATAATTGCCTGTATAGAGTTTGTCTTATACTCGACCAAGAGTAGTATTACTATTGGAATATTGGTAAAATTGTGAAATTAAACTTTGACTTACTTCCACTGCTAAAGCCGATGGGCTTTTTCGTCTGTTGTCGTAAATTGACAAAAAACCGAGTAGCTCAATTGAGTTTTTCAGATCCATAAATAATTTAAACTTTTTGTAAATATTTAAAGAAAAACTAGAATTTGCGCTTTTTTTGTAGCGCGTAATTCACTTGAGTTGATAATTTATAAGGCAAAGCTACACTAATAATAAAAGGTATAACTATGCATAGAAAATTCTTGATCAATCTTTTACAAAATTATAATCCATTAGCGACGGAAGAGGTTGGGTTTAAAGTTAGGATGCTCAACTTTATTAATCAATACGAAGATTGTTTTGAGCGATCATTAGATATAGGTCATATTACCGGATCAGCTTTTCTTCTCAATAAAGATAGGTCTAAAGCGTTACTAATGCATCATACCAAGCTTGATCGTTGGTTACAGCTTGGTGGCCATTGTGATGGGAATTCAGATGTTCTTGCTGTAGCTATCAAAGAAGCACAAGAAGAATCAGGTATTATGGGTATTGAGCCTATCAGTATGGAGATATTTGACATAGATATCCATTGCATTCCAGCCAATAGTCGTGAAAAAGAACATGATCATTATGATGTGAGATTTCTTCTTCAAGTGACAAGTGATGAAAAACTAGTTCAAAATAGAGAATCTAAAGAATTGCGATGGATTGGTCAAGATCTTAACGAATTGCCAATTAATAATCGATCAGTAACTCGCATGTTTGATAAATGGTTCGCTCTATAAGATTCGAATTTCCCGCCGCTAAAAAATGAAAATGCTCAAGTCATTTTGGTTATTCTACTTAGAAAATATTATCAATATTTTTTTAAATGACGTTGTTTTAAAAAAAAGCGGTAAAGCTTACCCACCATGCAAAGCTCTTTGTTTTAAAGAAATCAGAATAACTTAGTGAAAGGCCAGTACCGATAAGGGGTTTATTTAGAAAAGAACATTCTTTGCAAATATGTTCTAGGCTGCCATATATATTATTACTCACAAATGCATTAGTTTTTATTTTTTCTGTGGCTAAATTGATTGCTTGGTTAGCAAAAAGAGTTGGATTGTATCCAATTTCAAAAATATTCAGCTTTTTGCGGTATTGTATACCAATTAAAAGATCAGCAGTATTACCAGGTTGTATTTTTGCAGTTACGGGTAAAATTGGAAACCATTTACGGTTAAAAAAGTGTAAAAAGCGTCCTTGCAAAAATGTCGAACATGTTTTTTCAAGCGTGTTTATGAAAGTCCATGACAATTCGGCTCCTGCACCTAAACTATAAAATCGAGTTCCTACCAGTGGTCCAAACCTTTCTTGTAGCGTGACTTTTTTGTGTATGGGAATACCGCCAATTATATAAACCGCAGATTGGCCTGCTTGACCAAATGCCTTATTATGTCCTATAGAGAAAAGTAGATCATCAAATCCCCCTCGAGAGGCTTTTATATTAGTGGTACCACATGCGCGATAGCGTTCCTCTTCGATTCCTGTAGTCGCTTCAAACCACCAATTGCGAGTACCTATATAGCGAAGATTTAAAAGAGTACCATACATTCTACTCATGTCATGAACATTGGTTGCTTCTGAAGGCACAACAATATGCCGATCTCTACGATAATAAATAGGTACAGCTGAAAAAGCCCATAAGGCATGTGCTATGTCTGCACTAGGGTTTATTTGGAATATTCGGCGTACACGCATATTATAGACAAGTGTAAGTGGTGATACAGGAGAATATTGTAAAAGAAGTAAACATAGACAAATGAAACGTTTAGTAAATATGGACATAATTAAATATCAACCTATTTTTCTTTAACTGTATCACAGATAGACGAATCGATCAAAACTATGAAAAATCTATAGTCGACTATCGATTTTTATATCGACGCCTTTATACAACAATAAAACCACCTACTTGAAATATTGCAATTTGACATTGACATGTGTTAGTATATGTAAAAAGAAAGATACTTATATAATTAAATAGGGTTATTATAATGACGATTAGGGTCTTGATACTTTTTTGCCTTGTGATTGTATCATCGTCTTTTATAAGATTATCGGTTTTCCCAAAAGTTTAATTTGATACCACTAAAGATCGAAAAACCAAATTAATTTTTAAGCGATAGCAGTTTATAATTAAAAAAGGATAAAATATGAAACAAATATTATTAATGCTGCTACTAGGAGCCTCATTTGCTCTGGTACAAGATTCACACGCTCGTGCTCTTGATTATTCTCGCGACAGATTCAATGAACAAAAATTTGCACAACTCGGCGATGAGTATTTGGCTGAAGTTACTGAACTTGATCTTTCCAACAATAATCTGACTGATTTTCCTGCAGTATTGCACCGTATGCCTAATCTGCAAAAGCTATTTCTTAATGATAATAAGATCGGTTCATTTAAGGGTATGCCAGCCTTTACTAATCTAGAGTATCTAATGCTCAATAGTAACCTATTAGGGTCATTTGAGGATATGCCAGCCCTTAGCAAATTACAGCATCTATTTCTTAATGGTAATAAGATTAGTTCATTTGGTAGTATGCCAGTCCTGACTCGTCTAAAGATGCTATGGCTTAGCAAGAATCAAATTCACTCATTTAAGGATATGCCAGCCCTTCGAAATCTACAATTGCTATCGCTCAATAGTAATCAGATTGATTCATTTGAGAATATGCGAACCTTTCCCAATTTACAAAAGCTTCTTCTTAATTATAATCAAATTCACTCATTTAAGGATATGCCAGAATTTCGAAATCTACAATTGCTATCGCTCAATAGTAATCAGATTGGTTCATTTGAGAATATGTTAACTTTTTCCAATCTACAAAAGCTTCTTCTTAATTATAATCAAATTCACTCATTTAAGGATATGCCAGCATTTCCCAATCTACAGAAGCTATTTCTTAATGGCAATAAGATCGGTTCATTTGAGGGTATGGCAACTCTCCCCAATTTGCAAGAACTATCGCTTACTAGTAACCTACTAGAGTCATTTGAGGGTATGCCAGTCCTTTCTAATCTACAGTACCTATCTATTCCCGATAATAAGCTTGGCTCATTTGAAGGGATGCCAAACCTTATTAATTTAAAAAATCTATGGATTTTAAATAATAATATTAACAAAGCCGCCATTAATACATGGAAGCAAGAACATCAATATGTGGCTGTGAGATAAATTAGAAAAATCTTTAACAAAGAATAAGTTTCCTTTTATTAAATAATAAAAACTAAAAGTTTATTCTGTTGCATCTCAACAAAAATTAAAAGGGTGAGGCGCTATCAATTTTGAAAGATGACAAACTCTAGTTCTTTAATTTTCCAAAGCTTACAATTTTTATTGTCGACAGCTACGCAGCAAGTCTCCGCCGCACCTTACAAAAGTGGTTAAAAGACGCAAAAAACGGTAATCTAAGGGCCGCTCCTAGACAGACTATCCAAATATCGGACGCATAATATATATTATGTCAACAAATAGGTATAGCGACCACTAGGGAGGCCATACCAACGTAACTAAACCGCATAAAAACCCAAAGTAAAACTCCGTCTAAAATGAGCGACTTTCAATAGTGTGCTCAAATTTGGCCGTTAACAAAACATAGCAAAATTAACAACCAAAGACTTGGCTCGACCTAAAAAATTGGCGCCACGACGCCAAAATAAAATCCATTTTTCGACCGAAAATATTAATATTCTTAGTTGCATTTTTGATCACAAATTATGATTAAAAATAAAACCAGAAGTTCATTATTGTTCGCATAATCCTTCATCACCCAAAATATACAACAAAAACGCAAGTTAAAATCCTAAGCAAATCAAATCCCACCCTTAATCTCTGGCTATAGTTTTTTGTAATACACAAAACATAACTAACACCGTCAAAAAATCGAAAATATAGCCCTATCTTCAGATTGCGCCTAAATTTGCCCTATAATAAAAGATATAGCATTTATTAACTAAAGTGCTCGACCGAGTGAGAAAACTTCCTTCCTATGCCCACTAAATAAGATGAAATTTTAACGATATGACAAAAATTCAAAAAACTACATAATTTTCTACACCTATATCCACATAGGCTTTTTATATCGCATAACATTCTTCCAACAAAAAATCAAAATCCTTCAGCTACCAGCTATATTGAGATTTCAGCTGTTCTAAAACCAAACTATTGGTGCAAGAGAAGAAATTATTGGTAAAAGGCATTCTTTTTATTGCTTCAATAACCTGTAGATGCTGGTATGATGTACTAAAACAGGATATAAGGCTTATAAGCTCTTTCTATCCGCACCTTTCGTGTACAGCGACCTCTTCACCAGTATCCAGAATATGACCTTTCATAGCACGCGTAAGATCATATTCGGTTGCACCCGGAACCAAGTCAAGTTTTATATCTAATGCAAATAATACAATATGATATCGTTCATGCTTTGAACCAGGCTTAGGACATGGGCCACTATAACCAATTTTTCCTAAATCATTTGTTCCAACTAAAGCTTCTTTTGGCAATGTGTTAGTTGCTATTTTCCTTACATCGCCAGGAATATTATAGACAACCCAAAGGACTAATGGATTGCTTCTATGGGGAACATCTAACGCTTCCATAACCAATGCAAAACTTTTGACATTCGATGGAACATCGCCCCACTGAAGGCCTGGTGACTGTTCTTCTCCATCGCAGGTATATTTTTTCGGTATTTCATCCTTATGATTGCTTGTAAAAGCATCAATTTGTAATTCCATATAAATTCCTTTATTTTTTTTCCAAAAGATCTCGCGATAACAAATTAATTTTTTCAATCATAGCCTTACCCTTTTGGGAATCAGCCTTATTCACTTGAAAATTAGATATTACAACAGGGACTAATTGAATATCAATAATATTATTCTTATCTACATCGACTAGAAATAAAAACGATTGATCATTGCGCAATACCGGGTCAATAGCATAATCATCAATAAAGTCTCCCGTATCATACAGAATCAATTTATTTTTATATCGCTCAATTCCCTGAAAGATATGCGCACTCTGCCCATGAATGATATCAACACCTGCATCAATGATCTCATGCGCAAAATCTCTATAAGTCTCTGTTGGAGCCTGACGCATATTGGGTCCCCAATGAATAGTTATAATCAATATATCGACTATTTCTCGCACTGGCTTTATCGCCTCTTTAATAAGTGCAATATCTCCAATATGAACATAATTGGTTCCCGGCTTATCATCAGTTGCCTTCCATGACGGTTCATTATCTGTAAAGCCAATGACTCCTATTTTGATACCATTTTTTTCTATGATAACAGCTTTCTGGGCAGCTTTTATATCTTTACCCGCACCCACATGTTTAATGCCAGCATTATCAAGTACAGAAATTGTTTCCAATAGTCCGCGAACACCAAAATCAAAAATATGATTGTTGGCCAAATTGACAATATCAACATTTCCCTCTTTAAGAACTTGAACGTTCTTAGGATCGGATTTAAAATTGAATACTTTAGGTACCAAATCTTCGCTTATCGTCATCGTCGTTTCAAGATTGATAATATTAATATCATTTTTTTGCAAGATAGGAAGTACATTTCCCCAGGGGTATTTTGGGTCCTCATCCTTAAGTACCTCATTGACAAGGCGACCAAGCATTACATCACCCATAAACCCAATACGAACACGTTGACCCTTTCGATCACCTAACAGCATCCAGATTATAAAAATTAGGCCTAAGGCTAAAATAATTAGTATGATTCTTTTCTTCATCAATCTCCTTATGATCTGGATACTCCGTGCTTCAGCTCGACGGAGGAAAAATTATCCTATTTCAGCCAACGTAAAAATATAATTTTGCTTGGCTGATTATTTACGTATTTAAATTGGTAATAGCATAGCAACTGTGATAAAATAAATAAAAATTTAACAAGAACATGTAATAGGCGAACAACAGATGACCATAAGAACTGTTGTATTTCCATTATCTCCCAGCGATCAACAAAAAAAGCCCTAATAAAAACAGTAAGCATTTATACAGAAGCATTTAAAGAATGTATCAATGTTGCATGGGCTGTGAAAAAACTTTCAAAGAATAATCTTCACAAAGAAACCTATCAAAAATTAAAAGGAAAACTTGGCCTCAAATCTCCTGTTCAGCAAGAAATAGGACATTTGAACGTGTCAATGCAATGAAAGTACTGAGTAGAAAAGGAAAAAATATCCAAACCTCAAAGTGATATAATTCCAATGCGGCTCGATGCTAGAACATTATCTTTTGATCCAATGGGGGAAATAGCATCTGCTACAACGTCGTATAAGTCCTAAACCATGCAATTGCCCTGACATCAATTTTTACAAAATTATTGCAATTTGAATTCAACATTTGATATGGTAAGTATAATAACTTAAAACTAATATGAAAGGAAGATAATGAAGAAAGTTTTTGTCACATTAAGCGTATTATATATTGCCTCAGGATATGCTATGGTTAAGCCACTAAAAGAACTTGATTATTCTGACGGCAAATTTAATGAACAAGAATTAGTGCAGCAATCCGATGAATATTTGGCTGAAATTGGTGAACTCAATCTTTCCAGTAATAGTCTGACTCATTTCCCTGCGGTATTACAGCGTATGCCTAATCTACAGAATCTATTTCTTAATGAAAATAAAATCGGTTCATTTAAGGATATGCCAGCCCTTAGCAATCTACGCGTACTATGGCTTCAGAATAATCAGATCGGTTCATTTAAGGATATGCCAGCCCTCACCAATCTACAAACACTATGGCTTCAGGATAATCAGATCAAGTCATTTGAGGGTATGCCAGTTCTTACTAATCTACGGGGGCTATCGCTTGATAAAAATCAAATAGACTCATTTAAGGATATGCCAGTCCTTCCCTCTTTACAGAGTCTAGGACTTAATGAAAACAAAATCGACTCATTTAAGCATATGCCAGTTCTTACCAATCTACAAATACTATGGCTTCAGAAGAATCAGATCGGTTCATTTGAGGATATGCCAATCCTTACCAATCTACAACAGTTACACCTTAGTAACAATCAGATCGGTTCATTTAAGCATATGCCAGTTCTTACCAATCTAATAGTGCTATCGTTGCTTGATAACAAGATAGACTCATTTGAGTATATGCCAGTTCTTACCAATCTACAATTACTAGGACTTAATAACAACAAGATAGACTCAACTGCCATTAATACATGGAAACAAAAACATCCAAATATACACGTGTGAGGATATGTCAGTTCTTACCAATCTACAATTACTATCGCTTGATAACAACAAGATAGACTCAGCTGCCATTAATACATGGGGACAAGAACATCCAAATATTCGTGAATGGCCCTGTGGACCAAATTTGAAAAAGCTTTAAAAAATAATAAGCTTTGAAATGGTTGCATTGGAATCATGGAATAAAAAATCGCTGTACTAAAAGGA
>METK01000007.1:0-26702 GCA_001771315.1 candidate division TM6 bacterium RIFCSPHIGHO2_12_FULL_36_22
TACTGCCAATCAGTCCATTAACATACATGATGGCAAGACTTATCCGTGCTTTTGCCCGCGCGTCCTGCGAAGCCTGCTGGTTTGCTATCACTTCCCCATAAAGTGTTGCCGCTTGCTGATAATCTTCAGGCCTCTTACTGCCAATCAGTCCATTAACATACATATTAGCAAGATTTACCCGTGCTTTTGCCCGCGCGTCCTGCGAAGCCTGCTGGTTTGCTATCACTTCTCCATAAAGTGTTGCTGCTTGCTGATAATCTTCAGGTCTCTTACTGCCAATCAGTCCATCAACATACATACTAGCAAGATTTACCCGTGCTTTTGCCCGCGCGTCCTGCGAAGCCTGCTGGTTTGCTATCACTTCTCCATAAAGTGTTGCTGCTTTCTGATAATCTTCAGGCCTATTACTGCCAATCTGTCCATTAACATACATAGTGGCAAGATCGAATTGTGCTGCTGCCCGCGTGTCCTGCGGAGCCTGCTGGTTTTTTATCAGCTCCTGATAATAATCTGCTGCTCGCTGATAGTCTTGTCGACTTCTATTTCCTATATCACCCCTCTGTAGACCTAATGCAATCTCATACAAGGCATTATTCCCACCTGCTGGAATAACTAAGTCTAGCGATATAGGCGTTAATTCACTATCTACACTTTGAATATGAAATGGTCTCATAAACTGCCTATTGAGCGGCAATCTATTAACAGGGTGTGTATCCCGGCCTGTATACATATAACGTCGTAACCCAGGAGCATACAAGTAGTGATGATATGGTGTATTAGTCGCATTATCAATAGTCATAGTCTCTACAATATCGATCCCCTGAGGAAACTCCTCCGTATTAGCTAACATCTCAGCCAATGACTCCTGCTCAATGGAATCAATCTCATTAAGGTCTAAATACCGTTGGGTCCCAGGAATAATCTTTTTGTTATCTTGCTCCTGAACATCTCCCCCCTCAGTCCTGCGACGAGACCTCTCCTGTTCAATTGGTTGACTACTCGGCTCACCTCCCTGTGGTGGAGTCCGCTTCATACCCTGTAGTCCACATATCGCGATAAAACCCATATAGAATATAATCTTCTTCATTTAATCCCTTTTCACTATCAACTTGTCCTTATTTTCAAATATACAATATTACTTCAATTAAAAACTAGGGTTTTATATATTAAAGAAAATTTCAACCTTCCAATTCAAAATTCTGTCAATCAAAAGTGAATAGTTCCGCTTTGCATAACATGGAAAGTTCCAGTTTTACTTTAAACATGTTACTGCAGCAACGCTTCTTATTGTTGGCGAGCTTGATTATGATGTTATTAAATTGAGTCAACTACTACCACCTAAAGGAGAGATCTTGTAACTGAATATCTTGAAGAAAAAGGTTGCACTCTTGTTATACCTCCAAAGAATAATAGAAATACACAACAATTCTATAATAAAATATCTATAAAGAAAGACATCTTATTGAATGTTTTTTCAGTAAATTAAAGCAATTTCGTAGGATATTCTCTCGATTTGAGAAAACAGCACGTCGCTATCTGTCTTTAGTACAATTTGTAGGAATTTTATTGTGGATCAGGTAAAATTTGGTTCACAGAACCTAGTGCTTATTGTAATTCGAACTTGTTAGAAAGATATAATTAATTAGGATAACCTTTCTTCCCGGAGGTGAACCACGGGTTATCCAGATCATAGGAGAAATATGACAAAACAATTCTGGACTATAGGCCTAATACTATGGCTAGGCTGTATCATTGGCTCATTAGCTTTAATTCCCTATATACTCCATATGCTTCCCGTGCCACCTGAGGCCAAAATTTTACCCATGCTATTACAAAATAGCATTCTATACGCCATTGCTAGTTTTGCTGGTCTCTATTTCGCTCAAAAATCAAACTTCCATATATGGCCAAACAAACAAAGCATACTCATAAGTATTGGAGCCGGCATCGGTGTCGGTATTATACTGTTAGCAATAGAGCTAATACTTAAATCCTTGAATTTAAGTATAGTTGTTGGCACGCCACCAGCATGGCAATATGGACTTTTAGCTGCAATCTATGGTGCCATTAATGAGGAAGTCCTTCTCCGACTCTTTCTTATGTCATTTATTATATGGTTTTTACAAAAACTAACTCGATCAGCTGGTAATTGGATATATTGGATTAGCATTATCATTGTTGCTTTACTATTTGGCATAGGACATATACCCGCCGTAAAAGCTATAACAAAAATAACCCCAGCCATTATCGCTCAGATATTGATTCTGAACAGCATCGCCGGGGTTATTTTTGGGTACTTATATTGGAAGTATAATTTAGTCTCAGCCATGCTTGCGCATGGAGCTGCGGATATTATACTTCACGTACTTGGGGTCTTACTTCTTTTTTAACATTGGAAGACCGGTACGTTTATTTTCAATAACTTTGTATCCTTCTGGTAGTGCATCCATTGCATTTGGACGTTCATCACCAGCAAAATAGTAAATACGTTGCTTACGACCACCAGCAAGCTTTACATCTTTTGAATGTAGGTAATAAGTTTTACCACTTTTTTTAGATTCAACACTATATGCCATCGAGATTCTCCTTTTTTTGTTTCTCGCTACATTAGATTTAATACAACAACCTTAGTCATCCATAAAAGAAATACACCAAAAACTATCGAAAATACATATCCAAATAATGGATGTTTTACAAATATATGATGCTCTAAAAGCTTTTCAATACCCCACGAAAAGAATACAACACCAATAGCAATAACAATTGCAAATAGCGCTTGATGGTGATCTTCAAATTGACTCACTTTGTGTAACATTTTGCTAAACATGCATTTCTCCTATTAGAAAGAATGACTCCATTCTAAACTTCTCAGATTGCAAAAGTCAAACCTTCGTCCTTGCTTTGACAATTTTCTATGCTACGCTTGGGTATAATGAAAGAATTTTTCTGTATTACTTAAGGAAAATCACATGGCACAGGGTAACGATAAAATCCTCGGAATTGTATTAATTATAGTCGGTACAGGATTATTTATTGCATTAGCCGGACCATTTTTAATTCAAATTATAGGTGTTATTATTTCCATTATGATCATAAATTATGGACTCAAGCTACAAGGTCTCCCTCCAATCTGGCTCTTAATGATGCAATGGGTTCACACACTTAAGTTTAAATAAAATTATAACTTTCTTTTAAATTGCTTTTCAATTTCATTTTGTGATACCACCCACATAGTAGGTCGTCCGTGAGGACATGTAAGACGATTTTCTATTTTTTCCAAATCACGAACAAGCTGATGAATTTTTTCACCTTCTAGAATGTCACCAGCCTTAACGGCTGCCTTACATGCCATCTGTGCATGGATATGCTCATTAAGCTGTTTTTTAAAGAGCTTAACATCAACCCCTTCATGCTCTTCTATCCAACTGATTACCTGTTGAACAAACTCTTGAAGGTTTACATTTTTAATGTTAACAGGTGCACAAGACACAACCAGTTGTGTTTCACCAAAAAGTTCAATCCCAATACCATGCTCCTGAAGTAATGAAAGATACGGTTCTATGAGCTTAAATTCATGTTCTGATAATTCTATGCGCTGAGGAAACATGAGATTAACTGTAGCAACTTCCTCAAACCGCTTGGAAAAAATTTCATACAATACACGCTCATGCGCAGCATGCTGATCAATCATAATAAATTGCTCATCACGCTCTAACAAAATGTAAGTTTTAAATAATTGGCCCAAAATCTTGTATGAAGGCTGATGCAAATGCTGCTGTAATTGAGTAAGTATCTGAGTTTCAACATTTTCGGCCATATTCGAATGGCTTTCCTGTGAACTACTATTTGGTATGAAATGAGAATTTTCGTTCATCTCCAATTGAATTTGATCGAAATCTGAAAAGTCTTCAAAGTCATCTAAGCCATCTTCCCGAACAAATTCAAACTCAATCTCTGGCTCATCTTCAACTGAAAGATCAAATTTATTTTTCAATAAATTAAGCCTCGGAGAAAAAGTATTTTTAAATGCATCAAGAGGAAATGTATCCGATGATTTGGTTGCTGGAGAAAAAGTAACTGATTCCAAGTGAGCACTAACTTTAGACTCCAAACGATTCTTAACCGATTGAGTAATCAATTGTTCTATTGTACGCGGATGTAAAAATTGTACTTCTTCTTTTCGCGGATGAATATTGATATCAACCTGCTCCTTATCAATCTCAATGAACATAAATGCCGCAGGAAACTTTCCAGATTGCAACACATTGCTATATCCACGAACAATAGCACTCGATAATTTTTGATTCTTAACCCAACGATTGTTAACAAAAATATAAATTTGGTTGCGATTATATCTAGAATATTGGTTATCCGAAATAAAACCTTCAACATTTAGATTCAGTTTTTGATCTTTCCCTGAAATATCGAGCATGTAATTTGCAAACTGATGACTCCAAAGCTGCGTTACACGAGTTTTAAGATCTTTAACCACAGGACAGTTATGAACAAGTCGATTTTCATGATAAAGCGTAAAATGAACTGCTGGGTAAGTAAGACATAATGCTTGAAATAATTGAATAATTTGATTCCACTCGGTTGCATTTGTTTTAAGAAATTTTCTACGAGCTGGAACATTGGAAAAAATTTCAGCAATCGTAAGATCTGTCCCCTGAGCAGCAGCTGCTGCTTGCTCATTTACAACCTTACCATACTCAAGCATTAGATTAACACCCTGCTTGGCACCCTCTTCTTTGGTCGTTAATGAAACCTTACTTACAGCGGCAATACTAGAAAGTGCTTCTCCTCGAAAGCCATACGTATCAATTGTGTGCAGTTGATCAACAGATCGCAGTTTACTCGTCGCATGCTGCTCAAAGCATGCATGTGCATCTTCAACTGACATACCAGAACCATTGTCAACGATACGTATCAATTTTTTGCCAGCATCTTCAACATAAATGTCTACTTTGGTCGCACCAGCATCAAGAGAATTCTCTACTAATTCTTTAACTATATTGGCCGGACGTTCGACTACTTCACCTGCTGCAATTTTTTTTATTTCATCCGAAGAAAGCCGTTGAATCTTTCCCATTATTCTCCACTTTATCGTTATGAATTTACTGTTTCACTTCAAGTGTAGTACAAAAGCTTTTCCAATGCCAAAAAAAAATCGTTATTCAAAAAAAAGACCTGCGTTATGCAGGTCTTTCAATTTCAAAAATCAGTGAAATTTATTTTTTTACAGCTGGTTTTGGTGCAGCTTTTGCAGCTTGATGCGCTTTGTAAACCAAATCCCACTCTGTGATAACTTCTTTAGTTATATCACTTTCAGATGCTGGGTTAACATAAAGAACTGTTTCTCGTTGCATTACAATATCAAGACCTCTACGCTGTGCTACCTTTTCAACAGCTTCTAAAAAGCGTTCTTGTGATTCTTGTACCAATTTTTGTGCATCACGTTGCATTCCACGTTCTGCATTCTTCGCTGCTAGATCACGCTCTTGTTGCTTTTGCGTAATTTTTTCTTGGAGATCTTCAACTTTAGATTTAAGTTTTGCTTGTGCTGCACTTTGAGCTTGACCAACTAAGCCCTGTAGCTCTTGATCAATCTTCATTACAGCACCTTCATATTTAGAACGCAACTCCATGATAGCTTTTTGCAAAGCTCTTGATTCTTCAGCACCGGCTACGTCTGTTGCACTAACAATACCAATTTTAACTTGTTGTTTAGCTAATTTTTCCACTTGCATTTTAAGCGATCCAACCTCATCCATGGATACTTTTGGAGCTTCTGCAAGCGATACAGTTGTAATAGCTGTTGTTAATAATGCAAGAGACAAAAATTTCTTCATGAAAAAACCCTTTGTAAGAAAAATTATACACTTAAAACTCTCATCTAAATCCTAGCACTTATGCTAACTACGTCAATCGAACTACTAATTTTCGTATCTCCTCCATAAAAATTACCGTAGAAGAAATACACATAACAATCAACCATTCATAGCCAGCTATTGGTACGGTGCGAAATATAAATTGTAAGTATGGATTATAAATAACCACCCATTGTAAAAAAACAACCCAAACTGTAGCTAATATAAGCCATTTATTGCTAAAAGGATTAAGACTAAATATCGATTTATATTCAGATCTACAATTCCAAGCGTTACACCACTGAAACATTGCCATTGTCAGCAATGTCATAGTTCTGGCTTTAGATAAATCTGTTTGATAGTACCACAAAAATACTGCTAGCGAACCTATGCCCATAGGTAATGCCATATAAAAAACTGTAGTAAGCATTCTTGTATCGATAAGTTTAAGATTATTAACATTAAAATATTTACGTATACCCTGTTCATGCGGCTCCATAGACAATGCAATATCAAGAAAACCATCAGTGATAAGGTTAAGCCAGAGAATCTGTGCTGCTAAAATCGGAAGCGGTAAGTTTGCAGCTAATGCAAAAAGAACTACTAACACTTCTCCCAAGTTCGTTGCAAAGAAGTATAGAATCACACGGCGAAGTGCATAAAAAATATGATGCCCTTCCTCAATTCCAGCCATGATACTTGAAAATGAATCATCCAAAAGAATGACATCAGCAGCTTCTTTCGCTACAGCAGTTCCTATGCTACCCATTGCAATACCAATATCTGCAGCCGCCAATGATGGTGCATCATTAACACCATCACCAGTCATAGCAACAATTTCATTCATTTTATGATATGTTTTAACAATTTCAAACTTAGTATGTGGTGCTACTCGTGCATATACTGTAGCCTTTTTGGCAATTTCAATTCTTTGTGCCTCATTGGCATTCTCAAATTCGGTTCCCATTATTACAATATCTCCGTCTCTATAAATACCGGTTTGCCTTGCTACATAAAGCGCAGTATCTTTATGATCTCCTGTAACCATAGCAACATGAAGTTCTTTGTCATGCGCTTGCTTAATGCTCTTATCAACACCAACACGAATCGCATCTTGAATACCTAACAATCCAAGAAACTTCATATCTTTGAGATTGTCCTCCGTATACTCCGCTTGCTTTGGACAAATCTTAGTTGCAATAGCAATCACACGTAACCCTTCTTTGAGAAAATTATTCAATGTAATTTCGATATTCTCTGTAACAGCAACACAACGTTGTATAACCGCCTCAGGAGACCCAACAAGAAATGCTACAACATCACTCTTATGTTCATAAAATCCTGCTTGAAACCTTTTTTCAGAACTAAAAGGAAACTCTTTAATCAATTTAAATTCTTTTTTAAGACTGTCATCTGTAACACCTAATTTTTCCGCAAAAATGATTAAGGCCGCTTCAGTTGGATCGCCCTTAATGCGAAATAATCCTTCATTGGGCATATAACTAATTTCCGCATGGCTCAATATTGATGCATTGGCAATCTGTTGTAATTGTTCTTTATTTTCTGGCGTTATACCACTCCCACATTGTACAGCTCCTTGTGCAAAATAACCTTCACCAGTTACTGAGCAGATCTCTCTTCCAACAGCAACCTGGCAAACCATCATTTCATTACGTGTTAGTGTTCCAGTCTTATCAATTAAAATTGTTTGGATACGTCCCAGTGCCTCAACCGCCTGCAATCGCTTAACCAACACCTTCTGTTTTGCCATACGATATGCCCCAGAAACAAGCACCAATGTCAACACAACTGGAAGTCCTTCCGGAACGACACAGATAAATAAAGCCGTCAACATTACTAATAATTCTTTATATGGCTTACCTGTTATAAGACCTATTCCAAACAAAACGATACAAAAAATAAATACAAAGATAAGAATCCACCGCGACAATTTTTCAAGATCCTTTTTAATTGGCATATCTGGCTGGATTGTTTTGATCGTTTTTTGAATACGTCCAATTTCTGTATCCAAACCCGTAGCAGTTACAATAGCTTTACCAAATCCAGAAATAACAAATGTCCCCCTGAAAACCATATTATGTTGTTCTGCTATAGGAACTTTATCCGAAAGAACATCCATAGTTTTGGTTACTGCTGTTGACTCCCCCGTCAATGTTGATTCATTAACTCTCAAATCATTAGCAAAAAAAATTCTGGCATCAGCAGGTACTTTACTGCCTTCTTGAAGTATAATAATATCTCCCACCACTAAATCTTTATCTGGAAGAACAATGTGTTCACCTTCACGCAAAACAACAGAGTCAGCCATTATAAATTTTTGAAGGCTAGCGAGAATGTTTTGTGTTCTTCCTTCTTGAATTGTTCCAATGATGGCATTGAAAAAAAGAATGCCACTAATAATAAATGCATCGAGGGGATAATCAACAAAAAATATTATAGCTGCTGCTATAAGGAGAATATAAATTAATGGACTTTTAAATTGGCGAAAAAAAACTACAAATAAAGAGTCCGTCGGCGCCTCTGGTATAACATTCGCTCCATTTTGAGCAAGTCGCTGAGCAGCCAATTGATTAGAAAGGCCCCCATCTATATCAGAATCCAGACTGCGAACAAGCTCATCCGTTGACAAAAGATAAGCAAATTGATTATTGTGCTTCACTAACAATCCTTTTTTGAAAAAGTGTCTTTCTACAAAAATTTAGTGTAGCAAAAAATTGTCAAAAAAAATGGTATTGATAACCTAAAGAATTGAAATCAATTTTATTTAATATTAAAAGGAGAATACATGTTAAAACAACTTAAAACCCTGGTGCTATTCACCAGTTTGCTTTCATGTGGCCTTGCCTTTGCACGTGAAGCTATTTTTGGTACTAAGCGCATGGTAGGATCATCCGGTGCTATTTACGATGTTCGTTACAATCTTGCAACATATACTCGCAATCCATTTAAGATTGAAGACGTTGAAGCAGAATTTAAAAAACTTTATACTAACCCAAATTTTTACCGCAAATGTCGTGAAGCTCTCGTAAAAAATAGCTCTGTTGATCTTCCCCTAAACAATCCAAACTGCAGAGTTTCTGTAAAAGTAGATCTATCTCAACTTGAGCAAGTAGTGCACAATTATTATGATCGCCAACTTTCTGAAGTTAGCAATCGTGATTATGTTTCTTTCTGGGTAGACTGGAAAAATAAATTCGAATGGCATCAACTCAATACTGAAAAAGATGCTGTTTTAGAATCACTCAGCGGCATTCTTAAAGAGCAAATGCCATCTTCATTGACCAAGCGTTCATACATGCTCTTGGCAGGTGCAGCACTCGCTGTTGGTGGCAGCACAGCAGCATACTACTACCGCGATCAAATCAACAATGTTTTAAGCAATCTCAATTGGCGTGATTACGTGGATTACAAGGCGTTAACTGTTAAATTGCCATCTGTAGCACAAGTTAAAGCTTTATTTAAAAGAAGTTAAAAGATTTAAACATAGACAATAAAAATGGCTCCAGAAAATTCTGGAGCCATTTTTATTGTCTATGAATTTTGGTGGAGGCGATGGGAGTCGAACCCATGTCCGCACTGCTTTAGCCACGTAGCACTACATGCTTAGTCTTTGTAAGTACAAGTATAGGCTTTCAAAGACACAAGAACCGATACTCGTCAGTCCAGTGATACAAACAGGCTACAGAACTAAAAAATCTTGCCTGAAGGTTCTATCTAATTAATACGAGTTAGATCCACTGATAGACACGCGTCACTAACAAGAACCACGAGTTACTTACGCAACTGCAACGGCTTGGTAGCCGCTTGGTTGTGAGGAACTAAATCCTGCACTTATTGTTTTACCTGATTGTTTAGCGAGCACTCAGATAACGCTCGGCATGCACTCCATGTCCTCAACAACACGTCGAAGCCATGCGCGCCCCCGAAAAATTTCAATGATAAGTTCATCTATAAGTATATCAAGTTTTATTACATATTGTCAAAAACTACCTCTAGTAGGCGGCTTTGACTATGTGTTCAAGCGTCCATTGGCTGTAAGGGCCATTGAGCGTTACTATACCAAATGAGTCACAAGGAAAACCCAAATTTGCCGCCGGAGCTGACAAAAAGGTAAAAACCATATTATCCCATAATGGCGTAATACCTTTATCCTTTTTCAAATAATGAAGCATTATGCCATTGTGCTGATGCGCCCGAAAAACACCCCGCAGTTTGACAAACTGGCTACTAGCCTGAGCTAAAAGGTGCTCCGTTAGTGATTGGCCATATACCCAGCCACGACCGGAATTATAGCGAGCAATTTTTTCTGTCGGATGATCTATTTCAAAATCACTCCACATAAATCCTATTGTTGATGGGCTCGTTGGAGCTATTGGCGTAAAATCCAAAAGTTCCATGCCGGGAAAAGTTTTTATTATATGTTGCTTCATATGCACAGGTAACATTGATATATTACTATTTCGCTGGATCTGCCGTACCCAATGAAACTCTTGTGGTGATTGTAAAAAATTGCAGGCATTATAACCCACTTCCAATCCGCCATGACAACATTGGACATAATTAGTTTCTAACCCAGCTGATGTGCCACAATAAAAAGCTAAGGGAAACATATCATAAATATGATATAACTCATTTATTTGTTTTTGTGTTAAATCCGGGAACTTTGTTAACAATTCATCATGAAAACCAAAATGAACATTAAGATTTTTGTCTTCATGATTTCCCCTAATACAAAAAACATGTTCAGGATTAGCAAGCTTAAGTCGCATGAGGATGTAAATAACTTCAATACCGTACATACCTCTATCAACAAAGTCACCAAGAAACATCATATTAAAGTGAGGACGTATAATACGAAACTCATCATCAATATATCCTCGCTCTTTAAGCGTATTTAAACAACGTACAAGCGAATGCACCGAACCATGCAAATCTCCCCAAAAAGCTATTTCCGTTCCTGGTGCAAATGTACGTTTTTCTACAAAAGGGATAAAGGTTGCTAGAGGTTGTTTTTGGACCAGTGATTTTGGTGCTTTTTCGAACCAAGAATTAGATGACCTTAGCCTATCTTTTTCCATCACAAGAAACTGACGCACCAAGGTTTCAATAGTAGAATATTCTACAGCCCCGGCGGTATATTGGGTAACTTCTTCTGGAAATTTCTGTAATACAGATTGTACCTCAAATATGCGAGAATGCGCAGTTAACTTTTCAGGTAGCTCAACAGATGCTCCAAGATGAGCAATCAGAAAAGAAAATAGGAAAAATGTTAATACTTTTTTCATAAAAAAACCTCCTATGTGACAACATGTAATAACCTCAATTATTAACAGTATATCATTATACCGCCACAACCAAAACAGGGCCCTCCTGATCAGTATATCGATCAGCCAATCGTATCAATTATTGGCTAAACGCATAAAACCATTAAATTAGATATTAAGTCTCTTTTGAAGTTGCTTCATGCTAGCGTATTAACCTGTTGTTGTATTGAACAACTCAATAATCCAACTAAAAATAACAATCTTTCTATCCAAAACTTGCTTCAGGCCATCTCTGTTCTATACTATGCAACAACAACCTAAAAATTTGGAAAATAAATTATGATAAAATACAAAATTCTTTTTATATTATCACTGATGACAATACAAAACATTATCTCTAATACCCCTAAATTGACCGTTGTTTTTATTGTTGATCAATTGGCCAGCCATCACCTCACCCAATTAGAAAAGAACCTCTCTGGTGGCATTAAACGATTTATGGAAAATGGAATAGTTTATACTAACGCCTATCATCCACTTAGTAACCCAAGCGTAGTGCCGGATCACATTGATATTGCAACTGGTACTATACCCGCTGAACATTGCATTGATAATGAAATCCATGATAATAAGGAAATAACAAGCCCTGATGCTGGCCTAAAAACATCAACCTTAACACGCCACTTTCTCAATGCTAATCCACACAATCGAGCATATTCTATTGCATATAAACATCACACTGCGGCTGGACTTGTTGGCAATGATGCGCCAGCAATCTGGTTTGATAGAAATGAGGGTAAATTCATTTCCAGTAAACAATACTTTGCAGCTATACCAAACTGGATTGTAGAATTTAACGATAAACATCCACTCATAAATAAAAAGCAAAATAGTTGGACTTTGGCATATCAGGACAAAAAATACTACGATAATCCAAGTATTGATAATTATAAATACTCATCACGTAAAACGCTTTTTGATCCCAATAATCTCCTAACTAAAGTAAAATCTCAAAAAGCATTTTTTAGACAGTTTATGCTCACACCAGACTCTACCCAGGTATTATTCGACCTAGGGCATACAGCCATCCAAAAATTATTTGATGATAACTCAGATGCACATGTATTACTATGGATCTCGCTTGCAAATCTTAATGGGGTAGGACATCGCTTTGGTCCATATAGCCGAGAAGCTATTGATACTGTTTATCATATCGACAAGCAAATGGCTCAGTTCATGGATAAGGTGGCTAAAATTGTTCCACCAACCCAAACTTTCTATGCCCTAACATCCGATCATGGTATTATCCCAGTCCCTGAACTATTAAAACAATGTTATAATAGTAAGGCAGGGCAACACATCCTTCTTAATGATATTAAACGCCTGATTAACGATGATATCAAACAAATGTTTGGAATCAGCACTATTATAACAGCTCTTCCTGCCCCATATGTTTATCTTAACCAAGAAAAGCTTGATGCATTAATTCCGAAAGTACAGTTCAAAATTCTTGGCCGCGTTAAAGAAATACTTGAATCGATCCCTGGCATTAAAAAAGTATATAGCGCTCAAGATTTATGCTTACAAGCATGGAAAAAAGGCAGCACCAAGTGGCTCTTTACTAATCAATTATATCCACGCAGAAATGGACATTTTGCTATTGAGGTTGAAGAGGGAGTATTGCTAACTAAACAATCTACCCATAAGAAACATAATTCATTACATACCTATAACTTACATGTACCACTTATGCTTTATCATCCACAAAGGTCTCAACAAAAAATAATTCCTGATAAAGTTTGGGTCCCACAATTAACACGAACATTAGCGCATATACTCAAGATTCCTGCTCCACACAAGGCTATACAAATGCTTCCAACAAATCCTTACCATCGTTTCCAAACAGATCTTTTATACCTATACTGATTAAAAAGGCAAAACTCTAAACCTTATGTGGGATAATGATGACTAAAAGCAGATTCTTATCTATTAACTTTCTTATTTTCATTGGCACCGTCCTTGGTATTATAACAGGTATATCTAACGTGCCATTTCTCTTTAATGCTGCTGATGCTATCTCTAAGATTATCATTAATCTATTAAGCTTAATCAGTATTCCAATGATCTTTTTGTCCATCATTTCAACCATATCAGGCATGCAAAATCTTGATGAGATCAAATTACTCGGTAAAGCGGTTTTAAAATACACTATTCTTACCACCGTTATTGCAGCGGCAATAGGACTACTTCTTTTCATACTTATCAATCCTGCACAAAGTGGACTTGGTCTTCGTGGAATTATGGAGATTACAGGTGAAACCCAAGGATATCTTACAGTTGTTCTCAATATGTTTCCATCAAACTTCGTCAAGACCTTTAACGATGGTAACGTTATGGGCGTTGTATTTATAGCTCTTGGCCTTAGTCTTTCCATTTTAGCATTGCCTACAAAGAATAAAGATATCCTACATGATTTTTTTTCAAGCCTTTTTGCTGCAATCTTACAAATCACTACTGTATTAATCTATGCAATGCCAGTAGCCGTCTGGGCCTTCATTGCATTGTTTGTTCACAATATACAGGGCCATAATTGGAATAATCTCCAAAGTCTTGGATTGTATGTGATTACTATTATAGCAGCCAATCTCATCCAAGGATTTATTGTCCTACCAATCCTTCTCATGTTCAAAGGCATTTCCCCGATCAAAGCATTTCGCGGCATGTCACAAGCTCTAACAGTAGCTTTCTTTTCTCGCTCATCCGGTGCGACACTACCAATAACGCTCCAAAATGCGCAGCACAACTTAGGTATATCACCACGTGTAGCAAAATTCACCCTTCCACTATGCTCAACCATCAATATGAATGCCTGCGCAGCATTTATCCTCATTACAGTCCTCTTTATTGGTACCATTAATGGTGTTGTTTTTACTTGGACTGATATGGTTATGTGGGTATTCATTGCTACTATAGCAGCAATCGGCAATGCTGGCGTACCCATGGGCTGTTACTTCCTCAGCAGCGCATTGCTCGTTGCAATGAATATTCCTATCAATATTCTCGTTGTCATCCTACCTATCTATGCATTCATCGATATGATAGAAACAGCTATCAATGTTTGGTCCGATTCAGTCGTAGCATTGGTGGTCGACAAAGAACTTAAGTAATTAATTTAAGTTTTATATAAAAATCATTGAATATTACCACTTAAATAGATTACTATTAATTATAGTAACGAATTTAAATGGGGTTAGTATGAAAAAGATCATAATCATATTGGGAATAATAGTAGTAACTTTGTCAAAAAGTGCTCCTATTGATGACGTCAGTACCCTCTATCCAATTAAAAGTCCACTTCTTGCTCTTTTAATCAAAAAGGGTAAGCAAAAACTAGCTGCTCTACAAGCCTTTGGGCTTTTATTGGATGGTAATAAATTTGTTGAATATCTAAGTGGCCTATCAACAGAGGTACGAAAACCTGTAATTAAAGCTTATATTACCAAAAATCCTTACACCTATGCTCTTATCATCGCTGCACAAGAAGATAATCTTTCTGTTGTGGAAGCATTGTTGAATGCTGGTACCGATCCTAATGTTCAATCCAATACAAATGATACTGCACTCATGTTCACTGCTGAAAATAATAACCTGGCCATTACACGCGCACTCCTTGCTGGAGGAGCTGATCCAAATCTTCTTAATAATGATGGGATGACGGCCATTAAATTTGCACAATTAAACAAAAATCTTGAAATTGAACAAGAACTACTGGCTGCTGGGGCTAAACCAGACCTAAAGCAAGACGATAACAATCCTCTCATCATCGCTATCAAAGATGCAATTCGTACAAGTTCTAATTCCGTCGAAAAAATAGCCAAGCTTGAAAAAATTTTGACATTAGTAGACAACCCTAGCACAAATATCAATGTCCAAGATAGCAACAATAATACCCCACTAATGCTAAGTCTTTTTAATGATATGCAACCTATTGTACAAGCCTTAATCAAACGCGGTGTCAAACCTAATCTTCGTAATGCAGATGGTCAAACCGCTTTAATGATTGCTTCTGTTATAGGCTATAGTGGACATATCAAGGTGCCTTTTGTTGGTATAATGAATCCTTTTGGACCAACCCTTAAGCAAGCTCAACCAGGAATTGTAGAATTATTCTTGGGTTATAAATCTGCCACACAACAAGCAAAGGAAGAGTCTTATCATATGTATTATGAAGAAATAGTCCAAGCACTTCTTAGCAACGGCTCCAATCCCAACATTCAGGATAATTTTGGTCTTACAGCATTGATGATGGCTTCTAAACGTATAATAACGAACATAGTAAATTTACTTCTTAAATATGGGGCTAATCCTGACATCCAAAATGAAAAAGGCGATACTGCACTCATGGACGCTGCATACAGTGGAAATGTAGAAATCGCATATATACTTATTAAAGCTGGTGCTTCTCTCAACCTCACAAACATCCAAAATAAAACAGCATTAAAAATAGCTCAAGAAAGAGGCAATACTCAAATTGCAGACCTCCTTAAAGAACATGGTGCTCAAGAATAAGTACATTGCAAGCCAACGACTCTCCGTTATATCCCTATCCGTTAACTACGGTCACGACATTTGCACTGATATTTATTCCAAAATTAATCTTGAAATAAATATCGAAAATAATTATCTGAATCATCTAAAAAGCTTTTTGTAATTTGATAATGTGTAGTATCTGTATAGGCTATATTTTTTAAAATATTTGCATCAAAGGAATAAATAGTAGAATTTGGATATGCTAAAAGTATAGGTGAATGTGTTGCAATAATAAATTGCGCATTAAAGCGTTTACATTGATCGTGAATAATTGCCAATAAGGATAGCTGCCGTTGAGGTGAAAGCGCTGCTTCCGGTTCATCAAATATAAAAAATCCACCATTACCTAACCTATTGTTAAAAAAAGAAAAAAAGCTTTCTCCATGCGATTGTTTATGAAGTGATTTGCCGCCATATGGGACATAAGCTTTTTCTCCCCCACCCCCTTCTATTGCAATATGGTCAATATAATTGGCAACATTAAAAAAACTTTCTGCTCTAAAAAAATACCCATTGACTGGCTTCCTTCTCCAAGAAAGTATAAAACATTGAGACAGGTTTTGCACACCCGAATATACTTCTTCTGTAGCAGTTTTAAATTTTATATTTTTACTACCTCCTTCAAGGCCAAAATCAGCTTGATCAGCAATTGCTTCTAGGACTGTTGATTTACCAGTACCATTTTCTCCAATAAAAAATGTAACGTTACTTAAAAATTTAATATCTTTTAAATTTTTAATAATATTTAAAGAAAAAGGATACTGACTAAAATTAATTGTATTAGTAAAGTTTATTTTCACTTTATCAAGCATTGGTCCATTAAGGTCTGTCAAAAAATCTTTTGGTGTTTTTTTCATATAATTTCTCTAATAAATGCTCATCTGTGTTCATTTAAAAACACTGACTTATTCTTATGGCTAGTCTTATGGATTTTTTATTTATATTTGTATGAATCTTTGAGTTCACGAGCGGTTTCACGCTTAATATCACGCTCCTGCTTTTCTTTCTTCTTTCCAGCAGCTTTTTTATGCTTAGCAATACCAAGTTCTAATTTTATCTTGCCACGAGAAAAATAAAGCTTGAGAGGGACCAAGGTTATCCCCTTTTTCGACATATCTCCAATAAGCGTCATCATTTCACGCTTATGCAAAAGTAGTTTACGTGAACGCTCTGTCGATTCTTCTGATTTAGTATAAGCATGAGAATATGGACTGATATGTGTACCAATAAGAAAAAGTTCTCCCTTACTAAATTGTGCATAAGAACCTGTCATATTAACATGGCCAGCACGCAAGGATTTAACCTCATCACCAGTCAAGACAATCCCAGCTTCAAGCGTTTCGAGAATCTCATAATCAAAATATGCTTTTTTATTCTTTGTTATCAACTTCATGGGGCTAATTTTCTCTGAAAAGGAATCATCATAGTGAATAAATACTTAACAACAGGATAAAGAATAATACTCATAACCAAGGTCACAACACTTGCACCGATAATGAACGTCCAAAAACAAATTTCAGGAAAACCAAGATAAACACTTAAAAGCTTATTAAACGACGCTATCCAAGCAGGATTTTGAAACCGCCCTGTCAAGCCAAGCCACATAACGATCTTTTTACCTATAACATACTCACTCACAAGCAAAGGTCCTAGTGTCCATGGGTTATTAAGATAGGCTACGGCAAAAGTAATAGGCAAATTAAGCCTAAATGCCCAAACAAAAAGAAAAATCATCACTGTATGAAGACCCATGAATGGAGATAAAGCTATAAATACCCCAGCACAAACTGAAAGCGAGAATTTGCTTGGGCAACGCTCCTGAAGAGCTAATTGTATAAAATATCTTTTCATAGTAACCTAAATTCAACTTTATTAGTAATTATTATCTAGTATACTAAAGAATATAAAATAAAAACATTATGGAGCTTTCTATGATGATACGTAAACTGAACCTATTGGTACTGATTACTACCGTATTTAGCCTTTCAGGACATAATTTATATCTCAATGAAAATAGTTACTGTATTGGCGCATGGGATGTCCCAACTAAGGCATCTATACCTTTAATATACCAAGGTGAGATCATTAAGGTAACAAATGGCACCTTTTGCACGAAAATGCCACGATACCAAAACAGTATTGCTTATCTCTTTGTTGATGTTAAATACATCAAATTTGATTCTGACGGTAATAATGTGGTCGGTCTTTATTTAGATCCTATAACCCCGGGGTATGAATATTATCAACTTTCCAAAGCATATGCACAAACGAATTCTATGCAACCCCGTCGCTTCACTTGGAATGTAAATCAGTGTGAATTACCATTAAAAAATGATTCAGCCAATATTCGGCAAATACCAAATAATACAATCATTATACCTGTAATATCTGAATTTTTTGAACATACCGCCAGCGGCAGCATTACTTTTGATGTAGCAGATTGGGATACATCAACCAGTCTTATCAAACTTCCGAAACCTCTTTTCAAAAAGGATTGTACAACAACTTTAGAAAATGAGCTCAATGAGGTTTATTGTGCATTACCAACATTAAAAGTTATTCACTCACCACAGGAGCTCATCACGCGTCGCGCTGACAAAGTTGAAGTATCATTTGTACGATAGAATATTATGCAAAAATTAGTTTTAGGAATAGAAACATCCTGCGATGAAACTGCGGCCAGCGTCTATAGCAGTAAGTCTCAAACATTATCTAATCCTCTGTTTTCCCAGATCAAAATTCAACAAGAGTTTGGCGGCGTTGTTCCAGAGGTAGCATCACGTTCACATTTGGAAAAAATTCGCACAATCGTTCAAGAAGCATTAGACAAGGCCAAAGTAACACTTGATGATATTAATGTCATTGCCGTCACAAGCAAACCGGGATTACCTGGCTCACTTCTCATAGGCCTTTGCTATGCTAAAGCATTAGCATGGGCAACACATAAACCACTCATTGGTGTTAATCATTTAGAAGGTCATATTTTTTCATCATTCTTGGAAAATACACCTTCCTTCCCTCATATTTGCCTCACAGCATCTGGCGGACATACCGCTCTCTATCTTGTAAAAGGATATGGCGATTATGAACTTTTGGGGCACACAGTCGACGATGCTGCAGGTGAAGCTTTTGATAAAGTGGGTAAACTTATAGGACTTACATACCCAGCTGGACCAGCAATAGAAAAACTTGCTGCAACTGTAAATTTTAAAGATTTCTTCAAATATCCTCGCGGTAGAAAAGAAACATTAGATTTCAGTTTTTCTGGTCTTAAAACAGCTGTTTTATATGATCTTGTCGACAAAGGTATTCTTGATTTAAAAACCAAAAAAATAGTTACCATTGATCCAGAACTACAAAAACAGGTCGCTAGCTCATTACTCGTTTGCATCAATGACATATTCATCAAGAAACTTAAACTTGCATTACAGGAGCATCCTGATGTTAAAGCGGTCACATTTGTTGGAGGTGTCGCATGCAATAAATTTATTACCAATAATATCAGTCGTTTTTGTGAACCACGTGGAATCGAATTTTTTAGTCCGACTCCGCAATATTGTACCGATAATGCAGCAATGATCGCTTTTGTAGGAAACTACCTTGCACAACAAGGAAAATTTTCAGACATTACTCTTGATATCTTCGAATAGCTCTATACCGTATCCAAATACCGTTGTAAATTACGTACCGCACGCCAAGAAACAAGCATTATAAAACCAATTAAAAACAATACACATATCCAAAATGAGATATAATTTGCTGGCCCAAAAACAGCCGAACGCAAACCTTCTGTAATGTATGTAAAATGGTTAAAAAGGTTAAGATATGCCAATGCTGGCACTGTTTCCTTTAATGAATACCAGGAAAATTCAAATCCACCCAAAAACCATAAAGGAAAAATAATTCTTAACCAGGTGTTAATAATGGATTGCATTCCCCGCATACGACTCGCAAGAAAAAGTGCAAAAAAACCAAAAGCTATATTCAACAAAATAAAAAATGGCACAAAGCGCACAATTGAAATACTGGACAAATCAATATGATTCCAAAAAAGCAATTTCCCCATCGGTAAAATAAATACTGAAATTATCATACCCGAAATAGCAAAGAATAATGCTCGCTCAACAAATACAACCCACGATGGTATTGGCAACAGAAGATCATAATTCAACTCTGCTCGGTCTTGTATCATATTTTGCGCAAAAAACATCATTCTATGAATAATTTCCATATTGGCAACTGCAGCTATGGCACCAACTAAAACCATTGAACCATAGGTCTGAGTAACTCCAAAAAATGGTAAAACATATACCTTAATACCAATCGTAACAATCATCCAAATAAATGCGTTAATCATGGAACTCTTGAATGCTTTTCTAACTGATATCAAATCACGCTTGAGCATGAGACTTAAAACATTAGCATAGTATAATAATTGCATATTATTCCTTTTCATCAAACAAGTGCACAAAGACTTCTTCTAGCGATTTATTATCATGCTTTTCTCTAAGTCCCTTAGGTGTATCAATAAGCAGCAGCTTTCCTTTATTTAAAAGGCAGATACGATCTGAAAGCAATTCGGCTTCATCAAGATAATGTGTTGTTAAAATAGTGGTTATACCTTCTTGTTTGAGTTGCTTAATGCATGCCCACACCTGACGACGAATATGGGGATCTAAACCAACAGTAGGTTCATCCAAGATTACAAATTTAGGATTATGCATCAATGCTCGAGCAATACCAAAACGTCGTAAATACCCCCCTGATAGTTGCCTTGAAGAAAAACTTAAATATTTTTCCAACTTAAACATGACAACCAACTGGTCAATTTTATCTTTAATTGCTTGTTGAGTAAAACCAAACAATTGACCGTCAAATTCTAAATTTTCACGAAGTGTAAAATCGGGATTAAGATTTGGATGCTGAGGACAATAGCCTAAATCTTTACGATATTGAACAAGATCATCATAGATAGATACACCATCCATAAAAATCTTTCCTGAAGTTGGAGGATTGAGCGTTGCAATAATATTAGACAGTGTTGTCTTGCCAGCACCATTAGGCCCTAAAAGTCCAAAAATTTCCCCTCTCTCAATATCGAGAGAAACATCATCTAAAGCATGAACTATATTTTTTTTATCATAAAATGTCTTTGAAACATTTCTAATCTGCAAAAGTGGAGTACTCATATAAAATTCCTAAATAACAACTATTGATTAAATCTTGAAATAAACACACCAACAATAGAACTAGGAATTTTTCATGATTGAACACCTAAAACAGAATTAAACTTAGTTAACTTTATATAATATTTAAACATTTTTTAAATGAATCAATTAAAATTGGTCATTACTGCTTCGACCATTTCCACCACCACTTCCATGGCCGCTACCATTTCCGTTGCCGGCAGTTTTTTTATTAATCGACTCAAGAAATTCTTCATTGGTTTTATTCTTTTTCATCTTATCGATAAGAAACTCCATACCCTCGATGGTGTTCATCGTTGATAGGAATTTTTGTAATACCCAAAGATGCTTAAGATCTGTTTCTGTATGTAGAAGATCATCACGACGTGTACCAGAAATAAGAAGTTCGAATGCTGGATAAATACGACGATTTGCAAGCTTACGGTTCATGTGTAATTCCATATTACCCGTACCCTTAAATTCTTCGAAAATAACTTCATCCATACGAGAACCTGTCTCAATAAGCGCTGTTCCAATAATGGTTAATGATCCACCCTCTTCCACTTTACGAGCGGCACCAAAGAAACGCTTTGGTCGCTGTAAAGCATTCGCATCAATACCACCAGTCAAAACTTTTCCTGATGCTGGTGCTGTTGTATTGTATGCTCGCGCAAGACGCGTAATAGAGTCTAGAAGAATAACAACATCTTTGCCCGATTCAACAAGCCGCTTTGCTCTTTCCAATACAATCTCTGCCACTTGAACGTGTCGCTGTGCTGACTCATCAAATGTAGAACTTATAACTTCAGCATGTTTGCCTTTAATATCACGCTCTAATTCTGCAACCTCTTCAGGTCGCTCATCAATAAGTAATACCATCAAATATATATCTGGATTATTGTGAATTAAAGATTGCGCAATCTCTTTAAGTAAGACTGTTTTACCCGCTTTTGGTGGTGCTACAATCAAACCTCGCTGACCTTTACCAATAGGAGTAAAGATATCCATAATTCGTGTAGATATAGCAGCTGGATCAGTTTCTAAATTAAATTTTTCATATGGGTGCATCGGCGAAAGCTGATCAAAATATGATCGTTCGCTACTTGCCATAGGGTCACCATCATTGATAGTAGAAACTTTTAACAATGCAAAATATTTTTCACCCTCTTTTGGCCTACGAATAACACCAGTTACAGAATCACCAGTACGCAAATTAAAACGTCTAATTTGTGATGGCGATACATAAATATCATCCGGCCCTGAAACATAATCATATTCTTGAGAACGTAAAAAACCAAATCCATCAGGCAGCTTTTCTAGCACACCTTCAACTTCAATTTCTTTATCTGGATGAACTTGTATATCTTCAATTCTTCTGATTAGTTCATCTTTTTTCATTTGCGCAGCACCAACTACGCCAAATCTTCTAGAATATTGACACAATTCTTGATAAGACATTTCTGATAAATTACGTGATGTAGTTTCCTTTTCACGCGTACCATTTCCATGGCGATGCTGCCTTGCATCCTTCTGCTGCTGTACTTCTTTAGGAATTGAAACATCCCGAACAGTCGGCTTTGGACGAGCTTCTCTCTCTTTTAACTCTTTTGGCTTTGGATCTCTAATTACTACATCTTTCTCTGGTACAACTGTTGGAACTTCTGCCCTTACAGGCGTCGGATCTTTAGTTTTGACTACCGCAGTCTTATCGGACTTGGCAGTACTGTTTTTAGGTTCTTTCATATAACATCTCCATGCAAAATTAATTTTAAATTAAACCCACCCGTATACAATTTAAACATAGCTCACAGTTAGTTTTTGATTATTTGAATGGAGCTCTTATATTGAGCACAAACGAAACAGCTACTATATAGCACAACTAACATGCTTACGCTTTTTTATTTTTATAAAACATAAGCATAATAGGACTTGCAATAAATATTGAAGAATATGTCCCAAAAATGATTCCTAGAAGCAATGCTATTGATAGACCTCTTAATGCCTCTCCACCCAAAACAATAAGCGCAACAACAACCAAAGCTGTTGAAAAACTCGTTAAAATGGTTCGACGCAGAGTCTGATTAATACTTATATTGGCAATTTCATAAATCGATTTTGATCCTGAATCGCGCAAATTCTCTCTAATACGAGCAAAAATAACAATTGTGTCGTTAATCGAATAACCCAAGGTCATCAAAACCGCACCAACAACATCAACCGATACTTCTCTGTTAAACAACAAGAAAAAGACCCCTATAACCAAAGCGTCGTGAGCTAGAGCTACAACCGCTCCAATGGCATAGGCAAATCTAAATCTAACTGCAATGTATAATAGCATAAGTAAAAGCGCTAAAAGAATAGCCCATACGGACTTTCTGCCCAAGTCAGAACCAACACCTTCACCAACACTATCAATTTTAATAATTTCAATATTATTCTGATTAAGTCCCGATTCTAATTGAGACTTAATTGTACCACCCAATCCCTGTAAATCACTTGAAAAGTCTCGAACACGAACAACGTAATCACGAGAAGAAAATTCTCGAACCACAATACCATCCCATTTGTTGTCCTGTAAGATATCTTTAATCGCTTGAGGCTTAACAGATTTTTCAAAACGAAAAATAAGCTCTGTGCCACCAGTAAAATCAACGCTGTAATTAAAACCACCACGGAAAAAATATGCTCCAACAAAGACTACTATGACAGCCAAATAGAAGGCATAGCCAACATTACGATATTTAAGAAAATCAAACATTCCTCTCTCCACGTTGTCCCTTATTTCACAAAAATGACTTGAAAAATTTAACAGATTTAACCTTAGGTTTACACCAAGCAGAAAAGCCTGGCAAGTTCTTTTTATTCAGCAAGACTGAAAACAGAAACATATTTTCGACCCTTAGGGCCATAATGGAATTTAATCTTACCTTGAATCTTTGCAAACAGTGTATCATCGTTACCACGACCAACACCATTGCCTGGATGAATACGAGTACCTCGTTGACGAACAATAATTTCACCGCCGTCTACAAGATGACCGTCAAAGATTTTCACACCTAGCCGCTTACTTTGACTCTCGCGGCCATTGGTAGTAGACCCACCGGATTTACTGGTTGCCATGCTTGTCCTTCAGTTATTATATTAATTTTTTATTTTTCTTAAAAATTTGAAATCGGACGCTGTAACGTCTTGATATTTAACAGTATGCCTTAAGCATCTTTTTTGTCAATCTGAGAGCCACTATACTTGCACATATCAGCTCTACAAGTCCTCCTTTAGCAGCCTATTATACGCACAGGTGACCTTAGTGAACTACTCGCCCTAAAGGGGCAAGCTTCCAGTACTCGACAAAAAATATCTTTCCCTTCTTTTTTGACGCTTTGCAGCCGCTTGCATGTATCGCATTCGCGACATATGTCTTATATGCAGCTCCACGTCCTCTATCTAAAAACAATCGCTTTTAGATAACTCCGTTCCAGAGTCTAAAATATTGATTGCTCTTTTAAGACCTCCGCGGCATTTTGACCGCCTTGCAGAATGACCAACAACTTTTTATAAACTAAAGTTGGGATGAGTGTGTTCGCAATCCGAGACACTCCTGAGAGGTATAATTACCATCATACTATAATCTGAAATGTAATCAAGATTATTTTTCTCACTTGACTCGCCCCTAAAGGAGAGAATGCGCGAGTTTTTCACTCAAAATATACTAAATTTTTTATAAAAAGCCAAGGAAATATATTTGGTAGCCCAATTTAAGAACTTGTTAGCAATTCTTGCTCTTCGAGCCATAAAGATTCCAGCTCTCCGATTTTAAGCTTTAACTCTTTATATCGCCTATTTTTATCTACATTAAAAGTATAGGACGGCTTTGCAAACTCCTCTTCCAAAACGGCTCTTTCTTTTTCAGCACTTTTTAGGTCTTTTTCAATAACACGTAGCTGTAACTTAAGCTGTTTTTTATCAATTTTCTTAGTAGTTTGAGAAGAATCTGTTGTCTGCTGTAGGTCTTGTTTTATTTGATTAGCCATAAAATAAAGATATTCTTCATAGGTTCCCGAATATCGATTAATGGTACCATTACCCA
This sequence comes from candidate division TM6 bacterium RIFCSPHIGHO2_12_FULL_36_22, assembly GCA_001771315.1. Taxonomy (GTDB): domain Bacteria; phylum Babelota; class Babeliae; order Babelales; family UBA12409; genus 2-12-FULL-36-22. Next base: position 25,019 of record METK01000007.1, read on the forward strand.
CTTCAATAATCTCTGTAGCAATCGTTTTTACAAAGGTTCGATCGTGGCTAATAAAAAAAACAGTACCATTGAACTTTTGCAATGCGCTAGCCAATGCTTCAACCGTATCAAAGTCCAAGTGGTTGGTAGGTTCATCAAGAAGAAGAACCTTATTCTTCTTCAGCAAAATACCTGCCAAGCAAAGCCGAGCTCGTTCCCCACCACTCAACGTCTTAACCTTTTTGTTAACATCGTCACCAGAAAAGAGAAAACTACCGGCCATATCCAAAATTTCTTGATCGCGAACATGGCTTGCCGCAACAAAACGCAAATAACTATAAACGTCTAAATCAGAGCTAATGTTTTGATACACATGTTGAGCATAGTATCCTATACTCATTTCATATCCCCATTTAAACTCCCCTGCTAATGCTTGTAAGTCATTGGCAAGAGTACGCATAAATGTTGTTTTACCTTGGCCATTATCGCCCAAAATCGCAACGTGGGAACCTGCTGGAATAAAAAAATTAATTTTTTTGGAAATAACCTTATTGGGATACCCAATAGTCATATCTGCACATTCAAGTGCAACACCGCGCTGTGGCTCTAATTGAGGAATTCTAATATTAACTGATCTATTATCTGGCATCTCTTCCAACTCTTCAAGGCGCTTCATTTGCTTTCCTTTGGATTGTGCCTGGCGAGCTTTTGAGCTTTTAGCACTAAAGCGATCAATAAATTGCTGTAATTGCTTACGTTGAGCCTGAATATTTCTATTATGACTCTCAACATGACGTCGCTGCTCATCTTTATAGTCCATATATTCATTAATTGGACCTGGATAAAACTTCAATTTTCCATGTTCTACATCAAGCGTCTGACTACAGGTTTTACTCAAAAATTCACGATCGTGAGAGACGATGATAAATCCGCCCTGATATTCTGTTTTTAAAAAATTTTCTAGCAACATCAACGTTTTTAAATCTAAATAGTTTGTTGGCTCATCAAGAATAAGAAAGTTTGGCTCGCGTAAAAGCATTGCCGCAAACTTAATCCGGGTTTGATACCCTCCTGACAACTCTCCCACCTTCATCCCAAGTTGCTGATCAGATATTTGAAATTGATGTGCTACTTTACAACAGCGCCATTCAGGTTGATTGGTATATCGTACAAGAAAGTCTACAACCTTCTCATCCGGCTTAAACGGATCATGCTGCTCAAGATAGCTGAGCTTTAGATCGCTATGCTTTGCAATAGAACCACTATCAGCGTCTTCTTGATCAATGATCATACGACACAGCGTTGACTTGCCAGCACCATTACGGCCAATGCAGCCAATCTTCTGCCCTGCTAGGATATGCAAAGAGGCATTTTCGAAAATAACCTGTGATTGATACTTCTTGTTAAGATTATCAATTTGAATAATTGTCTTCATACTATAAGATTAAATCATGTTGTATAAAGCGTCAATTGGTCCTAGATACTATATTTTCGGCGCCATTCACGTAAAGATATTGGAAAATGGGGTTCTGCCAATTGTAATAGAGCACGAGCGTATACCTGAATCTCCCATTGCGCATTCTTTGGAATACGAAGCTTCATAAAATGCATTAATGAGTGAAGGTTGCATGTAAAGATGAATTCGGTATAACAAGAAACAGGAAGACAACCTCGAGCTTGCTCACGAGCCACACCAGCTTCTAAA
>METK01000007.1:26716-34958 GCA_001771315.1 candidate division TM6 bacterium RIFCSPHIGHO2_12_FULL_36_22
TGCAATGGCAGTTTCAATATTCTTTAAATATGCTTCTGTCAGCTCTTCATTGGTAAAACCACCAACTGAAGCTTGTTTATCCGCTATGTCTTGTATGCGCCATTTTTTAGGTACATAAAATTCTAGCGGTGCTTTGACATACCGATAACTAATTTCATTATAAGAGTTCATTCTGTGACGCATCCATTGGCGCACGACATACATCGGTGCTTTAATTCTAAAAGATAGTTGATTATGTTCAAAAGGGCTTGTATGGTCATGCTCCATTAAAAAGCTGATAAGCTTTTCATCTCGTTCATTAAGTTCATTAGAAACTTTTCCCAATGAAACACGTGCGGCATTAACAACATCTAAGTCGCTTCCTGATGCTCTAACAAGTGCAACAGAACTAATTCCATCACCTAATGGATCGATTGCTTCATTAAAATCAAAACCGGATTGATGTTTTGTTTCTTCCTTTTGGAAATCCATCTTGTATCCTCTCTAAAATAGTTTTAGTCTTGTTGTTAGTTTAGTATAAGAAACAAAAAATTGGAAAAAATTGCGATGATACTTTCTGGTAAAGAAATCAAAAAAAGATTGAATAAAGATATTATCATTACACCCTTCAATGAAAAACAGCTCAATCCAAATAGTTACAATTTACGGCTTGATAAAGAACTTTTAACATATGATGATTACACGCTCGATATGAAAAAAGAAAACCAAGCAAGTCCACTAATTATTCCACCTGAGGGATTACTACTAGAACCAAATAAATTATATCTCGGTCGTACCGTAGAATTTACACAAACAAAAAATTGTGTTCCTATGCTTGAAGGTCGATCATCTATTGGGAGGCTCGGATTATTTATTCATATTACCGCTGGTTTTGGCGATGTTGGATTCAAAGGTTATTGGACACTCGAAATAATGTGCGTTCAACCAATTCGAATTTATGCAAATATTGAAATTGGACAAATTTTTTATCACACTATTGAAGGTGATCATATAGAGTACACAAGCAACAAATATCAAAACAACTGCGGCATTCAACCAAGTATGTTATATAAGGATTTTGAGGAACTTTGATTATTTATTCCATAATAGCCTACAAATTTTATTTAGCTCAATGACAGTATAGCAAGAAATTAACCATCGAATCTCAAAATCATTAGTTATATCTGATAACTTTATCGAAGACTTATTTTTAAATTGCTTTTTACGCATTATCTTGTTGAATTCTTCATCATTCGTATCACTATTTACTGATATCGACTTAAAAGAAAGTTCAGCATTATTGCTTAATAATGTTTGAACTAAAGTTACATTTTTATTATAACACGCCTTAATCAATTCTCTTTGCTTTTCTTCATATGTTAACTCAATATCACTAACTTCGGATTTTTCTATAAATGGCTGTACAACAGCAAACTTTCTGCGTGGCCACGCACTAACACTCAAAACAGTCAGTACCAATGCATATAAAATATTTTTCATAATAAATTTTCTATTGTTATCATTTGGTTACTTCCTGCCAATCGCTACCAATCTTCATACCTACCTTCAATGGAATATCCCAATCGACTACTTTTTCAAGACTCTCCCGCGTCAACTCTTCTACCTGCTTCAACTCAGACTCTGGTACAGAAATGAGCAATTCATCATGAATTTGTAATAAAATTTTTGATTGTAATCCCTTTTTTTTCAACTGCTTATGTAGTTCAATCATGCCAAGCTTCATAATCTCCGCGGCAGTTCCCTGTGCTACAGTATTAATCGCAATACGCTTTGCCGCTTCATACAATGTCTTATTGTTTTCATAAATTCCCGGTACACTGCGCCGCCTACCCCAAAGGGTTTGCGTATAACCATGCTCCTTTGTACTTTCTACAACACTCTCCATCCACTGCGCTACGCCCGGATATTGTTCAAAATACTTTTCGATATATTCCCTCGCTTTACCAAGCGGAATTTTAAGGTCTTTCGATAAACCAAATGGTGTTAAGCCATAAAGAATACTAAAGTTAATGCGCTTACCAACACCACGTTGCTCAGCTGTAACAGCATTAACATCTATACCAAATAGTCCTGCTGCTGTTTGCGCATGAATATCTTTATCTTCCAAAAATGCTTTCTTTAAAACAGGATCTTGCGAAAGAAAGGCCAAAACGCGTAGCTCAATTTGTGAATAATCTGCTGCGAGAAAAATATTTCCTTCTTTTGGCTTAAATGCGGAACGAACTTTGACATTGGATTCAACCGGAATATTTTGTAAATTAGGATCTGAACTTGCTAAACGACCAGTTGCCGTCCGTGTTTGACTAAAACTCGTATGTATGCGACCTGTTTTTGGATTAACATATTCCGGCAATGCAGCAATATATGTACCTTGTATTTTTGTCAGCTCACGATATTTAAGAAGCAAGTTTGGAACTGGATGCAACTTAGATAACGCTTCAAGCACTTCCTGATCGGTTGAGTAGCCAGTTTTTTTTCTTTTTTGCGGAGGCAATCCAAGTTGATTAAATAACAAGTCTTCAATCTGCTTTGGGGAATTAAGATTAATCACTTCTGAACCAACAAGGTCTCTAATCGCTGCTTCAATGTTAGATATTTCTTGTGTTACTTGATCGCCTAATACTTTGAGAATATCCGTATCTAAGTAAATACCCTCAGCTTCCATATCTGTTAAAACTTGAATGACTGGATGCTCAATCTTTTCATATAAATCAAGCAGCTTGCTCTCTGTTAATATGCTTTTGAAATAATTATACAGTTGTAGTGTTTGATGCGCATCTGCAGCAGCATATTCAGTTGCAAGGTCAATTGGCACATCGGCAAAATCCTTTGCCTTTACTTCATTGATAACCATGCTATACGTTAGCATCGGCTCTTTAAGAATAACTTCGGACAATTGTTTAAGCCCAACAGATTGCCAATCCTCAACCGCAAGGCTTGCCGCAATCATCGTATCAAAATCTAAACCCTGCATAACAACACCACCCTGCTGTAACACATGCATATCAAATTTAGCATTATGTAAATACTTCTTGATACTTGGATCTTCCAATACAGGTTTAAGTGCCGCAACCACCTGTTCTTGTGTCAATTGTTGTACTTGCGCATCCTTGTGTCCGGTTGGAATGTAAAATGATTCACCTGTATGTGTTGCAATTGAAATTCCAATCCATCTATCACAAAAAGGATTAATACCTGTTGTTTCTGTATCTGTCGCAAAAGCGCCTGCTTTTTTGATTTGTTCAACAACTTTATCTAAATCTTGTTTCGTAAGTACAGGCTTAAAATTATATTTCTTTTTTATTGATAAATGTTCTGATTGGGGCAATAAGGATAATTGTTTTGATTCCTTTTTCCCTGAATCTTGAATTAAAGATCTGAAGTTTAATTGCTTGAATAATGATTGCGCATTAGACCATTTATTTTTATCAAACATAAACCCTAATTCTGGAATATCAAGCTTGTGATACCGCAACTTAAAAAGTTGTTCACTTAAAAATGCATTATCTTTATTTGCTTCAAGAGCGCTCTTAAGACGAGGTTTTTCAACCTTATCTATATTGTCGTACAAGTTTTGCAAATTATCAAAATTTTGCACTAATTCGACAGCACCTTTTTTACCAATTCCTCGAACCCCTGGGATATTATCTGAACTATCTCCTAAAAGTGCATAATAAAATGAAAGCTTGTTTACTGGAAAACCTTTATCTGCTTCAAAATCTTCCTGATTAACAATTGTATTTTTAAATGGATCAAAAATATGAACGTTATCATCAATCATTTGATATAGATCTTTATCTGAACTAATAACAATAACGTTTTCACTTGCCTGTGATGCATCTTTTGCAAGTGAATAAATAATATCATCAGCCTCAATACCGGGTAGTGCTATTTGATGCAACTCAATAAGATCTGCAAATTCATTAATTAGTTCTTTTTGTTCAAACAAATCACTCGGTGGAGCTTGACGTGTTTCTTTGTATGCAGGAAATATTTCATGACGCTCCGTCTTTCCCTTACTATCCCAAACGAGCACAAACTTATGCGGATCAAAGGTATCCATAATCTTTTTTACCATTCGCACAAAACCGTACACAGCCTGTACCGGTCGACCATCAAGAGTATGGAGCGGCTTGAGACCATAGTATGCACGGTACAAAAAAGAAGAGCCATCAACAAGAAAGAGTGTTTTTTTGAAATTTTTATTTTCCATAGAATAGCCTAAATCTAATATAATACTTTTAATTTAGTATAGCACAGAAATGCTTTTTTTGCTTTTAGCTTAAACCCATTTTTGGTATATACTTAAAAGCATGTACATACAAGTTAAATTACTGAAAGGCTTTGCTAAGCCTCTCACCTATAAACTCCCTCCTGAACTCGAGTCAACTCAGCTTGAAGGGAGTATTGTAGAAGTTCCAATTCGTAGCTATACGTCATATGCCTTTGTTGAAAAACAATTTGCAACATTAGCATACACTCCTTCATTCACCATTAAAACTGCACACTCTTTAATGCCATTTCCAAGCGACCCTGAATACATAAATTTTATTAAAAAAATTAGTAATTATCATCAGGTAGATGATCTACACCTTATTAAACGTATGCGAAACTTTTTAATACAAGAGCAAAGTGAAGGCATAGCCCCAGGCCTTGTACAAGAAAGAAAAAAAGCTGTTACGCTCACGGCCGAACAACAAAATATAGTTACTGCAATCATACCAGATCTTACAGCAAAAAAATTTGCACCATCCCTTTTGCATGGTGTTACCGGCTCGGGAAAAACAGAAGTTTATAAAAAACTTATTGTACAAAATTTCCTTAATAACAAAACAACAATTTTATTGTTACCAGAAGTCACCCTTGCTCTGCAGTTTGAAAACATTCTCAGAGGTTCCTTGGAACAAGAAATTCCTATTTTTGGATTTCATTCTGGTATTTCACCAAAAATAAAACGTGAATTGTGGCAAGCACTGCTTAATCAAAAGCCAATTCTCATTGTTGGTGTTCATTTGCCTATTTTATTGCCTATAGCAAATCTTGGGTTAATTATTATTGATGAAGAACACGAATCCGGTTTTCAAGAAAAAAAACATCCAAAACTCAACACAAAAGAAATAGCACTCATACGAGCACAGCAATACAAAATTCCTATATTGTTAGGATCAGCAACTCCATCTATTTCATCCCTATATAACGTTAAACAAAAGGGCTGGAAGTTTTTCCAATTAACCACCCGATACCGTGGCAATTTTCCTGTTATTAAAACGGTATATCTTAATGATAAACAAAATAGCACAACAAAACGTCGTAGCTTCTGGATATCAAAAGAGCTGGATCAACATATTGCCGATCGACTTGCAAAAAAGGAACAAGCGATTATCTTTATTAACCGCCGTGGCTTTAGTTTTTTTGTGCAATGTAAAGATTGTAATTTTATTTTCGAGTGTAATGCATGCTCAGTGAGCCTTACACTTCATGATCGTGGAAAACTTTCTTGCCATTATTGTGACTATGCACAAACAATGCCGACCGAGTGTCCCAAATGCGCCAAAAAAGAGTTTCTTAAAAAAGGGATAGGGACTCAACAAGTCGTTTCTATCCTTGAACAACTTTTCCCTCAAGCACGAATTGGACGTGCAGACATGGATACCACGGTCAAGCGAAAAAACTGGCAAAAGACATTAGCCGACTTTCAGAACGGCGAAATTGATATTCTTGTTGGAACACAAACAATCACCAAGGGCTACCATTTTCCCAAGGTTACCCTTGTAGGAATTCTATGGGCAGATCTTAACCTGCACTTTCCTATATACAATGCCAGCGAAACAACACTACAACAGCTTATTCAGGTGGCTGGCCGCGCTGGTCGCGAATCTCTCAACAGCATGGTTATCGTTCAAGCCATGCAAGAACACCCTATTTTCGACTACCTTAATGAGGTGGACTATCCAGCCTTCTATCAACGAGAGATTGAGGCTCGATCCATGCTTAAATACCCACCCTGTGGTCGTTTTTGCGAAATTGAGCTCATGCACACAGATGAGGCACTTCTAGCAAGAGAAGCCACACATTTTGCTGCACAGCTTCATAAAAATAATACTAGGGATGTTTTTGTTCTTGGACCGGCCTTACCACCTATAAATAAGATCAAAAACAGCTACAGGAGAAAAATCTACCTCAAGGCCGCTAGTATGGCGACAATTATAGAACTCTACCAAATAATTGATCATACCAGGTTTAAATCAAAGATCTTTTTTACCCCAAATCCCTTGGTGTAGCATAAAATTAGGTAAAATGTTGTTTCTATGATAGTATGGTATTTGATATAATTTGTTAGCTGGACATTGGATATAAAAAACCATTCAAATTATAATGATATGTCCAGTGGTGTAAAGTGAAAGGCTCTGTTATTCATTAGACCCATTTTTTCGTTGTATGTTTTTTTAATTTTTTAGTTTTGTAAAGTATAAATAAATGAATATTTACGTTGGAAATTTACCATATTCTCTCACAGAAGAAGGCCTAGAAGAACTCTTTAAAGCTTACGGCAAAGTATCTGCTGTACGCATTATCAAAGATAAATTCACAGGTAATTCAAAAGGTTTTGCTTTTGTTGAAATGGCAACTGAAGATGCTGCTCAAGAAGCAATTGATGCCCTTAATGGTAAAGAAATTGATGGTCGTGCACTTAGAATTAACAAGGCACTTCCTCCTCAACAAAAAGAGCGCAGTGGTAATGGTGGTGGAGCTGGTGGCCGTGGCCGCAGTGATTTTAGACCACGTAACGACCGTTATTAATTGCTTGCTTTTCTTATAGTTAAGTAATAAAAAAAGCCTGCTGATTTAACTCAGCAGGCTTTTCTGTTGCTTAAAAAACTTTAATTGCTTAATAACGATATCTATATGGAGCAAAAATCGTATTCAGTTCGATTCTTGTCATTTGTCCTTTTTGTTGCTTCTTTTCTTCTGCTTTATATTCTGGCGTTTCAACAATCTTGTATACCATCTCATCGAGCATCTTTATTAATTCCGCCATTTCATCTACTAAAGGACGGTAAGACTCAAGCATAACCTTATTTTTATCAAGATCTTTCGCTAGCTGCTTTGAAAGCTTTACTAATTCAAGATTAGTAAATTCGGACAAGGTATCAATAGTTTTACTAATTGCCTCTTTTTCTTTTCTCATAAGGCCCATATCAGTTTTATAAAGATTACTATTTTTCATAATTTTACCAAGTCTACCTGAAAGCTGTGATGTGCGGCTTTTTACGGCACCATTAAAATAATGTAGTGGATAATTTAGATCTTCTGCCGCACCAAATACACCAATAATCTTTGTTAATGTATATACTTCACGATCTACTCTAATATGGGAAAGCAATTTTTTCATATTGTCTTTCATACTGAGCTCTTCTTTAAATTCTTTTTTTACTTTATTCAAAAGACTTGCTGTTTCAAAGTAAACCTTATTTGCTTCAATAAATTTTTTAAGATATTCCAGCTCTTCAGCTACTTTTTTCGTATTCTTAATAAGCTCAAACTCTGTTGGTTTTTCTTTTGACAACTTTTTATTAAAGTTGAAAAGCGCCTTACCCTCATCTCGAAGCTTTTGTTTATAGTAATTAACAACATGCTTGCTTGAGCCTTTTAGCCTAGGAAGCTTATTCGCTGCAATATCTTCAGTCACTAGTTTAAGACTTTTTGCTGTTGCATGTTGAATATACTCTGTAGCAGTAAATTCTTTAACTCCATAGTTGGTTGCGTCAACCGCCTTAATCGAATCTCCAAAATATGTATTAGCTTGCTGAATAGCCTCTTCTGCTTGCTTAACAATATCAATTTTAGCTGATGATGCCCCTGAAATAAATAAGAAGGCGCCAAGTCCCATAATTCGTAAAAATTTGTTCATATAATCACTCCATTTTAAAATAAACCTATAACCTCTATTTTTAGGGTATCATTACAACCCATTATCGTCAAATGGAGGCATTTCTATCTGTATTTTATTTTTGTTTCTAAATATGAGAAAAAATCTTGTTAAGGCTACAGACTTTTCTATATTATGAAAAGACATTCTCTTTAAACTATTGCTTTACTTATATCATATCCTATACAATTAATTACAAATTGAACAAATAGGCTTTGAGCAAGAAAGTATAAAGAATGAAAAAAGTCATATTGCTATGTCTAGGTATGTTTACACTATCTTGCTTGCACGGGATGGATAGCTCTGGCGCTG
>METK01000008.1 GCA_001771315.1 candidate division TM6 bacterium RIFCSPHIGHO2_12_FULL_36_22
CTTTTGTGCTCTTCGCTCGATAATTATTCGATATGAAGGATAAGCTGTCATTTTTTTAAGATTTTTTTGTTTGCTTCATCAAAATCTATAAATTCACCCTCTTCCAAAGCACGCTCTGCTTGCTCTCCAAAATATGAATCTTCTAAATTTTCCACCATTTTTTCATAGGTTGAAAGGTCCAAAACAACTTCTACCTTTTTACCTGTACTATCTACAATGTAGCGAGGTTCCATATACATGGTATTTTTTTTCATAGTTTCTACCTATATAAAATTAATATTGTAGATAGTTTACTATACTTTTATAAGCTAAACAAGAATATGCAAGTTGAAAGAGTAATGGCGGCCCCTAGTTGACACGTTCAGGAACAAGAAGCTTGAACTGGCCTCTCGTTTAGGCCGTACTCAATAGATACTTATTTGACTATACACACTTAAACATATCTGTAGAATTATACAGGTAATACATCTAAAGCGCATAGGAGACAATAATGGAAAAAACACCTTTATCCTTATACCTTCTCTTTTTATTTATTATATCACCCTTAAGACCATCTGCCCGTGAATCCTTTGTAGTGCTTGATTCTATTACGGATGCTATTTTAATAAGCATTGGTGATATCAGCACACAACTTTCACCTTGCTCAACCTTTAAAATAGCATTAAGTCTCATGGGTTATGATACAAATATCCTTACTAATGAACAAACACCACAATGGGACTTTCATGATGGCTATACCGATCTTCTTCCCATCTGGAAAGCCAGCCAAACACCCTCTTCTTGGATAAAAAACTCATGTGTTTGGTATTCACAATTACTCACACCTTTAATTGGTAAAACACGAATAAGTGATTATTTGGCTAAGTTTGATTATGGCAATCAAGATTTTTCTGGAGACCCCGGCAAAAACAATGGCCTTTCCAATGCATGGCTAAGCTCTTCTCTTAAAATATCCCCACTTCAACAAGTTCAATTTTTGAAAAAAATAATACGGTCTTCGCTCCCTGTTTCTCAAAATGCTCTTGATATGACAAAAAATATTATTTTGATTGAAACACTTCCTAATGGTTGGAAACTATTTGGTAAAACAGGTGCCACAAGTACGACATTAGAAAAAGATCGTCAATTGGGCTGGTTTATAGGATGGGTTGAAAAAAATGAATTGTCTTATCCGTTTGCCCTTGTAATACAAGATGCCACGATTATCCCCTCCAAACGGATCACCCGTGCAAATCAGCTACTTCATGAGCATTTATTGAAAAAATGCCTTCACTGATAAACAAATAAGCTTATTTACTGGCGGCCCCTAGTTGACACGTTCAGGAACAAAAAAATTGAACTTAGTAACTTTTGCCATTAAGAATGTGTAGCTATTAGATTGCACATTTTTACAAAGTCCCACTCATTAATCTGGTATCATGTCAGATTTACCGTATAATGATAAACATAAGTATTTACACATGAACAATTGCACCAATGCTACATTTGTATTCAGTATAGAAAATCGCCTTAGCATTATTAATTGAGGTGCCAAAATCAATGGCTTATACTTTAATTATCGGGAAACCCGGTCCCCAACCATTGCATCCTCATGATCAATACGATGAAATGTAGCATCTTGAAGATTAAGTCGCTGTTTATAAACGGAAATAATATTATCTTTCTTATTCATTATCTCAAATATTTTAAATTACTTATTATTCTATCTTTAATCTTATTTAATTCATCAATCTTTTGCTCTTTTATATGTTCTAGATATCTAGAAAATTCAGTTGCCATATAATAGATATAAATTTTTTTGATATTAAGGGCTACATTCGCTATAGTTGCGTAATTTTTTGCGATCGATTCATTAAGATCAGGTATGCTCATATAATTGAGACGTAAATCAATATACAAAGCATCAAGAGCTGCGTCTGTAAAATCAATAACACCACTTAATAGCCCAGCTCGTGCGTCGATAATTATATTTCTAAGAATCATATCATTATGAACTAACGTAACCTTATCTTCTTTTCTTAAATAACTATAGGTTTTGATGAATGTTTGAAAGATTTTTTTAAGTTCAGCGTCCTCAATCAAGAATGCTTGCTGAATTAATTTTTCTGATGGCCAAGGCCAATTATTCTTAGTTAGACCTATTGTTTTAGCATCATCTATACTTAATGAATTATGCAATTCATATAAAAAGAAGGCAATATCATAAGCAAGTTTATCTTTTTGTTTCTTACTCAATCCCTCATAAATTTCATTTGTTAACTCTACTCCAGGTATTTTTTTATAAATGAGAAAGCCAGACTCATAATACTCAACGATTGGTATTTTAGTTTTTAATTTACTATGTAATGATTTTAATAAATTTGCTTCAATTTCTAAGCCAGATGATTCAATATTTTTGGAAATTTTACAAATCCATAAATCATTAATATCAAGAATGTAATGTTCCGCTCCTTGATTTTCACTAACACTTTTGATCTCTTCTGTAGGAAAAAGTTTTTTAAAAAGTTCGAGCTTATCTTTTGGTCCTAAAATCATAAATTCTCTATTGTTTCTGCAAACTTAATAAAATAATTAAAAAAATCTTCACTACCATTTTCTTCGGTCCAACAAGCACTCAACACTACTTGCACAAAAGCCCAATCAACTAATCGTTGTTTATCAAAACCAAAAATTTTACTGAACTTATCTATTCTGTTTTCAATGATTACTTTTACATTCGATTGCTGAAGTAAATTCGGAATAGGATTCATTATAAATCTTCCAACCTCATATTCTAATGGACCTATGACCCCTTTGGGGTCAATCGCGATCCATGTATTACCATCCTTTAGAATATTTTCGTGATGTAAATCTCCATGTAACAAATACAATTTTTGTTTTAAAATCAATAATTTTTTAGACAACTGTTGAGCTTTTTTTAATATATCAGAAGGAATTTTTTTGCTCTTAAAATTATGTAATAAGTCTAACCATTGATTAACTGTTTTAAAGTTAATTGCCTGAGTTAATAAATCTTTTGTGTGTAATTTTTTTATAAGATCAGCAGCAATTTCAAGAGCTTTATCATCATCTTGAGGGAATAACGTTTTAAGAGAAGTCCCTGGTTTTACATATTCTAATAAAAGACATTTTAAAGTTGGATCATACTCCATCAACTTAACGCACCCATTGCCATCGAAAAACATTAATGCTTCGGGCTCATGAGTATTTACCAATAAAATCTTGAGCACAACATCGTTTTTATATATTTCACTATATGCTTGTACAACATAATTATTAGTCGAGCCAGATAAAAATGGTCTTAAATTCTTTAGGCTCCATTGGTGAGAAATAGCATTAATCGTATTCTGAATTGATAATGGAATATTCATGTTTCACTTATAATTTCTTCAATAATATTTTTTTGTTTTAAAGCTTCTAAGTTTGTTTTATTTTTTAAAGGAACAAGAGTAATTAGCGCTTTCCACAAAGCCCAGCCGCGTGCTCGTGCCCAAGTCTCACTATCCAAATCAACACATGTTTTGAAAGCTTTTCGGCTTTCATTTTTCAAAAAAGTCCAAGCTATAACTAAATCGCATGCAGGATCTCCGATGCCCATTCCGCCAAAATCAATCACTGCAGTCAATTGATTATCTTTTATCAAAATATTTCCAGCACTCAAATCACCATGAATCCACACTGGACTTTTATCCCACCGAGAACTTAATGCTTTTTTCCAAACAGATTTTGCCGCTTCAACATTAATAAAATCTTGTAATTGAGAAAGAGCTGATCGAGTTTCAGAATCATAAACTTGAAGAGAACCGCCACGATAAAAATTATGTGGCCCAGCCAATGGACCATCCGTTGGATCGATCTTGTGTAATTCATTCAAAAACTGAGCAAGTTGTAATGCTATATGTTTCAAATGGGATTCATCAATAGTTAAAATGTTTGCATTCTTTCCTTCAATCCATCGATATATTGACCAATTAAAATGATAATTTTTTGAAGGCTGCCCCATAGCAAGAGGCTTAGGAATACGAAACGACAAATGTGGTGCTAATATTGGAAGCCATTTTTGTTCTATTTGAACTTTTGCTGCATAGCATTGAGCGCTTGGTAATCTTATGGACATTTCTGTACCTAAGTAAAAGGTTCGGTTATCCCATCCACTGACTTCAACTGGTTTAATCGGCAAATGCGCCCACTGTGGAAATTGCTCTGTAATAAGATTTTTGACTAGGGATAAAGTAATTTCTAATGTCATAGTTTTTTTAAGTAGCTATCAAAAAAAGAAATAACTTTTCCATTTATTTCTTTTCTGACTTTATTATAATTTTCTTTTGAAATTCCGAGAACTTTTTTTAAATTTTTTTGTAGTATTCTATCATTAAATAAATCATGGCCAGCTCCTTGAATTGTAACTTGCTCATAATCTGGTCTTTGATTGTTTTTTAGTAATTCACTCATTCCAGGTTGATCCATTCCTTCGCTCAACATAAATAAAAATGGTGTATTAAAATATTTTGATGAATTATATGTTTTAGTCCATCCATCCATATTGATTCCAGCTTTGCAAAGCTTGTTTTTTTGGCAGAAATCTAATGCTACTGCACCACCATGCGAATGACCCAGAATACCAATTTTTTCAATATCTAATTTTTGATAAAAAATTGATTGTTTATCTTCATTTAATTTCTTTAACCTTTTCAAGGTTACTTCAATATAATTACTCCATCTTTCATGTGCTTCATCTCTATATTTATAAATTTCTTCGCGATTATTTTCTTTAACTGCTTTTGCCAATGTAGGATTGAGCTCAATAAGCACATCATTTGGAAATACAGAAACTAAAATATCAAATGGTGGTTCAATTGCAGCAATTACATATCCATGACTTGCTAATTCTTCTAAATATAAATTATGCAGATCTTCACTTCCAATTCCAGGAAGATAGATTATTATTGGATAATTATTTTCATGATTTGCAATTGGTACATTGGGTTGAGCATAACTATAGATATTATCTAATAAGCAATTCCAGACAAAAGAAGGTATCATGAATTGCTTAGGCAGAATCTTTTTTAAAGCTTCAATTTTTTCTGATTGATATGGAAATTTTTTTGTTTTATCAAAATCACTTGGATAAAAAATTTGAACATTAAATTCATTTCTTTCTTTTTGTTCATACTTAAGATTTGGATCTATCCAATGTTCATTAATGATGCCAACTGAATAATTACCTGTTGGCATTGGGAATTCATTAAAAAGCGGACAAAAGCTTTTAAATAAAATAAAAGCTGTAACTAGACCGATTACAAAAATTGAAAGAATTATTTTGAAAAGTCTATTCATAATAATGGATATTCTTTAGTACAAGTTCGCAGTTCCAAATCAAATATACATAATGTTTTAAAACTTTTTGATTTTCTGTACAATTATAAACATACGCCAAGCAAGTGTGTATACCGTTGAAGTATTTTATCGAAGCATTTATGAGACTTTTTCCTATTCCCATTTTTCTATATTTCTTCTGAATAAACATAAGATCCAATAACATAGCAATTTCCTCTACTTTACTTGAACGCAACATTCCTACAGTAGCCTTAGTTTCGGTATCTGATGCAATCAGTACAGAATTGGATTCTTCGAAATTAATAGCTTTAGTCAAAGCATCAATCTCATACTTCACCGCTAGCTCTAGGTAAACATCAGGCTCTTTGCCTATTGCCAGATGGGAATATGCATTAACATAGATGGACTTAAAATATTCATAACATACTTCTCGATATAATTCGGCCAATGAAGAAACATCATTTGCTGATGCTTTTCTAATATCAATGGAACTATACAAAGTACCATAATACAGAAGACTTATCACTAGTAATTGTAATAATATATTCTTTTGCATTCTTCTCTTTTATACAAAGTGGTAGCTCTATAAATATTATGGATAATCTACTTTTAAAATCAATAAGCGAACTTTGAACTGCTAGCTGATTGGAGACAGCAAATATTCCATAAACGATAACCATTGACTATCATGGGCAAACATAGTCTCTTTATAAGAACTATCAATATGATGGAATGGCATGTAAACAGAAATACCATGTGCACGCTGCATCAGTTTACCTGTAGCATTCGCCACAACGGCAACTTCAATAGCTTTTTTGCCATCATTCAACTTGTTGTTCAGGTTTGTTGATAAAAGACCATCACTATCCAAGTTTTTTCCTATTTCCTCATAGAGGGTCCATAGATCTGTATATAACGGATTGATACAAAATTTAGTACAGTTTGATCGAGCATCGTATACTATCTTTTTGAGCTTTTCTTTAGAGATCTCTTTTTGAAGTTCTACCACGATTTCATCGAGAGATTGTTTTACTTCTTCCATATGACTGAGATCTAATGCAGCTTTAGTATACACACCCTTTTGTGCCTTTTTAATGTGGTAGCTGTTATATTCATCGGTAATGATCTGACATACCTGTTTTGGTGAATATATATCACTGCTCATAGTTTCAAATATAGCCTTATACGGCCAACCATCAAGCTCTTCGCAGTTTTGCGCCCCGACCAAATGTTCTACATAATCTCTCAATTGCCAACCAATCTCAAGCATTGACATTCCACAGGTATCAGTTCCCAGAATATCCAACTTCTTCCCTCCAAGAATGGTATATATCTTAGCAAATGCCGCTACCATCTGATCATTGGTCATATAGTACTGTGCTGCATTATTAAAAAGAATCCCCTTATGTCGCAATTTCACATGTTCAGAAGATTGCGGATGAACAAACCTAAGGCGTCGTCCTATAGGCTCATCTGCTTCTGCTAGCCAATCCATTTTCCCCTCATCATTTTCTTGCCATTGAGGATCCAAAATACCAAAACCATGATCCCATAAAATAACTCCATTGTGGTGTGCTTTACATTGACTGAATGCCCATTGGGCACTATCTGCCAAATCCTGTACCATATCGAATGCCATATCAACGTATGAATCAAATACTAACTTGTTTGGCTCTACACGATAACGATGAGCCACCTTTTTCTCCATCTCTGCATGTAGTTGAACAAAGATTTGTACATTATCATTTTGCACCCCGCGTATAATTTCAGTAATGTTTTTAAAACAAGGGCCTTCTAGATCCTGCATACCATCCATATATAATAAAATACACCAATCTGCATGCTGATGTGCCTTAACTCCTGCGACTAATAGTAACAATAATATAAATTTCTTAAACATAGCACCCTCTTTTTTTAACCATGATATTAGCTTTGTCTTTTACAATTTTATCACTATACATTTCTGTTAAACTTACCTAAATCTATCCTGAGTATCTATACATTAATGGGCATTTCTATAAACTTCAAGAAAACATATTTAAAGTTTCATTTTTTCTATAGATTAAAACCCATTTATCAAAGGATGAAAAACGAATTATGCATAATGTTGTTGTTGGTGGATTGTATCGTCACTATAAAGGTAAACTATATAAAGTTATAAATATTGCGCGTCATAGTGAAACATTAGAATTTATGGTTATATACCAAGCCCTATATAATTCAACATTTGGTAACAATACCATATGGACTAGACCACTAACAATGTTTGTAGAAGAAATAGATTTACAAACACATCAACAACGATTTGAACTTATCTCAAAACCATCTAATCTATTGAGAAAATAATGATTACTAAATTAACTCATATCACTATCCTGGTTGATAATATTGATAATGCTCTCGATTTTTATATTGGCAAGTTTGAATTTAAACTTAAAGACGATGTTACAATGCCTGATGGCTTTCGCTGGGTTACAGTATCCCCAGCCGAACAACCTGAAATAGAGTTTGCATTGTTACCTGCCAGTGAGCAAGATAAGGACCGTGTTGGCAATCAAGTTGGGTCTTCCAGTATCGGTGTTTTAGAAACCAAAGATTGTATAGCAACCTATCAAACACTCAAAGCCAAAGGCGTCAAATTTGAAGGTGAGCCTAAAGCTGAACCTTGGGGAACCGGCGTTGTAATGCTCGATTTATATGACAATAAATTCTACCTTAATCAACCAACTTGATAATTAGTGTTGATGCTCAAATGCAAATTATTTATCAATGATTCCTATTCCAAACAAAGCATCGTATTTTTGATACCAAACTTGCAATTTCTTATTAACCATCTACAATCTTTTGTAATATGATAATTCAATTATATCTCAAAGGAAATACATGACATTTGCTACTGTTTCTCTATTTCAGACATTACTAATCCTTATTGATACATGGTTTTCTTTTATTGATTGTGCATAATCTATTACAAGTTTTTCAATCTCCTATATTCAATTAGACTCAATATTTAATTTAAGAGTTCATATTATGGTTAAGTTAACATTTAAGAAATCATCTCAATTACATTTTTATTCTCAACTACGTCCCATTTAAAAAGACTAACAACGTTCCCAATAGCACAACTAATAATGAAGCCGTCTTATCGTTTGAAATGCGACAACAATTTGTCTGCTTGGTTGAGCTATTGATAACCATCGATAAGCGTACATCCAAAAAGCATAAACGTGCTTCAAGAACATCAAAAAAGAAGCCAAAAATTAACATAGATCATATGAGCCTGTTCAAGTACAGGCTCATATTGTTTTTATTGGTAGCTACATTATCCTTAATATTAGGCAAGTATAATGCAAAGGTAATACTTCAATGATCGATACCATCGTTCTGATATTAAGCCCGAACATGTACCAAATAACTACGCCTGACAAGTTTACACCATCTGCTCGATGGGTTCTAAATAAAACTTACAGCCATGGTATTCAATCAAAACAAAATCCTACCAAAAAAGAATTGATTCAGGGTATCTACAAACCTCGTCTTACCCTCTCTCAACAAGTAAGCCCACTAGGACATACTGAAGCCATGCTCAAAATTGAACTCTCTTTACCTAAGCTTGTTTTTGGTAATAATTTTGAAGAACTTCATTACAAGGATTTTGAACAAGTCAATCATAAACTTGTCATTACTTTAGAAACAATGGGAGTAATCGTTTCTCCTACTGATCTAGCCGTATCACCCATATCTGCAATTCACTACTCGAAAAACATCCCTTTAGTTGATGGTTCAATTCCATATCACTACATCAACAAAATCAAAGAAACAAATGTGCAACAGTCTCTCGATGTCAATCAAACGGATTATCGCAATGAGGGACATAGTTTCAAGTGGCACTGTAACTCCTACGAAATTATCTTCTATGATAAAATTAGAGATCTTGAAAAGGCCAAGATAAGCAGTAAGCGCTCCCTAGAAAAAGACGGAACCTTACAACTAAAATTGATTGATCTTTTTAAAAAGAGAAAGCGCTTTGAAGTTTTACGAATGGAAGTACGATTAAACAAGCGACAAAAACTCAAACAGCTATTTCAAAAATTGGATATCAAAGCTGAGCTCACTTTCAAAAAACTTTTCAAACCAGCTATCGCCAAGAAAGTTTTATTACATTATTTAAATGAGCTTGAAAGCAAGCGTCCTGCATTACTTGACTATAAGGTGGCTAATGACAAAACGTTGCTCGTTGCCTTAATTGTTAACAATCCCAATTTAAGCCCAAGACGGCTTTTAACCCTATACGGTTTAAGAAAAGCTTTAGAAACAACAACAGCACGAGAGCTCAGAGTCATGCTCAACAATAAACCAATACCATCCAAGCTACTTGCGGATGCCAATCAACTCAACCTACCTGAATTACATCGCCCTTTTAAGGCTATACGACTCCAATTGATAAAGTTTAAGCCATTGAAATTGCTATAGATCCTAATGCCGAGAATCTTGACAGATACAGCATTGAATTGTTAGCTTAAGGTTAATTAAATAATTATATTAGGATTGAAAATTATGAACATTAAATGGTTCGCCCTTATCAGCATATTAGTCTTTCTTCCAGCCTGTCTAAATAATACCAATCAAACTAGTTCTTTGCCTAAATCTTCATTCTTTATTCAAGCACCATTGGAGCTTGATATTGTTAAAGAGTTACATACATCTATGAAACGGGCTGTCGATACAATTCTTCAAGAAGAGATAGGTGCAACCGAACTCATTGTAAGCCCACAAGAAAAGTATGCTATTTTCTTTACTAAACGACGCCAGGCTATTACAACATATTATGTTTATGATATACACCCCAATGGTGAACCTCTCTTGTTTACTGCTTTAGATAACATCAAGGCATCTGCTCCACAAGATGTAACTCTCGGATCACATATCACCTTTTTTGGAGATACCAATAGAAAAATGATTGATCTTGTAATGTTCATTGATGATCCTAAAAAAGAATTATTACAACTTAACAAAGATGTTAAGCAGGCTGCTCATAAAGCCAACCAAGAATATAAGAAAACTCACAAAGTTGATTTGTATGATTTTACAAAAAGTGAACATTTCCCTTATCTACCACATCTTTCCTTAGGTCATTTACGAACCAAAGAAATAAGGGAGCTTGTAAAAGATAAATCTAAAGCTGACGAAACGATTGAAAGCATAAAACAACGTATTATACAAGCCATATCACAAGAAGTATCAAAAATAGTCAAACCTAATAATAAAAAAATTTCTATTACAAGCTTGGCTGTCTATGATGCCTCAAAAAGAAAATATATCAGAACGATCAATCTATCTCTTCCCTAAAAAAATTCTATTAAATTAATCAATCTTACTCATGGCAATCTATACTGTTTTTGGTACAATAGTTAAAATGATCATTAACATTCTGGAGTATAATGAAAGCCATTCTTATTGCCCGTGTCAGTACAGAAGAACAAAAAGAAGCCGGTAATTCTCTCCCTGCACAAATCGCTCGTCTAGAAGCATACTGCAGAAACAAGGGATTTCCAATAATGGAAACCTGCAGCTTTGATGAAAGTGCCTATTCTAATGACCGCACAGAGTTTGATCGCATTATCGATTTCATTTTAAAACAACAAGAAACAATTGCTATTTGCTGTGACAAGGTAGATAGAATAACAAGAAACATTTTTGATACACGTATCTCCACCCTTTATGAAAAAGCTTTAAATGGTAAACTTGAGCTACATTTTGTATCAGATGGACAGGTAATTAATAGCAAAATTTCTGCTGTTGAAAAGTTTCAGTTCAGCATCAACCTAGGATTGGCAAAGTACTACTCTGATGCTATCAGCGATAACGTCAAACGTGCACAGGAACAAAAACTAAGGAAAGGTGAATGGTTAGCTAAAGCACCATTTGGTTATAAAAACATCAAAAAGGATGATGGTACTACCGATATAATTGTTGAAGAATACGAAGCTCAGATTATTAAAAAGACATTTGAACTCTATGCAACTGGAGCATTCTCCATAGATTTACTTCTAAAAAAACTTAAATCTGAACATGGAGTTCCATGGCCAAGGGGATCGCTTGGAAAGCTTCTTAACAATCCCTTTTATCATGGGATTATGATTGTAAAAGGTAAGAAATATCCCCATCGCTATCCACCTTTAATTTCATTAGCACTTTTTGATAAAGTCCAGGAAGTTAAAAGTAAGTTCAATAAAAAATCTTTTAAGTTTGCTGGTTTACCCTATATGTATAGAGGCTTAATTCGCTGTGGACATTGTGATCTATCCATTACTCCTGAAAAGCATAAAGGATATATCTACTACCACTGTACTCAGTACAAAGGTAAGCATAATGCCAAATGGCTCCGAGAAGAAGCCATTACCAAACAGCTTGGGTCCGTATTCAAAAAGATGACAATTCCTGAAGAGATAGTAGAGGAAATTGTAAAAAATCTTAATACTCTTCAACAGGATAAAGTCGACTTCTATAAACTGGATATGGATAAGTTCACGAAAGAACAGAAATCCTTGAGTAAGATGCTGGACAATTTATACCTGGATAAACTCAAAGGGAGTATTACTGAGAGCGAGTACGACAAATTCTACCAGTCACTACATGATCAGCTCATCTGTATCAATAGTCGTATTGAACAGTTAGAAGAATCTGATGACAACTACTTTACTACCGCTAAGTACGTACTTTCCCTGGCCAACAAGGCTCATGAATTATTCGAAAATTCTGAAGTTGAAGAAAAAAGGCAGTTAATCAACCTATTACTATCGAACGTAAGGGTAGAAGACGAATACGTGCTCTACGACGTACAAAAACCCTTTGATATGATAATAAATTGTTCTGATAGTCAACTATGGCGGGGCTGACGAGGCTCGAACTCGCGACCTCTCGCGTGACAGGCGAACGCTCTAACCAACTGAGCTACAGCCCCCTATAATAAATGGCTCCTCGGGCAGGACTCGAACCTGCGACCTAACGATTAACAGTCGTGTGCTCTACCAACTGAGCTACCGAGGAATAATGTCATTTTTAGTATGGCAGATTGCACTGAAACTGCAATACTCGACCCTGATAATAACCAAGTAAATGGTGGGCGATACAGGATTCGAACCTGTGACCCCCAGTTTGTAAGACTGGTGCTCTAGCCAACTGAGCTAATCGCCCCTTACCAATCGAAGCTTTTAAACCATATATAGAAAAGTTTAAGGACAAATTATCCGAAAGTCAAAGGACTTTTTGATTCTACTCTTCTTTTTTAACAATTTTTGGAATAGTTACAATAATAGTATGAACTTGTTCTTCTGTCGAAAATTGCGTATACCGCGCTTCTAATGCCAAAAATTTCGATTGTATTCTTTCTATCTCTATAGTGCTTGTTGCAAGTGTACGCAAGGCACACAACTCAGTCATTTGCTTATAAATCGTTTCAGATGACTCTTGTCGCTCTTGCTCTGAAAGAAATATCTTTTTATGAGATTGCTCCTCTAAAGAACAATCATCGCCTCCATGCTTCCTCTTTCTATCCATAGCATTAAGAGAAACAACCGAACCTACAGCTATTAACAACAATGCATGTTTGAAAATATTCATTTGTACCTTTAACTAATTTGTGATATATATAGAATAGTTGAAATAAAGTTACCATGATTTGCCGGGAAAAACAAATGCCAAAAATAAGTACTATTCTCTCCACTATTATTGCCATCCTTTTTTTCATCAGCGTTACACCAAGCTTGGTTAGAAACATAAAAACTAACTACGAACTCGCTTCCAAACCAAAGTCTAAGGTAGCACGCATCTACATCAAAAATGCTATTAGCGAATGTCAAACCTATCAACAACAACTAGAAAAATCTTTTAAAGATGATTCGATCAAAGCCATCTTACTCGAAATAGACAGCCCAGGTGGCACTGTAGGACACTCTCAGGCAATCTTTTTGGAAATACTAGCATTGAAAAAGCTATATAAAAAACCTATCATATCTGTCGTTGAAAATGTCTGCGCTTCTGGGGCATACTATATTGCATGCGCAACAGATTACATCATTGCTCCACCGGGTGCTCTCATCGGTAGTATTGGATCTTATATTGCAATGTTTAAATGTAAAGAGCTCATGGAATATTTAAAAATACAACACAAAGTAAGACAATCTGGTCGATTTAAGACAGTGCTCAATCCTTACGGTGGCGATGAAACAGCAGAACAAGATGCACTCATTCAACATCTCAGCGATGACGTATATGATCAATTTGTACAAGACGTTGCTCAATGTCGCGGCATCATTGCTAAAAAACATCATGAATGGGCAGATGGTAAAATATTTACTGCACGTGATGCACTTCGCCTTGGTCTCATCAATAAAACTGGTTACATATCTGAAGCTAAAGAAAAACTTAAAGATTTAGCTAACATTGAAGATGAAATCGAATGGATTAAGCCTAAAAAACCAAACATGTTCCAAAAAATGCTTGGTGTTGAAAATGAAACACATTCATTTATCAATGGCTTTTTGGAGCAAGTATGGTCGTTTTTTCAAGCTAAATCGGTAGGCATAGAAGCTAACCTATAAGATTACTTTTGCAAAAGGATACAGTAATCAACTTGCGAAATATCGATAAGTGGTTGGACGGTAATATCATAGTTGACACCATTTTGCTTTACATTTTGCACTGTTCCAAGTCCTAGACCGGCGGGATAGATGACTCCCTGCCCACTTGAAATGATATTATCGCCCTCTCGAACCTTTTGCAAATGACTTACATATTTAAACTCTGCTGGGTCTTGGTGTGCACCGCTATAGATACCTGTTGCTCTAGTTTTAAAACAGTATCCTGCAACAGTACAACTCTTATCTGTTAAAAGAAGCACTTTGCTGTATGTTGAAAAAACCTGAGTTACTCTTCCAAGTAAACAGTTTTTATAAACCGCAACCATATCTTCTTTTACTCCATCACGTTCCCCAGCACCAATAAGACAACTATGCTCATGTGGAGAAAAATTCTTAACAATTACTTGAACTATATTCCCACTTTGTGGATAGCAACGATCACGAAATGTTTGTAATTCTTTAATGTCCTTGCTTAAAGTAAGCGCAGCTTGAAGTTCGATATTCTCAGCCTGCAAATTTTGACACGAGAGCAATAATTTTTCTTTTTCTTGAATGAGATCAGTCAATTCTCGTTTACTTTCTTTCCAGAGGCCATAGCGTTGCTGTATTGGATATATACATTTGTTGTGCATCACTAAAAATGGATGCAAACATGTTGCAGCTATCCGATCTATAAAATTAACATTGAATTGAAAAATTCTATAAACAAAAACACTACTCAATAAAAGTATTATAAAAATTATAAATTTGCTTCCTGCTCTCATATGCCTACAACATTAATTGTTTGATACTCTCTTGTACCAGAGTATGCGACTCCATTGTCATCAACTCTTTTCTAATCATACTGGCTTCTTCAAAATCATGTATATAAAATGGGATATGCTTTCTAAAACAATACAGACCTTGATCACCATAATGCTCCATTAAGAATTCTAGATGTTGCTGCGCACATGCAAGAATTTCTTTCTGTGAAATGATAAATGTTTCACCTATGGCCTCCATCTGCAACTGTTTAAGCTTCCATGGTTGACCTTGCATGCCACGACCGACAAGAAAACCATCGACCCCAGTACGCTCATACACCTTTTTTGCATCATCGATTGTATTGATACCCCCGGAAATAATAACTGGTATAGAAACTGCTTGTTTCACTTGAGCAACTAAATCATAATCAGGCTCACCTGAAAATTTTTCCGACTGCAATCGTGGATGGATTGCTAAAGCATCAATGCCATTATCACACAACATTTTTGCAACTTCTAAGGCATTCTTTTCTTTAAATCCCGCTCGTATCTTTGTTGTCAACGGTATTGAAAGTTTTTTACGAAACAACTTTATTATCTGTTCTAGCTTATCAATCTCTGACATCAACTCAGAACCAGCTCCGGAGTTAACAACCGCTCGAGCTGGACAACCAACATTAAGATCAACTGCATTAAACCCAGCTTCTACAATCTTTTCTAATGCTTCTTCCACAAAATCAGTAGAATTAGCTGAAACTTGAAAATTAACCGGTCTCTCTTCTTTTTTAAATTTAAGTGCTTTCTGGGCACCTACGTCATGTGCAACTGAAGCAACATGTCGCATCTCCGAATAAACAAGCGCCCGTGGTGAATATTGACGAACAAGCTGCCGGAACGGTGAATCCGTATATCCATCCAATGGTCCTGAAATAAAACGAGGTATGCTCAGGTTGCCTATTGAAAACTCTTTTTGCCAATAATTCACGTTTTTTCCTTCAAACAAAGGGATAATGATTTTTTATCAGTATATCAAAACTAGATATTTTCTATAGTGGAAAATTTTTAAAAAAGATATGACAATCGTAATGATGGACGCTTGCGCTGATCTGTTTCAGCAACAAATTCAACGTTTTTACACCAAGCATATCGCCCAGAAAGCTTGGCTTCAACCACCTTACTCGATGCTACAGCAAAAACAGTACCTACAGCTATACCGGCAACAACTTGAGAAAGATAATGTCGATTACACTGAATTGTAAGCCCTGATATAACACCACAAACCGTTCCTACAGGAATCGCCCATCGAGCACCAAGCTGTAAACCACACAAAACCGTAATGTATGCACAACCCATCGTATGTCCCGATGGAAATCCATTATACACTCGTCTATGAGGACAAAAATATTCATTGCGCGGGCGAGCTCCTGCTCGTAAAGGCTGAAGAGCTGCAATATGTTTAATTAGCTGGTTCGTTATTTGGGTAACGGTAATTCCTGACATAGCGATAGCCCCCGTCATACGTACTCTAGGGTTGCTAGAAAACTGCATTAGCCCTGAAAGACCTAAAATCGGCAACACCATGCTACCATGTGTTGTCCATTCCAAACAACGCTTAGGATAATCCAAATTTTTATGCGAACGAGAATCATAAAAGCCTCGATGTACTTCTTCATCTAACATACGAGCTGAAAGATACAATGGTGTAAATCCTGTCAATATCAACATAGTATCAAGAGAAACAGCTTCCTTAACAACAAGACCCATGTTGTATAAAAAATTTCTAACACCCTCACGTGGACTATTGCCAAATGGTTCATTATAGTAACCACAGGCAGGCAAACAATCTACTGGCTGATCTGCCAGCATTAACCAAGGTACCACTAACAGCAGCAACAAAATAAGATTTGTAACTACACCACCTTTTTTGATCATCTTTTGCCTTCAACAACTCCAAAATTTAAAAATTTTCTGGATGCTGCTTATGCCAATTAGTTACTTGCTGATATGCATGTGCCGTTTGCAACATCAAACCTTCAGAAAGATGTGGACCAATCAATTGAAATCCGATAGGTAACTTATTTTTTGTAAATCCACCTGGTATAGAAATTCCAGGATTTCCTGATAGGTTCGCAAAGCAAGTAAAATAATCTTGTAAATCCATGAGCAACTTATTTTGTTGATCATACTCACCAATCTTAAATGCACCAGTTGGTTGTGTTGGGGTGATAAGTAAATCAACTTGAGAAAACGCTTGATCCAAATCTTTACGAATCATACGTCGAACCATCTGAGCATTCTGATAAAACTCTGCTGCATGACCTGCTGATAACACAAAATTACCAACTAAAATACGATCTCTCACCTCAATACCAAATCCATCATGCCGTGTCTCACTATACATCATATCAAGCGATTGCGCTTGCTTATCACGCAAGCCATATCGCACACCATCAAATCGAGCTAGATTTGATGCCGCCTCGGCACGACTTATAATAAAGTACGCTGATGCAGCATAATCCAAAATTGGTAAACTAATCTTTTTAATAGTTACACCAAGCTTTTCAAAATCCTTAACCGCTTGCTCTATCACTTGACGCACTTCATCATCAACACCTGCTGCACCAACCATCGATTCAACCACACCAATTGTCATACCAGGCTTAATCAAACCATCCAAAGACTGCGTGTAATCCTTTTTTTGAACAGACAATGTCGATGAATCTCGCACATCCTGACCAGCTAAAATAGAAAGCACTATTGCTATATCATAAGCCGAACGAGCAAATATCCCTACCTGATCCAAAGACGATGCATATGCTGTTAATCCATATCGCGATACTAAACCGTAAGTAGGCTTAATACCAACGATTCCACAAAGCCCTGCCGGCTGCCTGACAGAACCTCCAGTTTCTGAACCAAGCGCCCAAGGAACCAAACCAGCTGCAACTGCAGCAGCTGAACCACCAGAAGAGCCACCCGGTACACGCTCAAGATCCCATGGATTTTTAGTCGGACCAAATGCAGAAGTTTCTGTAGAACTTCCCATCGCAAACTCGTCTAGATTAGCCCGACCAATCAATGGAGCACCATGCCGTTTTAAACGTGAAATAACAGTAGCATCATATGTTGCCTTAAACCCTTCCAAAATTTTGGAAGCGCATGTCATTTTTCGATCAGCTTGTAAGATATTATCTTTAATCAAACCGGGAATGCCGGAAAGTATGCCTTGATGTGCAAATTGACCATCAATTGATTCTTTATCAAAGATTTCAATTGCCGCATTTAAAATTGGATTGTATTGCTTAAATCGATCTAAGTAAAAATCGAGCAGCTCTTGTTCTGAAATTTCTTTGTTGTCTAATAGTTCCCTCAATTGGGCAATTGAAGCAAATGATAAATTTTTCATAATAGATTGTCCCTAGTTGTTCTTCAAAATCGAAGGAACCTCAAAATAATTTTCTTCTCGTTGAGGCGCTTGTGAAAGGATCGGTTCTGGATCTGTTTTAGAAACCACATCCTCACGAACAATGTTTAAATTTTTATTTGATGGCTCATAAACGTCCGCAGCAACCTCAGAAACACGTGCAGCATATTCTAATACTGATTGTAAGTGTCGTAATACATCCTCAATTTCATGCGGTTGTATTTCTATTTTTGAAATGGAGGCAATTTTCAGTACTTCTTCACGAGTAATACGCATACACAAATTCCTTAATAATCTCGCCTAAATTTTCTTATATATAAAACGCTCATAAGAGCACTACTAACATAAAACATACCATAAATAATGATAAATTTGAAAAGTATATTTTTCATTGGGATACAAGAGACAATATAGGAAAGTGGCCCAAAAATACCAAAACAGACAAAAAATCGAACCCACATCACATATTTTACATTGCCAACACCACGCATTGCACCCGCTAATATAAGCTGTAAAACGTCAAAAAAGACTAATAGACTAATTATTGGCAAAGCCTTAGATGCAAACCCTGTAAAACTCCCATTTAAGTCAAAAATACAAATAAAAAAGCTTGGATTGAATGACAAAATAAACAAAAGACCAAACACCATCAGAGATGCCAAAAAGACAATTTTTTTGATATTTGATTTAACTGAATCTGTATCTCCACGTCCAAAATCATTAGAAGCAAGTAGAGTAATAATCTGAGCAAAAGCAATCGCTGGTAAAAAACCAACCCGTTCAATATCTTTAATCACACTGTAGCTTGCAATGGCATTAGTACCCATCGGTGCAATCATCTTAGCCAACCAAACATAAGCACCCGCCATCGTTGCCTTGTCAATCATTAAAGGCCAACTTAAATTTGCAAGTCTCTTAATAGTAGCCCAATCAGCAATCGAACTAACTAATGAAATACTATATTTTCTATAGGTTTTGTCATAGAGCACGATTATCATCAAAACAAAAAACATAAATCCGTATTGAATCACCCCTGCAAGAGCAGAACCTTGAAGTCTCATTTCAGGAAAGCCAAACTTACCAAAAATAAGAACATAATCAAAAAAAACAAAAACTATCGCACCTAGAGAAAAGATATACATAGGAGTCTGAGTATTTTTAATACCACGCAAAAAAGCTGTAAAAGCAAAATATAAAAAGGTAAAAAAGATACTAATTGCTCGAAGCCGTAAAAATGGAACCCCCAGAACAACCATGCGTTCCGGAACATTTAAATAAGCATAAATCCAAGGCGCTCCAAAAAATAAAATGCTCGAAACAATTGCAGCCATAATAACTATAAGCCAAAAAGCATCAACTAACATATGACCTGCTTTTTTAAACTCTCCAAGCCCATTATACTGCCCCGCCGTAATCGTAATAATTAACGATGTTCCCTCGGCAATCTTTACCAAAAAATGCAAAAAGGTATTACTAAAACCTAGGGTAGCATATGTTGATGTAGAATTAAGGGTCGCTATAAATCGAGCATCAAGAAGATTTATCATGGAAAATAAGATAAGAGCACTAATAAATTCTGGGGCAAACAACCTTAAAATACTGGCATAACTAGCACCAATATTAACATCACAGATTCCCGCAACATAACTTGCTATGAGTCCTCGTTTCATTGTCCTCGGTCTCCTTTTTATTACTTTTGTTGGAAGAAAATCAGCTGTCGTTTTTTTGACCCAATATCAAACTCTACTTGCTTTGTAATTAACGATTTAATCAGATCACTTGTTATCCATTGATCTGAAGCCCAGTATATCAGGACTGCATTTTTGTACAAACTTGATGGTTTGAACATAAAACTCAATTCCTCAGGCCGCAAAGAAGCTCGCGCAACTACCATATCAACTGGAAAATCTGTCTTTCGAACAAATGTTTTCCAATCATGAGAATACAAGATCATTCTATCTAAAGATAATAATGATATCATATGTTCTAAAAACTTTAGTCTCTTATTAGAAACCTCAATCAAAATAATCTCTAAATGTGGATACAAAATCTTGAGTGGAATACCTGGAAATCCCCCCCCAGTCCCAACATCTGCAATACAATTAAATGCCTTCAAGTCAACATACTTAGATAAAATCAATGAATCATCAAAATGGTATACAAGAATATCATCAATAGAAGTCAATGCCGTTATATTGAACTTGGCATTCCATTCTTGCAATTCTGCAGCATACTGCTTAAACTGGTGCAGCTGATGATCTGATAAGGAGTATTTCTTCTGTAGCAGACCCCACAGTTCTGCCGTTTTTTTTGCATCCATGATTAAATTGATTTCGATCTTGAATTGAAAGCTTAACTACTATGAGTATACACGAATTAAGACATTTGTTTAGATTAAACTATTGCTTTAAGTTATTCTGATATTTTATTATTAAAAATAATAAGAGGGGATAAAATTATGAAACGTGGTATTCGACTAATAATGATGTTCGGCTTGGCCCTGGGGGTGTGTTCCAGCATTGCTATTAAAAAATCTGATCATGTTATTACATTCTTTGTAAGACCTTATCCAGAAGTTCATCCGAATAAACCCATAGGCCCATCAATGTTTCATCCTGGGCAAATATATAAAAATTTAGCCAATCAGGCCATGAATTCTGTCGGATCAACTGGTGTGTTTGCTGCATATGGTGGCTATTTAGCACATACAAATGAAAATGGCCAAATCATTTTTCCAAGAAAAACCCAAACCCCAATTTTTGACTTGTTTGTCACTAACAATATTCATCCTTACCTGATGGCTGGAACCACAAATGTCCGATATTGGACCGTCGATCAAGATACAGCAATGGCTCAATACAAAATTCAACGACAGCAAGATCCACAAACCAAACTCTATTATTGGGAAGTATCCAAAGTACCGGTATCACCCAAACGAATTATCCCATTACATTCAATTATCTTATTTGCAAAGCCAAAGAATGTTTATGTTCCACTCGGAATAACCCTTACCAACAAAAATCCTCAACTTATACTTCCAACTATTTATACTAAGCCGCAATTAGATGATGTAAAAAACGCACTTCTTGTTATGAATATGAAAATTTTCTTCCAACCATTACATCCAGAATTCAAACAAGATAAACTCTCAATTGCAGAACTTATTAAACCATAACCAAGTGAGAAAATTATGAAATTACAAGTATCTTTTGATTATATAGATATTGATAAAGCTCTTGAAATAGCAAAAAAAATTGAACCTTATGTTGATATTTTTGAAATTGGAACTCTACTCATTTATTCTCAGGGTAGTTATGCTGTAGAAAAATTTCGTAAAAGTTTCCCTAATAAAACATTATTAGCAGACTCTAAGATCGTTGATAGAGGAAAAGAAGCAACCAATGTTTTCCTTTATGCAGGAGCTGATTGGGTAACAGTTATGGCGGGTACCAATAATCAAGTTATTGCTACAGTAGCCCAGACAGCCCATAAACAAGGTAAAAAAGTTATGCTCGATCTTATTGATTCTGATTCATATGCACAATCAGCACTCGATGCGGCTAATCTTGGTGTTGATGCAATTATGTACCACATGTCTCATGACCAAGTAAATAATCAACCCTATTCTTTTATTGAGACTTGGAACTTGGTGCGTGAAAATACTAAACTTCCCATTTATATTGCCCCAAGAGCTGATCTTAGTGATGTTGAATCTACAATCAAAAAACATAATCCTGCAGGGCTTATCATTGGAAGTGCAATCTGCGAAGCTGATGATCCAGCAGCAGCTGCAGAAAAGTTTGCAAATTTAATTAAAGACAATCGTTAAATTCAGCAGAAATTACATTTTGATAGAGACAATAGAATTTATCAATTTTCTATCAGATTTAAATTGGCCTGACGCACACCAGGTGTAATGATTTCCAAAATCGGTGAATCTGATCTAGGTGAATCCGATCCAGAAAAAGAAACAAAAGACGAACAAGAACTACTTCTAGAGCTTAATCTTGAACCTGAAGAAGATGGGGGTATTGGAAACAAAGTTCGCTCCCACCACCAGCGATCATCAGATTCTTCATTTTCTTGATCGCTTATTACATCAGCTCGTTTTACATCAGCTCGTTGCCAACGAGCAAGATCTTTTTCCCAACCATTACCTTCAAACATGGTACGCTCACGATCACCAACCAAAGCACCTTTTTTGTGAAGAAATTCAGCCATTTTTTTATCCTTACAGTGCAATGAACACATTAAAGCAGATCGATCGAGAGCATCCACTAAATTAGGGTCAACATCTAATTCCAATTTAAATAATTCCATGACCATATCTAAACGTTTAAGCTCTGCTGCTTTGAATACTGGGGTTCTATTTTTCAAATCACCACGATTAACATTAGTTTGTGTAGCTAATTGTCTAAGACCTTTAAGAAATCCCCCTTCTATTCCATGGACTAATGGTGTACGACCACAACTATCTACAATTTCTAGTGATGCCCCATTAAACAGTAAATATTCCAACATTGGTCTATCTTGTTTTCCAGCTGCTATCATAAGAGCTGTCACACGACTTTCAGGATGTCGCTGATCAATATCAGTCAACCCATGGGAATTTACAATTCTTGCTAAAGGCAAACTAGTTTGTTCTGCTGCTACGACAATTGGTGGCCTATTTTCATAATTTGCATCGGCACCTCTATCCAACAACTTTTTAACTTCAGTTTCTCTTTGTCTACTATTCTTTTGCATTGCAGCTATAAGATCTTCATTAAGATCATTTGGAAAAAATCTAGCTTTCAATCTTTCCATAAGACGTGATGTAGAAAAATAAGATGTGGGATTAAGATAGCTTACAAAAGGGCCCCCTATTTCTACTACCCGAGATCCACCAGACATTCCCCATGCATAACAATACAAAAGTGATGGCGCTGAATAATTTTTGACGGTTGTCCAGCTACGAGACCAACCTCCTGATACACTAGCTGTCCAGCTATTTTGCCAATTAAAAGAACGATACCATGGCCCATCTGCATCCATATGACATACAAATAAAAGGGACATTAAAATTAATATAACCTGCCGATTCTTCATAGTAACCCCCATGAGAACTTATTTTTTCTTTATTTTTTGATCCTCAAATAACCTCTTTAGTTCATTCACTGTTGTTGCTTCATTTGCGGACTTATCGGGACGATATCCCATAAAACGAGGAAATCGCAATGCGAATCCAAGTTCGTTTGACGTTTTTCCCGCTGCATGTATCGGTGAGCGTGTAATCTCATCAGCACGAACGAGACATACAATTTCAGGATTTACCCATATATCGGGATAAAGATCCTTAGCGCATTCAACATTAACGGGCTTGTGAGAGACTTGAATCTCATCACATTTTTTTTTCAAGTCATGCCAGTCTGCATCTTTGAGTCCAGTACCAATCTTGGCAACGGTCTCAAATACATCCTTTTTCTTGTTATATACACTAACCAGGAAAGCACCTATTCCAAAAGTAGCGCGCTTACCCAGACCTGTATAATAGCCTAGTATAACACAATCAATTGTGTCCTCAAGAGCCCCAGTTTCTTCTCGTTTTAGCTTAATCCAATTGAAATTACGCTTACCAGGCTGATAATGAGAATTTGGCTTTTTGACCACTACCCCCTCAAGGCCATCTCCAACCTGTTCATGAAAATAATCTTCTAGCTCCTGAGCTGTTTTGATTGTAACTTCTTCAATAAGTTTGATCTTATCATTGCTAAATTCATCAAATAAATTTTTAAGCGTAGCTCTTCGAATTTTTAAGCTTTTATCTAAATAAGATTCACCATTAAGATATAAGAGGTCAAAAATAAAAACCTGAAGCGGAAATTCGCTCATTGCCTGATCAATACCATGTTTTCGCTTGCGCTTCACCGTTTCCTGAAAAGATACAAAGTTTCCCGTATTCGGGTCATAGACAATCGCCTCACCTTCACAAATCATCGTTTCTACAGGAATTTTTTCAAATGCTGTTACTAAATCTGGAAACATTTGGGACATATCGGTTAGATTTCGAGAAAAAAATTCAATCTTTGGTTTTTTATGTCTCTTGTCAACATGAATCTGCAATCTAAATCCATCAAGCTTTGGTTCTGCAACACATTCGTCTAATTTGGCTACAATGTCTTTCGCTGTTGGAAGTCGTTCAGCAGCAGATGGCCTGATAGGAATACCAAGCATTATATTCATCTTTTTAATACCATCAATTCCATCTTCTTTTGCAATGTATGCAATCTCTCCAATATCTGCACAAACATTATACGCATGTTCCAGTACCGAACGTTCTGATTTATTACCTACTAACATCCAGGACAAAGCATCAATGATCGTCATATCAGAAAAACCAAGTCTTAAAGTACCCGTTAAAATACGAATAATATATTTTCCACTTTTTGGTTCAAGGTGTTTAATCAATTCAAGAATTTGATTTTGTTTCAATTCCTGTGATCCAGAACCAGCTGTTTCACACAATTCTTGTAAGCTTTTATATATCTGCAATATGGTGGGGTCTTTATATTGTGCTTGCCATTCACCATCATTAACAACTGAACCTAAATCACCCAATTTCGCTAAACGACTCTTAATAGTTTGTTCAGTAACATCCAATAATTGTGCAATAACCTTGATAGCACTTTGTTTTGCAAAATTAAATTGTAGCGTAATATATGGGGGCGTTAATTGTCCTAAAGAAAAATAGGCTATAATTTTTGCTTCTTCAGGTGTTGCTTCTTCAAACAAGTGGCTTAATAGTTTAGTCATCTCTATGCGAGAACCAACCACCTCAATCTGATCAAAATAATCAGCTAATGTACTAAATTTCATCTTCTTCCTATGACCTGGATACCCCGTGGTTCACCTCGGGGAGGAAAGGTCATCCTATTTCAGCCAAAGTAAAAATGTAATTTTGCTTGGCTGATCGACTGTATTTTAACTGGTAAAAATATAGCAGATATGGTAGCATAAATATAGCTTAAAAGAGTATGTAATTGAAGATAGGCAGATGGCACAAAAAACAGTGGAATTGTAAAAAAAAGTAATAGAAAGAATCAATCCACTTATAGATGTTCGTGTGGTCTTGAGCTCAATGCAGATCTCAATGCAGCTCGGAATATAAGTAGGAGATGGTGTATGGCCAATGGCTATGCATCTGGGCACCAGTCAATGGGCCTACTGTAGCAAGTTAATTCCTTAGCTACAAGCTCCCTCCTTTAGGGGGGAGTAGTTGACGAATTTTCCTCAAAACACCCTCAAAATATTTATAAGCTGAATAAAAAGAAAAGAAGAGTGTTATAATCAACACAACAACCTCAAATAATCCCCAAGCATAAACACCAAATTGATCAGTCCAAGAAGAAGGACTTATAATAACAATAAATAATAAAATACCTTGAAAAGTTGTTTTTAATTTTCCAAAAAATGAAACGTCTACTGAAATTTGTCGTTGTGCAGCAAATGCACGTAAACCACTAATGAAAAATTCACGACCTATCAGTAAAATAGCCCAAAAAAAATAAAATTTATGAATTGCGACAAGTGCTATCAGCATTGCACTAAAAAAAAATTTATCTGCAATAGGATCTAACAATTTTCCCAAAACAGTAACTTGTTGATATTTACGAGCTAAATACCCATCTAAAAAATCTGTTAAGCATACAAAAGCACTCAAAAGCGCTAAACCACTATGAACAAAAAAATTTTGAAATGGTAGTAAATAGTACACCAAAAAAGGCAAAATTAAAGGTGCGACTATCAATCGTATTAACGTCAGTGCTAACGGTAAACTAAGTCGAACATGCATAGTACACAAACCTCTGGCTTAATCAATGTTTTGGTAGCGGCGCAGGGACTCGAACCCCGGACCTACGGATTATGATTCCGCCGCTCTAACCAGCTGAGCTACGCCGCCAAAATCACTTAACTAAAAGGATACTATATACTAATGTTTTGTACATCTTTTTTGGCTAATATACAATCAAACATTGATCGCAAGAAAAAGAAACCTGTAACCAACGTTGAAATAATACCAATCATCATGGTAATTGCAAAACCACGCAATGGACCCGTACCAAACTTAAATAGTACAATTCCAACAATAAATGTTGTGATATTACCATCTAAAATAACTACCGCCGCATTGGAAAAACCAGCCTTAACAGCTTGTCTCACAGGCTTACCTTCCGCTAAAAGCTCTTTGATTCGTTCATATATCAAAATTGAACAGTCAATCGCCATACCAGTCGTCAGCACCATACCTGCGATACCTGGCAATGTTAAAGCCGCTTTGAGCCATGAAAGAATTAAAAGAACCAATAACAAATTGTATACAAGAGCCAAGAAAGCAAAAAGACCAGATAATTTGTAATAAAATAAACTAAAAATCAATAACAAACCTAGCCCAACAAGACATGCCAATAAACCACTTTTAATAGATTCATATCCCAATGATGGTCCAATACGTCGTTCTTCTTCAAATGTAACTGGTGCTACAAAAGTTCCTGACTTAAGCATGAGGGCTAACTCTTTAGCTTCTTTATCTGTAAAGCGTCCTGTAATAACACCTTCTGTCGAAATTTCACTAGAAATATTAGGTGCCGATAATACTTTACCATCAACTAAAATTGCTAAAGCACGACCAATATTTTGACGTGTTAATTCAGCAAATCTGCTACCACCTTCACGAGAAAGTCTAAATGAAACTCCCCAACCAGGTGCTCCTACTTGTTGTGACATAGAAGCTGCTGCATCTTGAAGATGACTTCCTGTTACTTCAGAATAATCTTGCAACAGATAATATTCTTTGCGTTCACCACGCCCCTTACTTTCATAAATTGCTGTGCCTTCTGGAAGTTCCCCATCAACCATATCTAATAGTTCTTCCTTACTTGAAGCAATAGCTGGACGACCGCTAATGTATTCAACCAACTTAAATTCCAAAAGAGCTGGTGTTCCAATCATTTTTTTAGCTCGAGCAGGATCTTGAACATCTGGCAATTCAACCACAATATTTTTATCTCCACGACGAGCAATAGAAATATCTTCTACGCCAAGGGCATTAAGACGAGTACGCAACACATCAACAGTTCCTTCAACTGCCCATTTTTCTATTGCTTTTGTTCGATCTTCTGTAAGAGTAATTGTTAAATTTTGTCCATCAACTCGTGACAGAAAATCTGTATCATCACCAAATTCTTTTTGTGCATCCAATGCTGAATTTTGATTTTCAAATGACATAATAATTTTATTGCCTTCAACCTTAGATGATACCGGTGTCGGCATGTCACTACGCTTTAATTGACGATTCAACGTATTTGCAATTGCAAGAAGCTCATTACGGACGGCTTTATCCGATTCAACACCCAGTGTGATGTAAGTACCTCCAACTAGATCAATGCCAAATTTTAATCGCTCACGAGGCGGATACAAAAAGTATAATGCTATTCCTGCAAAAATTATCCACATGATGAGACTTGAACAAGAAAATCTACCAAGCGAAATGTTCATTGAATTATTCTCCGTGATTTTTTGGTGCCGAGGAGGGGACTCGAACCCCTACAGGATTGCTCCCACAGCGCCCTTAACGCTGCGTGTCTACCAGTTTCACCACCTCGGCAACGGCCATTGTAAAACTATTGAATATGATTACAAAAAATGTAGCATAAATCCCAGTAAAAACAAGTATTTTGCTATTCTACTTCTTACCAAATAGACCCATCACAAAACCGCTTATACTTTTAAAAATCCCCGTAAAAAAGCCTACGATCGTTTGCATAACTGAGCGAATTGTATGCATAACATTAGCAACTATGCCTTGCGGTGCTTTTTTCTTTTTAGCTTCTATTGCCTTTTTTTCTTGTGCGATACGTTCATCCTCTTCCTTCTTTTTTCGTTCTTCCTCTGCTTGTTCGTCTTTCTTTTTGAACTTAATCATTTCTTCTTTAAGATCAAGACCTTTAGCTTTTAAAGATTCAATAGAAGTAGAAATTTTATCAAGCTGACCGTCAACCTTATCAGCATTGGAAACAACTGATTTCCAAAGTCCTTGATTAATGTATTCAGCAATTTTTTGAACACTAGTGTAATATCCATGAACCTCATAGAACAACTTGTGCGCTTCTACATGATCAAGAATCTGACCAATCTTTTTAAAATTTTCCCAAGCTTTATTTTCATAATCTCGCGCAATTTTAATTTGTTGTGATACCTTTTTTACACTCGACTGTACGGTATCATCAAGCTCTCTAACTGCCTTGAGATCAAGCTTAATTTGCTCTATCGTTTCTTGCTTTTCTTTAAGTTCACGCGCAAATTCACGTTCTGGTTCACTCAATTCTCCCGCTGTCTTACGTTCTTCTTCTAATTGATTATGCAAACTATCAAGAAGTTCTGATAATTCTCCTTGATTAAAGCCAGTTGTAATAAATGCATTATCAACCTTTTTATCTACTTCTGCACATTTATCAATATAATCCATCTGCTTTTTTAACAGCGAATCATTAATATTACGTATTTTGCTGAATGTATCTTGAGCTTCTTCAAAGTATTGCTTTTTTAATACCCAATTTCCAGAATTCTTATTTTCAGTATCAAGACCGGCAGCTTCAATACCTGTCTTAGTAACATCCTCCGTTGAAATTGCTTTAGTTGATTCTGAAGCCGGCATAGGCTTAGGTTGTTCAGTCTTTACAAGCTTTTCTACGTCCTTAGAAGATTTTTCAAGACCCGCAGGCTTTTCGACGTCATTTGATATAGGAGGCTTAACAATAGTTGCCTCTTCTTTCTTTGGTTCTAACCCACACAACTGTACAGTTAGACTAGATATAGCAACATATGTAACAAGCTTTATCCCTACACAACGCTTCATATTAAATCCTTTTTATAGGACCCGAGCCAACTCTTTTAATTCGTTTTGCAAGCCATTCAAAAGCTCTTCAGCTTCCCAAGATGTATAACTCCAACGAACCCCTGAATCAACACGAGTAAGTACAGATCGATCACATTTTATGTCTATGATATCAATGCGAACAACATTCATCAATGGATGAACCTCTGATGGTGCACGAACTACACCAGCACGCCCTAAAACACTATAGGCAACATTGTTTTCATCCAAGAAACAAATCATAACCTTTTTCTGCCAAACCATATTGTGATAACCAGTATGATCTTTATGAATAGAAATCAAAATACTTTCCAGTCCCTTAGGATAAATAGTAGAGATTGGTGTGGTATGCGGAAGCCCCTTTTCAGAAAAGGTTGCCAAAACACCCACAGTTTTCCCCTGCTTTAATACTTCTACGAGATCTTCCGGTAATTTTACACCAACATGTTTTGCTGCCATAAATTATTTCCCCTATAGTTATCTTAAAAAAGACAATTTTAAACAAAGAGCTACCTCATACACCCAGATATGACTAGTTTTTTGTAATGTAATAAAAAATACTTTTAACATCTATTTTGAAGAGAATATACTGTTTTCCCACTGTTTCAATCCCCTAATCCCCTATGAGATGTGAACAGGTTACCCTGCCTTGGGATTAACTTCTCAAGCATTTCAACATGACACATATTTCTAACCCTTCCTATTAAGTATAGCAGACGTGTCAAGTGTTTTCCACCTAAAATAAAAAAAATGCCTTCAATAAAGGATAAACTCGATAAAAATATTTATTTTTGCAACTTTTGGCTCTCGTGCTCTCGAATCAACTGTTGCAAAGATCCGATATGGCCTCTCAAATGCTTGCTTTCTACCTTTGTACCAGCATATTTAGCCACATATAGATCATCAAAAACAGGTTTGAGCCTAGATAGTATCTCTTGAGCATCATCTCGTTCTGATAACCATGAACAGATTTGTTCATCAGAAAAACTTGTAAGTTTATAATCAAAATAGATGCTAAGGTACTGCTTGGTAAGATCCGTGTATATAACACAGCTAATACTATCAACCGTAGCTTCTCTTTCTATACTTGTATCTAAAACGGCTAAATTTTGCTGTATCTTGGCAACTGGTTCCAATGATATGACATTTTTTTGTTTGCGATATACAAAATATATAATTACACCAAATAATAAAATAAATGTACTTACAAAAATTCCAGCAACCCATGTATTTTGCCACCAAGGAGTAAATGGAAGCATCTGTATAGTAAGATCAAGCTCTTGTAATAATTGGTTCATAATTTTATCTTCTTTTTAATCGTTTCCTTAAAAAGGCAATCATATCATCAATAAAATCATAATTCGATTGAATATCCAAACACGCAACTTGATAATTTGCTAATAATTTTTTTTGCGTGTCTAATCGTTGAACAAAATTTTCCTGAAACTTATGTAATTGTGAGGGTGTAATTTCTAAAGATATATTGCTATTCATATCTGTCACTGAAAGAGGCCCAAAAAGAAATGATGATGTTTCATTTTTATCCAAACACCGTATAGCCACCATATCAAACAACTGTGATACTTTCTTTATCTCCTGTTCCCATGCTTGATCTATAAAATCTGAAAGAATAAATACAAGAGCCCCCTTTTTAAATTTTTCTACAAGAGATTTAAATACTTGTTTGACTATGGGTCTTTGTTTCGATTTTTCAGTTTCAAAAAGTTTTTCTATCATAGCATAGACAGATTTTCTTCCTGTTTTAGCGGGTATTATAATGTTTTTTTGGTCTGTTGCAACTACCAATGAAACTTTATCTTTATGTAACACACCCGCTAATGCAAGAGCACTCGCTGCTTGTGCCATAACAGAAAATTTTAAATGTTCTTGAGATCCATAGAATTCAGTTGCTGAACCATCAATAATAATAACAATGGTACGACTTTGTTCTTCAAAACATTCTTTAATCAACATTTTACCTGAACGAGCCGACCCTTTCCAATCAATAAAGCGAACATCATCTCCGTGTTGATATTCTCGAATTTGATTCAACTCAAATCCAATACCTTTTACTTTACTACGGACATCGCCGGCCCCTAAACTTTGCATCAACCTTCGCACTTGCAGCTCAATTTTATGTACTTGCTGCAAGATCACTGGATCGATCATAGTCACTATCTTTCGTTTATACTAAACCAAACTTTTTCAAAACATCTGGAATAAGGATAGAACCATCTGGTTGTTGATATGTTTCCATAAGCGCAACCATCAATCGTGGTAATGCTAGTGAAGAAGCATTTAATGTATTAACAAATTGGCTCTTATCATTCTGACTTGTTTTAAACCGAATAGCACCACGGCGTGCTTGAAAATCGGTACAATTACTCGCTGAAGAAACTTCATAATACCTTTGCTGGCCTGGCATCCATACTTCGATATCAAATGTTTTGGCAGAAGGAAATGACATGTCTTGTGTTGCAAGCAAACTAATTTGATAGTGCAGACCTAATTGTTGCAAAATGTCTTCTGCACATACAAGCATACGATCAAGCTCGGCATTGGATTGTGATGGTTCACATATTGTATAAAGTTCAGCCTTTTCAAATTGGTGAATACGAATAAGACCTCGCTCCTGTGCACCATAACCACCTGCTTCACGCCTAAAACAACTCGTCCATGCTGTCATGCGCTTTGGAAGCTCATCTGCCGTCAAAATCGTATTACGATAAATATTAGTTAAGTTAACTTCTGATGTTGGAGTTAAATAAAGACCATCGGCAGGAACACTGTATACATCATCTTTAAATTTTGGAAAATTACTTGCAATTTCAAGCGATTTTTCATTCACCAAATATGGCGGCAATATAGGAGAAAAACCATGCTTAATATTGTTGCTTACCATAAACATCATTAATGAATAAATA
Source organism: candidate division TM6 bacterium RIFCSPHIGHO2_12_FULL_36_22 (assembly GCA_001771315.1). GTDB lineage: Bacteria > Babelota > Babeliae > Babelales > UBA12409 > 2-12-FULL-36-22. The sequence goes on from METK01000008.1 coordinate 31,983, forward strand.
AGTTTAACAGCATCATTTTTATATAATACAAATTGACTGCCGGTCATTGTTGCAGCTGCTTCAAAATCAAACCAATCTAGTGCGCGACCAAGATCAACATGATTTTTTACTTCAAAATCAAACGTTGGTTTTTTACCAACCGTTTTTACAACCTTATTTGCTTCCTTACCACCCACAGGAATATCATTAGTGGGTACATTGGGACAACGAAGATATAAATGATTAAAATCTTCTATTGTTTTTTCAAGCTCTTCGGTCTTAGCTTTGAGCGCTTTACCAATTTCTTTCGATTGTTCGCGAATTTCGTCAGTAACTCCAGATTTTGCTTTATCTGCAAGTTCATTTTTTTGAGCACGAAGTGTTTCAACTTCTGCTGTTAATGTTCGGTGTTGCTTATCAAGCTCTACCAAATTATCTATATCAAAGCTTGGATCTTTTTTACGAAGAGCTTGAATAATTTCGGTAGGAGCATTACGTAATTTTACTAAATCAATCATTAGGGTCCATTATTTTCTTGGGTTGAACTATCCATCATAGCTTATCGCAAGTATAATAGTATGCCAAGAAAAAAGGCCGCTTAATGCGACCTTTTTCTGCGGGTAAAAAATTTTATTCGAGAAGCAAATTTACATTGCTCTCACTACTTCACGTAGATTCTTACCTGGTTTAAAACGCGGAATTTGTATTTCAGGAATATCAATACGTTCTTTAGTAGCTGGGTTGATACCTTTACGTGCTGGACGAACTGAAGTTGTAAATGTACCAAAACCTGTAAGAGAAACTTTTTCCCCTTTTCTCAAAGATCGTTCAATAATCCTTGTGAGTGATTCTAAAACACGCGTTACATCTTTTTTACTAAATGTTGTTTCTTCGCTTAGTGAATCAATCAATTCAGTCTTGTTCATAAGACACTCCCGATTAAGGTTAATATATGGTTAAACACTGCTTTTTCGCTTCGAAGGACTCCCCTTCTTTTTCAATACAACTCTTAACGTATCATATTCAGATAAATTTCTTTGTCAATTATATTTTCTTTTATATATACTCATATTAACAAAAACTAAAAAAACGCCGACCAAAAAAATTTATCTCAGAGGGAATAAAAATGCTCATTGATTCTCATTGTCATATAAATCTCATGGTCAAAAAAAAATTTGATATATTATTAACAAAAGAAGAAGTTTTTGCTGCGCAATCAATCATTAATCAAGCCAAAAAACACAACGTTGATATCATCGTCAATGTTGGAACAAGTCTTCCAGAAAGTTTGAACTGTGTGACATTAGCACGAGCATATCCTGAATTGTATTCTACCATTGGTATTCATCCCAATGATTGTACAGACAATTGGCAAGAAGAACTCTTGGAAATGACTAAGCTTCTTGATGATAAAGATAATAAGATTGTTGCAATCGGAGAAATTGGCATCGACCTTCATTATCCCGATAGCAATCTCACTCGTCAAACTGATGCATTTAAGGCGCAAATTGAATTAGCATTGGGTAATGATTTATGCATCGTTATTCATAGTCGAGATGCTTATGATGAAACCTTGTCTATTTTGGAACCATATCGCAAGGATATTAAACGCTGCATCTTTCATTGTTTTTCATATGACTTATCTGCAGCCCGTCAAATCACCTCTTGGGGTTATGCATTAGGTATCGATGGACCAGTTACTTACCCAAAAAACGAAGAATTGCGACAAGTAGTTCGAGAAACCCCACTTTCAAATCTAGTCCTCGAAACAGATTCACCCTATCTTCCCCCCCAAATCATTCGAGGAAAACCCAATTCACCTCAATATATCGCAACAATCGCTCAATTTATTGCTGAATTAAAAAAAACAACAGTACAAGAAATTGCGAATGGAACCACACAAACAGTTCGCAGGCTTTTTCAGCTGTAAATATTCTGTTATGCTCAAGTATGTAGTTATTTAAAATTTTAAAAGAGAAATTTATGGGATCTTTAATTTTATTATCATTCGTCATGTATTTTGCTGTTCTCGTATCAATTGGTTTTTATTTTTATAGAAAAAATACCAGTGATGCTGGATTTATACTCGGCAACCGTTCTCTCAATTATTGGGTAACAGCTATTGCAACACAAAGTAGTGACATGGGGGCATGGCTTTTTTTAGGACTTCCAGCTTCTGTATATTTGCTTGGTATGTTTGAAGTATGGACACCAATTGGACTAATTATCTTTATGTTTATTACATGGCAATACATTGCTCCACGTTTACGTTCGCAAACAGCTCATTATAAGGCTTTAACACTGTGGACATTCTTTGAGAAAAAGTTTAATGATACCAGTAATTATCTCAGTCTTTTATGCGCACTCGTAACTATTTATTTTTTCACATGCTATATTGCCGTTGGCTTGATTGGTTTGAGTAGTCTGTTTGAATCTGCATTCGGACTTGATTATCATATTGGTATTATCATCGCTGTTACCGTAACAGTATGTTACACTATTTTTGGTGGATTTTTGGCTGTTTCATGGTGTAATTTTTTTCAAGGTTTTTTCTTATTATTCATGATTTTACTCGTGCCTTTTTATGCATATCAACATGTTAATGGCATAACTGCTATCATTGATGCGGCTCATGCCCACAACGTATCCCTGTCTCTTTTTCCATCTTTTTCATCAACTTTTTGGGCATTAATTAAACTTGCCGGTTGGGGACTTGGATATTTTGGCATGCCACACCTTCTAGTCAATTTTATGGGTATTGATGATGTAAATAATATGGGTAAGGCAAAAATAGTTGGTCTTGCATGGCAAACGATTGTATTATTGGCAGCAGTTAGCATTGGCCTTATTGGACTTGCTTACTTTCCACAAGGTATCGCAAACCCACAAAATATTTTTACCACAATGGTTCAAGAGCTTTTTTCTCCAATTATTGCAGGATTTGTTCTTTGTGGTGTTCTAGCAGCTACGCTCTCCACAGTTAATACACAAATCATTGTTGGCGCTTCATCCGTAGCTGAAGATATTTATAAAAGATTTATTAACCCAAAAATTTCATCTCGAAATCTTGTTTGGGTCACACAGCTTAGTACTTTAATGATTGGTATATTCAGTATTATCATGGCCTGGAATACATCGTTATCAATCTATGATCTTACACAATATGCATGGGCCGGCCTTGGTGGATCATTTGGCCCACTTGTACTTCTTTCACTTTACAGCAAAAAAATTACCTCTATAGGAGCAATAGTCGGTCTTTCTTTAGGAGCCTGTATTACAATTTTTTGGCCACTAACCCACTTCCCTCAAGATGCAGCATTGGTTACAGCTTTTATTATTAATTTTATTACTACGTTAGTTATTTCACAATTAAGCACCGGAAAAGTTAGAGCCTAAATTTTTTTTAATTAAAAAAGAAAAAGGCGGATTTTAGAATCCGCCTTTTTTCTTAACCAAAATAATTTGAACTAAAAAGCTCGCGCATTCTCGCTCCTTTAGGGGCGAGAAGTTCACTTACTCTACAATCTCCGCAACAATTTCTTTTTCGCTATGTTGTCGTAACACAGCTAGTTCTCTTTCAAGATCTTCAATTCGTTTTGTTTTTTGCACAAGCTCTTGTTCAGATACTGATGCTTGAGCAAGTTCAATAGTCAATTGTTCTTTTTCTTGTTCAAGCGCTACAACTTTTTTGCTAAAAGCTTCAATTTGTTGCTGCAACTTTTTAAGTTGTGCTTGATGTTCAATTTTCATCCATTGAGTTTTTTCTGCATGAGCTTGTGTATATAAATGGCTACAGGCAAGCCATGCAGCACCACCACTAAGAACACCACAAAGAACATTTGAACCTACACTTCGCGCGTCTGCTTGCACAACAAGTCCACACATCAGTGCAATAAGCACAGCTTTCTTAATTACTACCATAATTACCCTTCCTAAAACTAATGAACATTTACCGCACACTAGAATACGCAAAAAAGCTTATTAAAGTAAAGAAATGATTAGTTATGCAGCCTCTACAGCTTGAGATTGTTGTACTTCAAGTACTTTTTGCAAGCGAACTCTCTCATTAGTTTCTTCAGCCAATGCCAACTTTAAGGCAACCGTTTTAGCTTCACTTTCACGTTGATCATTTGCACGAACTTCTTCTTGTTTTTTGAAAACTCCGCCTTGCTCAGCTAAAATTTGACGCAATTGTAAAGCAATTCCTTTTTCACGTACTAGTTGATCCTGTAATGCTTTAACTTCTTCTTTACCAGCGCGTTCTTGTTGATTTATCAGTTCTGCTGATAATATCGCAATTGCTTTTTTACAATTATATAACTGTCTTATCTGCCATATCATTCCTAAATAAAAGCCCAAACTCAAAATATGATTTGCATTTATTTTGCTACGCGAGTCGTTGCGCATACCGTAAACGGAAGTATTTCCTACAACGGATAAACATAAAACAAGCATTAATCCTTTTACAAATTTCATATAAATCTTCCTTGTATTTTGCATCAATATTAATCATTAACTCTATTTTGTTGTTGTAATCGTGATAGCAAGACGTCTCTGTCTGATACTTTTTTTTGTAATAATATTTGATTTTCATTCTCGCTTGCTATTATTTGCTCCATTGCCTCTACCCTCTTGGCATATTCCCGCAACGTTTTTTTCAAGCGTTTCATCCCTCCTGTTGATTCAAGAATCAACGATGCAACCATTGTACCCAACAAAAGTATTGAGCTATAACCTGCAGCATCAGAAACAAAAGTAGAAGGTGAATCATATTGGCGATACATGCACATTCGATTTCGTCCAAGAACATCATTATTTAACAAAAATCCAACACACAAAATAAGAAATTTATATCGTATCAACATAATTATCCAAATATACAAAAGAATTGATTAGTTTTTTATTTATCATGATACTGAAAAACCTAATATTTTGCAAAAAATATTATACACTTACAATACGTTTTTTTGCTTGCTTGAGAGAAAAAGCGATCATTTGTTTTTGTCGCTGACCTAAATCATAAATTATCTGATAAAAAAAATCACGATCTGGACCTTTCACAACAGCCTGTTCATGTGCTTCTGACAAAACAACTGGATAACCAAAACCTTTTTTTGACTGATCACAAATAGCTTCTACAATAAAATCAACCGCTTTTGCATCGTGTGCTATCCATTGTGGAATCTCTATGCGTACAATCTCACTATCTATATGTAAATAAAAAAAATACGGCTTAAGGTGATCGGGATATAGTTTTACAATAGGAGAATGGTTGGCAAAAAGAATTGTTCGCTCAAATGGCTTTAAGTATGATTGTGCGACATGTGTATCAAGCATATGATCCACTAATGTATGATTATCGTTAGTTGTCGGCTCAAAGTCAGATAACTGCATACGCACTAGATTCACCAACTCTTTGCTCTTGGGCATACTAATATAGCCTGCGATAAGGACATTCTTTTTATGATAATGATCAAGAAGCGCAAGATAGCGTGTAATATATGTATCATGTAACTTTTTATCCATATTTTCCAAATGCCAAAAAATCAATGAGCCATCGAATAGCACTAAACGTTCGTTACGCTCGATGGTTAAAGCTTGTGTTAGTGCATGCTTGAATTCCAATTCTTGGCGTCTACAATTAACAATATCAATCGCTTCAAACCAGTCTTTCTCTTCAAACAAATGGACATATGGTTTACTATTTAACTGTATAGAAGATTTGGGCTGATTATAATCAGCTATTACCGTACCAATATTGATCATAGAACATAGAGTTCCTGTATGCCGATCAGGATAGACCTGAGAACCATCTGCTGCAACAATGCTATAATTTTGTTGCTTATTCTGATAAGCATAAGTTGTAAGCAATTTATCATTCCAAGTTGGCAGTGACCACTGGCTACTATTACCAACCTTGTCTTTAAAATCTGGATCCCGAGATAAGACTGCCCATGCCTGGGCTAAAATTGAATATTCCTTGGAATAATCTGAAAAAAGTTGCCCTTGAATCTTTGACAACTGTCCCAGCAATATCGACCTATTTAACACTTTTTCAATCCAGCCTGTAATGCTTCTAGTGCCATAAGTGCACAACGTAAGCGAGTAGGACCTAAATTAATATTATTGAGCCATGACAATATTGTATTCTTATCCCAAGACAAAGCTTGCGCGACCGATGTCCCCACAGCTTTTTCAGCAAGAATAGAAGCAACCGATTTGCTAATAATACATCCTTCACTAACAAAACCGATCTTACGGATAATTGAATCACTAATAATTGCATATAATTCAATCTTGTCACCACATGAAGGATTATATTCTTCAGATATAAAGGTTGGATTGTCGAGTGCACCATAATGGCGAGGATTTTTATAATGGTCTAGTAATAATTCTTGATATAGACCAAGATCATCAACAGTCATCAGTCTCCTTTTGGGCAACGTATCAACTTATTGTAACGGATATTCCTTATTCAATTACAAGCTCCCTCTTTTAAGTGGAAGTAGTTGACAGTCTACATTTGTTTATTTTCTTAAACTTTTAAAAAGGGCTTGCGCCTTTTTTAACACCATTTGTTGCGTCTGCCATGTAAGCTTATGCCAAGCCTCATCATAGGTAACCCAACGTTGATCAACCCATTCATCAAGTCCAAGTGTAAGTTTGGCTTTGCCCGGAATAAATACAAGAAACCAACTTACTAATACCACAAGATTTTTTGTATTATCATAATAGGCAGTTTTATATCCCATATCAATTATCTTTTCTAAAGAGATATGTATACCAATCTCTTCCATGGTTTCTCGTTCTAGAGCCTGCAAAGGATTTTCACCTTCATCGATGCCACCTTTAACAAAACCCCAACCTTGATAGCGTAATGGGTTGCGCTTGAGTATTAAAAAACGTTGATCCTCATCAAAAATGATTGCACCAACAGCATATCGTACGGATAACTGTTCCACTCATTTTCCTAATCTAATTATCTTTATTAATTTGTTAATATCTTTGAATATAAGTATATGCAATTTAAGACAAAAAGCGAGATGGTTTTCTCGCTTTTTGTCTTAAGAACATATAATATTTTGAAAAAAAATAGACATCCTCATCGTCCTAAAAAACAATGTCTTTCAGCAAGAGAAGATAAACTAATTTAGTGGATTCTTACGATCATGAGTCAGATAATCATACATAGTTGGCGTGATAGTAGCAAGACCAGTTCCGAATATCCATAAAATAATACCGAATATAACTATTAACCACATCACTGGCATAAAAAGAGACAACCATGTAATACTACCCCGCGCAGCCAATTGAATTTGTTCAATTCCAACAAGAGAAATCAAGCTAAACGCAAATGTTCCAAACAAAAGACCCATCAATATAAATGCTACAATCAAACTTACAATCACTTCAATAATTCCCCGGCCAAAATATCGCAATGAACGACCAATAATATTGAAAAATCCTGTTGGCTCAAATACAACGACAGGAATAAAGAAACAAGAAACTATTGAAAATAAAAAAATTAACGGTATGTACACCAATGCTAGAGTAGGCATTGGCAATTGATTTACTAAAATATTCAACAATGTAAAAAGGAAAATATAAAACCATTGCTTACCGGTAAGTTCCATTGCTTGGAAAAAGCCATATGATTTACCTTGATAGCCCCCAACAGCTGTTCGCACCAAACCGACAAATACGATGCTTCCCAATGTATATCCAACAACATATACGCCTAATAAAAATAAATTATTTGGGCTTGTTAATAAAAGTCTTTGTGTAATAGTTGTCATACCAACAAAAGCTAATGTCATTCCCATAATAATAGCTTGTATTAATGTATAGACATAAAGACGTGGGTGTTTGAAAGGATAAAAAATTGAAAAAAATCCAATAGAAAACCCGTTTCCAATACGTTCAAAAAATCCCATTGTAACTCCTAATACTTAAAAATAATCTTATAATACTTGTAGAAATATTACTATAGAATGGGTTTAATAGCAATATTTGGCTAAATTTTGCCCTAATTTCTATAACCTTTCCATTTTTTAAATATCGTGAATTATTCGTCCTAAATGATCTTTTTCGTTCAATCAACTTTATTTTTGTTTTAGTTAAAGAATTAGAGCGACATCCTGTTGTGAACCGCTTTTACTATACGATTAACAAAAAGGGCCGCCCGCAAGGGAAGCCCTTTAAATTCATAAACCTAAGATAGTTTATTTTTTGCGAATTGGCGTTGTAAATGGGTTCTTATTTTTATGGGTTACATAAGAATAAAGAGCTGGAACAAGAACCATAACACCTGTAGCTAATACAAGAGCAACAACAAGCACAAAGATAGCAGCTATACCTTCTGCTGCTAACATAGCATATGGTTGTCTTATAGCTTCTTGCATTCTTGCAAAGAAGTCCATTCTGCTTATTTTAAGAAGAAATGCACCTACTCCAACACAAAAACCTACAAGTACCCATGATGTTGCAACACCACAAATAACCTCTATAAATGAGCTGAGGAAGTGTTTTACAGAACGACCTACAGCATCAAAGAAGTTTTTTGTCTCATAAGCAACAACAGGAAGAAAATAGAATGTTGCTGCACACCAAGCAATATATACTACCAACAATCCTAATGACATTGAATCCATTGCCGCAAACGAAAAATCAGGACTGAAATAGGTTTCAACTGATGGTACTACAAAAGCAAGGAATGCTTTTATAAGCACATAAAAAAATAAACAAATAAGCATTCTTCCATCAACTGCCATTGCTTTCCAAAACTTAATTGTTTTGCCTTCAAGACGAGCAACCGTCCCTCTAATCAAACCAATAAAGAAAATTGTAACAACAACAAAAGTTACCACTTCCATCATAAACATAACGATGTCTAAAGGTAAACTTGCAGCATTGCTATGAACTATATTCATAACTATTGCTGCTGCAGGAAATGCGATTGCAAAACAAATAAGAGGGTAAAGGAACAAGGCTGGATGCTTAAATGAAAAAAGCATCGATACGACTGAGATGGAAATACCTTCTCCAACTCTCTTTAAAAAACTCATGGGTTCTCCTTTCTTTTTGGGTTTTCATGAGTAAAACTTAATATTTTCATTACCATCCAAATATGACTATATCATATTTAAAATGCGTTTTTGAAGAATTTCATACCAGAAAACTTATTTTCTGAAAAATGACCCTTTCCTTCTTTAACTTTTTTATCTACAACAAAATAGTTTACCCGACTTTTTATTATCCTTTTTTATTTCTTGCAAAGAGAATGCAAAACGTCAAGTAGATAATTGATTTCTTCTTGTGTATTGTATAAATAAAGACTGACACGATTTAAAGAGTTTATACCTAAAATGCTCATCAAGGGCTGTGCACAGAAGTGTCCTGCGCGTATTGCAATGTCATGTTTATCTAAAAATGCTGCAACATCATGTGCATGAATCCCATCTACTGCAAAACTTACTAAATGACCATATCGGCGTAATTCATCTAATGGCCCAAACAAGGTAATTGCTGGAATCTCTGATAACCCGTCAATTAGATGACTACATAACTGTGACTCATATTTCTTAATTTTATCCAAACCTACTCCATTGAGATAATCTATCGCAGCCCCAAGACCAATAGCTTGGGCAATTGGCGGAGTTCCAGCTTCATATTTATGTGGCGCCTGAACAAAAGTAGCTTCCGTAAAGGTCAAACGCTTAACCATACCACCACCAAATTGATATGGGGGTACATGATCTTGTATTTCTTTCCTTATATATAAAACTCCAATTCCAGTGGGAGCCAACATTTTATGCCCTGAAAATACCAAAAAATCTGCCGCTAAATCCATAACATTGATTGGCATATGTGGTACAGATTGAGCTGCATCAACAAGAACACGCGCATTGACCTGATGCGCTAGCTCGGCAATCTCCGCAATAGAATTTAATGTACCCAATACATTAGATTCATGAGTGATACTTACCAATTTTGTTTTTTTAGATAATAAAGTAGAAAAAACTTTCAAGTCTAAAATTCCTTGAGAAGTTATAGGAATAAATCTAATAATTGCACCCTTGCGCTTGGCAAGCTCCATCCACGGAACAAGATTAGCATGATGCTCCATTTGCGTTAATATAATTTCATCACCAGCTTTAATTTCAGCTTCACCCCAAGTTGAGGCAATAAAATTGATACCTTCAGTAGATCCCTGAGTAAACACAATTTCATCGCTCTGTGCACCAATAAATCGCGCTACTTTGCAACGAACTTCTTCGTAAAATGCTGTTGCCCGTTCACCACTTTCATAAATTCCCCTATGAATAGTTGAGTATTCATAACTATAAAAATTTGAAAGAGTATCAATAACTTGACGCGGCTTTTGCGAAGTTGCTGCGTTATCTAAATAAATAATCTTTTTATTCTGTTGTAAAAAAGGAAAATCTTTGCGTACATTCAAACCCATAACTCCATTGGACATATAGTTTTACTTATTTGCAAGACTAGTACATGTTCCAACAAAAATAAAGTGTTTGTTTATATCGTATACACAAACGTATTCTTTCCAAATTATTGCTATTGAGCTAATGACTTCAATATAGTTATACATAGGGATCAATCAAATGGAGAAAGAATGAACAAATTAAAAATATTATTTTGTATGTATGCTTTTAGCATAATCATCCCCTGTAAAACCCAAACCCCTATAGATGAACCTGTAACACCATTGAGTACAATCAAAATACCAGTAGTATGTGCTTATGAGCTGCATCCTTGGGCAAATAATGTACTTTTTCCGGTTTTGACAAAATTTAATAGTGATCTTGCTGAAATGAAACGATTAATTGAACGAGCCACTCACCAGCGGACTATTGATTTATATAATAAATATGCCTACAATATCGAAGCCGGCATTAAAAAACTACAAGAACCTAGTCAAGCTCGAACAGATTTTATGAAAACTCAAAATGCACAAAAACAAATAAATGACGTTATAAAAACTTTACAAGAAATCGTTAATAATCTTCATACTATTGCACGTACAGTTGGGCCCATCGACATTACTCAACTCAATCAATATATTACTGCTTATCATAAAGATTATACTCAAATAGAAGAAGGCTTTGAGTTTTTACAACGTAATAAAGTGGTACAAATGGAAGCAACTGTTTCTATCCCACCAAAATTTAAAGGCTGGGTTGATGTTCGTCCATTCTGTAATAAAAAACTTACTGAGGCCCAACAATTAACCATTAAATCTGATGAAACCACCTATAAACGTAAAGAAACATCACGCTAATACGCGCATCAATTCTTCAACACACACATCACCATTTTGAATCTTCTCAAATCCGTCATAGGCCAAAGAACGCATGCCATCAGTTTGTGCCTGTACACGAATAGTTTCAAGTTTTGGATATTGGTTTATAAAAGATGATAAGGTATCATTCATTACTAGTAATTCAAAAATTCCCGTTCGCTTACGAAATCCTGTACCCAAACATGCTTGACACCCTTCACCACGATAAGCGTGTGTTACACGCTCACTTTCACCGTTAAAATGTTTTTCCAAAAACTTTTTTTCCTCCAAAGACAATTCACCTAGATGTTTGCATTGGTTACAAATCTTTCGCGTTAAGCGTTGCGCCAACACACCTGTAACAGCAGCGTTAATTAAAAAAGGCTCAATCCCCATATCCATTAACCTAATGATTGCACTTGGTGCATCATTGGTATGCAAAGTGCTTAAAACTAAATGACCCGTCATAGCAGCTTCTATTGCAATACGTGCACTTTCAGGGTCTCTAATCTCGCCAATCATGATAATATCTGGATCTTGTCGAAGTAAGGACCGAATTCCTTGAGCAAAAGTAAAACCTGTTGCTCTATTAATATGCCCCTGCGTAATCCCTTCAATATTGTATTCAACGGGATCTTCTAATGTAATAATATTTTTTTGCGGAGAATTAAGCAAAGATAACGCTGCATACAGCGTTGTTGTTTTGCCTGAACCGGTAGGACCAGTTACAAGAAAAAACCCTTGTGGCCTAGAAAGAAGCTGTTTAAATTGTTCAAGCATGTTATATGAAAAACCAAGATCTTCAAGAGAGATTTTCATTTGATTTTTATCTAAAATACGAATAACCATCTTTTCACCATGCAAGGAAGGAAAGGTCGAAATTCGCATATCAATTGCTGCACCATCTGATGTTTTCAAGATGAATTTACCATCCTGAGGAATTCTATGCTCAGTAATATCCATATGTGCAAGCACCTTAAGACGAGATATAATTTGTTTTTTTATAGAATTATGAGCAACGGCACCATCCTGCAACATGCCATCAATGCGAAAGCGTATGCGAAGCTCCCGCTCCAATGGTTCCAAGTGAATATCAGATGCATTCAATTCAAGTGCTTTATGAATCACTTGATCAACAATATTGACCACAGAAACATCTTCTTGGCCTACCATACTACTTACTCTCTCTATTCTTTTTATATATCTTAAGAAATGAAATCTACAATATCATCATCATCATCTGGTGCACCAGATTCTTTATCAGCTTCCTCTTCTTCAAGCTCTCGCACATTTTTATCATAAAATTCACGAATTGCACTGATAATATCACGCCGCAAACCAACACGAAACTCTATAACATAGGTAGTATAATCACCAATATCATCACGTAAATTTTCAAGTTCAGGATCACTCACAACAATAGTCATTATACTTTCATCAAGTTCAATAGGTATAAATACGTCACGTTCTAACAAATCTTTCGGAAATAAAATCAGCAAATCTCGATTGAAAAAATAACCTTCAATATCAAAATAAGGAATTTGATAGTATTCGCTCAATGCACGCAAAAGGTCATCTTTTTCAACAATACCTTCTTCTAATAAAAAATAATCAAAACGTGCTTTCGGACTTACTTTAAAATCGTGAATCAAACCTTCCATTTCATCGGTTGATATGACTTTCATTTTAGCCAAAATTTTTGCTAACCCTTCTACAAAAGTACTATTTCCGTTCATAGACCCTCCTACTATCCAACTTTATAACCAATAAAAAAACCCAATATCATACTAATAACAAGCATAATGTGTGTTCTTGCAAGTTCTACCCACATACTTATCAAGCCACTAATTGTATCCTGAGGATGGACACCGGTCATTTGTCGTAACTGAACCCAATCAATAGTTACAATTTCAAATGCTTCAAGAAATACTAATGCCACAACAATAGCAATCAAGCCAATAATGATTGAACGTGAATATTTTTTAAAAATAAACCCAACAAAAAAAGCAACTCCTAAATAGGCAATCACCTCAATAAACTGTTGCGATGAAATATTAAAACGTTCAGAAAATCCATCAAGATTGGTATATGATTTGAATTTATCAACCCACGTAGTTACTTTCTCAGTTGCTGTTGCTGCAGCTGTCGACTTATCCATGATCAACTCCTTTATAACAAATACAAATTTTTTGTATACCGTAGTATATCAGTCTATGTCAGGGCCCCGTTAATAACAAGAAATTATTAACCAAAGTATAGGCAAACAGGCAATAAGCAATAAAAAAAGGGGATGCGATTTTGCATCCCCTTAATTTTGAATGAAGCCTCAAGGTTATTTAACAAGATCCTTTAATGCTTTTCCTGCCTTAAACTTAGGAACTTTCTTCCCAGGAATTTGCATTTTTTTGCCTGTCGCAGGATTAACCCCAGTGCGCGCTTTTCTTTTCATCACTGAAAAAGTCCCAAACCCTGTTAAGACCACAGTCTTGCTTCCTTTTAAAGCACCGCCAACAGCTGATATTATTGCTTCCAGGCAATCTTTACATTGCGACTTTGGAAGCTTAGTAATCTTAGCCATTTGCTCGACTAACTTCGCTTTATTCATATACACATCCTCTAACCTTATGCAACCAATTTCTAATAAGGCAGAACTGTGCTAGTACTTACATGTACCATATTATGCCCATGAGTTTTGTCAAGCCTTTTAATATAAATGTTTTTTAAAAAGATGGTGCCGAGGGCCGGACTCGAACCGGCACAGGCAAAAAGCCCGAAGGATTTTAAGTCCTTTGCGTCTACCTATTCCGCCACCCCGGCACATTTCAAAGAAAAGGAATTTGGAGGCGGCACCCGGATTCGAACCGGGGATCAAGGTTTTGCAGACCCATGCCTTACCACTTGGCTATGCCGCCGAATAATTTAAGCAAGCAATCCAGCTTGCTCCATTTCACTTTTCAATTGATCGATGGAAATAATAACAATATCGTTATCTTGCTCATCATCATGTTTTACATTTTCTGCTATCAAGTAAGGGCTTACCGATTTTTTGTCTTGATGCATACAATTACCTTCTACAGGTAAACCTTTTTGATACCATTCAGCCATACCAGCTTCAAATGCTTTTACATTTGTAAAGCCCATATCTTTTAACATCTGCGCTACAGCACCACTTGCACTACATTGATAATTTGCACAATAAGTTACAATTGGTGTATCGCGATCAACATCAGCAAAAACATTTTCAACTTTGTCAAAGTCTAACTGCGCAGAACCTTTAATATGACATTCATTATAGGTATCCTGATCAGCAACATTGACAACAACTAGTTTTTTTTTTACTGGAGCTTCTGAAGTTTCCTGCTGAGAAATCTGCGCTTTTTCACAATTGCAACATGGCAATATAAAAAGACTTACACAAATAACAGATAATTTCAAAAATTTACTCAAAAATTTCATTACAGCTCCTTATATAGAATATAGCATAATTCTTACTAATAATATCGAAAATGATGCTCTTATGCAATTAGTTATCATACTGGTTGCAAAAATCGAGACCAACGTACCCTGCTCCAAAAATCAATAGGATGGCGCAATAAGTCGAAAACAATCCAGGATTGGTTGGTATCAAAAGACCATAATCTCAATAAAATTTTTCCATGTATAAATTTCTCTTTTAATGGTCCCCAACTACGAGAATCATGGCTTCCACGGCGGTTATCCCCCATTGCCCAATACTCATCCGGCCCCAGCTTAACTTCTTGGGTATCTAAAATACGACCTCCTTCAGAATATGGTGCTGCGGATGGCTTGAGATCTTCTTCTCCAAATCTCTTTGCAAACATATTACCATACTTGATTTCTCGTTCATTAACCCTATAAAATGGCTGATCTTTGTACGAATAACTCGGATCATATGACTTCCATGTCAGTGGAGAACGTGATGCTTCTGGATCATAAACAGCAATTAAAGGGTACTTATTAAGATAAGGTTCATCAAGTTTTGTACCATTGCGATATATTACCGGCTTGCCTTCTTCTAGAGTCAATTTTATTGTATCACCCGGAACACCAATTACACGTTTAGTATAATTAGTTGGGCCCCATACATATCGTTGAAAATATTCCATTAATTTGTTATTTGAATACGGATAATTTGGATCATTAAATGTAATAATATCTCCATGTTTTGGTTTTTTAAACCATACAGACAATTTGTCTGCAAAAAAACCTTCCCCAACTAACATCGTGGTTTCCATTGATCCAGTTGGCACTTGATACAAACCATAAAACCATGTTCGTACAATAAAAACTAATGGCAAAATTATGATTGCACTTTCAATCCATGATGCAAGCGTAGACTTATTCGGTCGCTTTAACCATATGCGTAATTTTCGAACATGAGAAGTCATAATCGTAAAATCCTTTTATAATCAATAAAATAATTATTGATAGTGTATTATAAAAAATCATAAATTAATAGCCGTTACAGCACTGACTGCAAGAAGCGAGACTACCGGACACGACTCCAAAAGTCGATTGGATGGCGTAATAAGTCAAATATAATCCATGACTGATTAGTATCAAAAGACCACATTTTTCCGTGTAAAAACTTCTCTTTCAATGGCCCCCAGCTACGAGAGTCATGGCTTCCACGGCGGTTATCTCCCATCACCCAATATTCATCCGACCTCAGCTTAACTTCTTGGGTATCTAAAATACAACCTCCTTCAGAATATGGTGCTGCTGGCAACTTGAGATCTTCTTCTCCAAATCTCTTTGCAAACATATTACCATACTTGATTTCTCGTTCATTAACCCTATAAAATGGCTGGTCTTTGTACGAATAGCTCGGATCATATGACTTCCATGTCAGTGGAGAACGTGATGCTTCTGGATTATAAACTGCAATTAGAGGGTACTTATTAAGAAATGCTTAAGCTAAATAGTACAATGGATTAATTTGCTTACCCATTCGATAAACTTCAAAATGTAAATGTGATGCATCTCGACCGGATTTTCGCACATAACCCGTAGCTCCTACCGTACCAATTAACTGTCCTCTACGTACAATCTGCCCTGTCTTTACTTTCAATTTTTGTAAATGGGCATAACGTGTCTTATATTTATCGTTATGCATAATGATAATTGTATTACCATACCCTTGTGCAAAACCCGCCATTATGACCTTGCCTGATGCAACTGATTTTATCGGTGTTCCACGTAAAGCCGCAAGATCAATACCACGATGAAAACCCCAACTACCATCGCTTCGTTTTCTACGCCCAAAGAAAGAACTAATCCAAAAATGCTCCCGATCAAGTGGCCATGAAAAAATAATGTCACGAGCATATGGACGACGATGCCTCGTAATTGGTCGTTGCACTGATTGTCGGCCAGACGAGCGAAGCTTGCATTTACGTAAAGAAGAAATACGCTCTGTAGTATGATCCATATAGGATTCATAAATACGATCGATCTCATCCATATCAATATTGAGATCTTTTTCTTGAATGTAATTAAGAAGCGATTGTTTTAAGTAGGCCGGACGCCGATCGACAATTTCGAATTCTCCAGAACTATTCGATTGTTTTTTTTTTTCATCTGCTGAGTCATTCTCAGTAGATTCTTCTTGCTCACCATTTGGTGCTAGTTCATCAATAATCTGTTTGAGAGTTGTCAAATAACTTCGATACTCTTCCTGCAGAGCATACAACTCTTCTGTCGCCTCTTTAAGAGTACAGTAATCTCGCCAAAAGATAAAACAGCTGATTCCTAGTATGCCAACTAAAAAAAGCCATAAAATTTTAATATTACTAATCTTGATACGTTTTATTGTAAACATCCAACTTGCACCAGAAAGTTTTTATTTACCCATCCTTTACCACTCTGTGTATGGATTAGGCACCATCCATCTCGTTCTTGTGTAATAATCCCTTGATCTCCACACCCTACACGACAACGAGCACTATACACCTTATCAGGCCCTGATAATAACTCTACACCAGAATTAATAATTATGCCTCTTTTAATTGTATTATATTTATACAAACCAATGATAGGAACCTGCAAAAGCAACCATGCAAGGCTGAATATAAGCAATAATCTTATTCGCTTGGTACCCCATAATATGAGAATTTCACAAAGAAAACCAAATAAGATCAAGCTTATTAAGCACCATAACCAAAATGGTATAAATCCCGTAAAATTTCCACAAGCATCTATTAACCTTAACCTCGATTCAATTTCAGGTTTTTCATCAAGCTCTTCTGATAATTGTGCCAAACCTTTTTGTGCTGCTTTAGATACCATCAAATTATTATCGCGGCATGCTTGATAATAAGCGATAAGCCAGGCAGTATAAGCATCTTTTAATTTTTCATCTTTATATAATGTTTGTCCTGTGTTGTACCAATCACATGGTGTTTTATTGATATCAGCAATAGTAAAACTGCTACAACAAAAAAGGAAAAAATAAAAAAATTTTTTCATTATTTTTCCTCTTTGCTTTGTTTTTGAATTAACTTAATCCAATGATCGGCTTCTTCTAATAATTTTTTTATAATAATTTTCTTTTTAAACAGCTCCCGATCATCACTAAATGCCGCTTGTTCAATTACAGCATAAAATGTATCCCACTCTTGCAATTGTTTTTCATCAAACTTTAATTGATTTAGCAATTTTTTAATGGTTGTAATATTTATACTATTTGACTCTTCCTGCAACAACGCTGCTACAAACTCGATAAAGAGCGGATACAATAAAACAAGATCATGGGTTCTTTCAAGATGCTTTAATTTTTTTTGTGCTTGATAAAATGCAAGCTTTTTTCGTATTGATAAATAATGATAAGCATAATAGCGCTGACCATAACAATATAATAAATACACGACTGTTAGCAATGTCATAATAATCAAAGAAAGAATATACCAAAAAATTATCTTATATGTTCTTATGAAATTAATATTAGGACAAGCACTTTGTGCAATTTCTGCAAGCAACTCACCTTGTTGATCCTGCTCTATCATTCCATACTGCGATGGAAGAATATTAAGTGTAATAGGCTTAGTTTTAATTGTTTGATATTGTTCCGTTTTTGTATTGAAAAATGTAAATGCTTGTGAAGGAATGGTTATCGGACCTGGTCTAGTTCCTTGTACAATATATTCAAAGGTTTTTGTTTGATCCTTTTTCCCTCGCTTGATTGAAGTATTTGAATGATATTGTTTTAATTCTTGAGGAAAATTAGACACTTCAAGATCAACTTTTTTCATATCAATATTGCCAGTCAAATTCAATTTCAATACGATAGCATCACCCTGCTGCGCTTCTTTTTGGTTAACAAAAGCAGTGAACGCTGATACTTGACCCACATGTGTAATAGGAGGCCTATGCGATGGTAATGGTTTAACTGAAAGGTTGATGGCATTCGATACCATTCGCTTATTAACTGTATTATACGCACCAAACATCTGTAGCATCGATTCCATTTGATTTCGTGCTGGTTGCGCTATCACATAATTACATATCGTAGCTGGAATAGTAAACTCACCTGTCTTTTCTGGATATACCTTCATTTTTATTTCATGATAATCCCATTGCTTTCCATTAAGTGTCGTTGTACCACTTGTTGGTCCTATTGGATCACTAACAGATAAACCTTCTGTACTTGGCAGTTGTGGCTGTACTTGACCTATTTCACCACGAACATAAATTCGTACTTTGAGTGTAACTCCTTCATATAAATAAACTTTTTCTTTATCGACACTCATAGTAATCAATGCTTCAGATTCTGCTTCAGATTTTGATTGTAGTTCTGGAACATCTTTTTCTCTGACAACCTTGATAGTAAATGGCTTACTTTGTATCGTCTGTCCTAGATGATTCAATACAATTGGTCCCAATTCATACGTACCAGGATTATCAATACGCACTTGATAAGTATACTTATTTATTGCTGTTATACTGCCGTTAATCATTTGTACTGATGTTTGCACGCCACCTGATGTATAACAATATTTATTAAGTTGTTTTATTTCAGGCTTTTCTGAAATATTTTCATTTCCAACAACAGAAATTTCTAGTATAAATGGCACACCTGCACCAATTTTTTTTATGTTCTCGCCCTGCATATTAAAAAGGCCAACCCTAAATGAGATTTCTCCTAAAAGCGGCGTCGTAAGTAGTAAGCATATGAGCAAGAGTTTACCAATTTTTTTGTCCACGAACTCCCTTCATCTTTTCTTGCACTTGCGCTTGCATAAACATTTTATTACCAGCTTTGTCTTCTTGTTCCAACTGAGCAAGCACAGATTTCATATGCTCATTTAAGTTGTTTTCTGGCTTTTTTTGCTTCTGCTCAGTATGGTTGGATTGTGATACTTGTTGTTGGTTGTTGTTAATTTTTTCTTGAGAGTTATTATGGTCGACGGATGGTTGTTGCTGTTTCCCTTGGTGATTTTGATCGGTATTAGATACGCTCCCTCCTTTTTGCTCAAGATCATTGTTTGTGGGATCGCACTGGTCGTTTCCCCTGTCTTGTTTCCGGTCGTCCTTGCGGTCATGTTCTTCAGAATCTTGTTTTGGATCGCTGCCGCCGGATGTTTGTTGTTCTTGTTTATCGCCTTGTGATGATTGAGGAGTAGAATTATGAGAATCTTTTTTATCGTCGCGCTGTCCTTGATTGGACTGTTGCTGTTGCCCGCTGTTCTTCTGCTTGCCATCCCCTTGATCTTTAGACTCTTGGGATTTATTTTGCTCTTGCTGGCCTTGTTCCTGTTCCTGCTTATCGTTGTTCCCTTGACTATCTTTTTGTTTCTCTTGGCTCCGATTTTGCTTTTCCTGGTTATCATTTTGCTGTTGTTGCTCTAAATATTCTTTTATTTTTTTTGCATTTTGTTCTGCTTGTAGATTCTTTGGATTAATTTTTAATGCTTGCTCATATGATTCTAATGCTTCTTGAAGTTGATTATCTCGTACATATGCAGTTCCAAGATTAACATAAGCATTTTCCTGTAATTCAGAATTTTTTGTCGCATGCGTTAATGAACGAACAGCATTTTTTGGATCATTATTTTGAAGTGCAATAATACCAGCATTAAAATTAAGTTGCGGATCATCTGGGTAGTCGACCAAAAGTTCATCAATTATCTCTTTTGCTTGACCATATTTTCCATTGTTTAATGCCTGCTGTGCTTGATAGTTTTGATACGTTTCATATGTATCTAAAGAGCAACAATTGAATGACAATAATACAAAGATGAACAATAGTTTTTTCATAATATCCATTCCAAAAGAAAGCATATATAACTGATACCAATAAACCATGGATATTGTTCTTGTTTTGCTGTCATATTACGTTTACCAAATTTCTCTTTTTCAAACCGCTGAACTTTAGCATATATTTTTTCAATATCATCATCATTTTTAGTTGGTGTAATATAAACACCACCAATTTGTGTTACCAAATTTTTCAAAAGCGATTCATTAAGACGAGATATAACAATAGAACCATCGTCATCTTTTAACACACCAGATTTTTTGCCATGTTGATCGTAAACTGGAATTGGAGCACCATCCAAACTGCCCAGTCCCTGTGCAAAAATAAACAATCCATTTTCTTGAGCTTGTTGTCTAACTGCTGCAAGATTATGGGAAAAATCTTCACCATCGGTAAAAATAACTGCAAGCTTACTTTTTTTGTTACCAGCTCGTTCAAATTGTTCAATAACTTTTTGTAATGCCACATCCAATGCCGTCGTTCCAGAACCAACAGTTTCATAGCTTGTCTGATCTAAAAATAACTTAAATGCTTCTATATCTTGCGTTAAAGGACACTGAACAATTGGCCGTCCAGCAAATAATACTAGTGCAACGCGATCAGTTGCCAATCGATCAACAAGTTGCTTAATTTTTTTCTTTGCAAATTCTAGTCGGCTTGGTTCCATATCTTGAGCTAACATACTCTTTGAAACGTCCAACAAAATAAATAAATCACGACCTTGTTGCTGTACAGCCTCTTCTTTTTTTCCCCATTGAGGTTGTAAAAAAGCAAGACCCAATGCTAGTGTACCGATACAAAAAAACAATGTCCTCAATAAACGTCGCACACTCGAATAATGTAACAAAAATTTATTGTCTTTAAATCCAAAACCAGCCTTACGCATCAATATTGTAATTTTGCCATAAATTACAACACGTAATAAACATAATGCAACAGCAATGAATAGTATCCAACTATTAGAAAGATTGCCCCACATTAGATCACCCGCCAGATAAAACTTGAAAGCAAACTATAAAGAATAATAAATAACAAAGCAATCCATAAACCTATCATAAATGTGTCTTTATATTGTGTATATAGATTGGCATCACGCTTAGTCTTTTCTAACTTATTAATAACTTCATAGATCGTACGCATCTCTTTTTGATTTTTTGCACGGAAAAATTTACCACCCGTTTCATAAGCAATTTGCTCCAATAAAACAGTATTAAGTGGTGAATATGCTAGCTGATAACCAACCATAGAGTTGTACAGATATCCCCCTTGCTTTCCTCCAATGCCGATTGTATATATTTTAATATTTAATTTTTTTGCTATATCAATTGCCGTGTGTGGTTGCATATCATGATGACTTGGAACACCATCGGTTAAAAGAATAATAATCTTGCTTTTAGCAGCAGAATCTTTTAATCGATTAAGGCTTGTTGCCAGTGCTTTTGCAATTACTGTTCCATTAGGATCTACAGTATTACCTAAATCCAATTCCTTAATAATCTCAATTAAAATTTTCTTATCAAGAGTTAGTGGTGCTCGCGATAGAGCATTCTGCCCAAAAACAACAAGGCCTATTGAATCGTCATCTCGCTCTTTAATAAATCGAATAGCTTCTTCTTTAGCAATGGCAACACGAGATTTAAGTTCTTTAAGATCATCAAGCGCTTGCATGCTTCCAGAAAGATCCAATGCCAACATAATATCAATACCTTCAACTGGCAACTTGGAACGTTTATCAACCACTTGAGGCTTGAGCATTAAAAATGAAAGTATGATTAAAAGTGCAAATCGAAGCATGAAAAATGCTCTACTAGGAAGTGCAGAACCACGAATTCCCATCTGTTTCATTAAACCTACCAATGTATATTGGTAGGTCACAGGCTTGTATAACCATAATCGGTATATTAAAGCTCCAACGAGTGTTGGAATAATAAAATATAGCCAATTAAGTTGAGCGAAATGTATATCGAACACCATGCGTTATCTAACTTTGTACTTCTATTAATCTATCTATTAAAAGTTTTAGCGTAGCACAAAATTATGATAACTAAAAAATTATGATTGTGGTAGATCTTTTCGCTTAATGTATACAACTTTAGTAAGCGTCTCATTCGGTGCAATATAATTCATACCAAATGTTTCATATGGGGAGGTGATATTATCTCGTATTTTTTTCTTTTCTTTTCGATATTGTAAGCCACAGATCACTGATGGAGCCATAGACACTATCAGCGAACCGATAAGAATTCCCTCGAAAACAAGTAAAGGCCAGCCTGCCCATGCAGCCAATATAGCGCACCAAATACCCGCTATAAATATGAAAGGCGCAAATATACATGCTCCTGCTCCTATTGCAACATACAAACGTGCTTGAAACTCTGCTTGGATCCTCACATCTTGAAGTGATGCTAACTTAAGATTAATATCATCCCTAGAAAAATTAATACCACGAGAAGAATGATTGGTAACCTTAACAGCAAGAGGAATAATCGCATGCGCTTTGTTTCTTCTCTTAAATTCATTTCCTAACTTTTCCTTGGATTCCTGTGGTGTCATCTCTTGAATGCTTATTGAAACCCCATTCTTCATATATTCATGAGAATAGTGTTTTTGCCTATTTGAAGGTTTAGACTGTGCAGCCTGAAGCGGACTTGCAAAAACAATACCTATAATAAACATAAAAAAGGATGATTGCGTCATTGTATACATTATATTTCTATAGTTAACTGTATTCATTATGTAGCTCTTATTCTCTGTCAACCCAATAAAATGTCCTAATAGACATTATTATGAACTGTTTACAGATATAGTCAAGAATTCACCCTTGCATTCTCCTTCTTTTTGCGATATCTTCCTCATACATACTCAAGTATTAGTTTACGATAAAAATAAATAGCCTATATAAAAGCCTCGAAAACGAATTTTGAATATTATTTGACTTTTTGAAAATAAATACCTTATTCTTAAATTTAAGATGAAAAAATTAGCAGAAGAGCGAGTGGCTGTGAGCCAATGATTAAAAGAGGATTATGAAGAAATTATTAATTGTAGAATCCCCCGCCAAGATTAAGACCATTTCCAAGTTTCTGGGAAGTGATTTTAGAATTATGTCTACGGTGGGTCATATCAAGGATCTTCCTAGTAAATCAATAGGTGTTACTATGGGTACACCTATCAAGCTTGAATATGTAACGCTTGAAAACAAGGAAAAGGTCATTGCGGACATCTGCAAACAAGCAAGCACGAGCGACGAAATCTATCTTGCTCCCGATCCTGATCGTGAGGGAGAAATAATTGCCTGGCATATTGAAGAAGAAATTAAAAAAGTTGCCCCTAAAAAGGCTAAAATATATCGTATCACCTTTAACGAAATTACTAAGCCAGCTATCATAGAATCTCTCCAACATCTCTCTGACGTTGATATGCAAAAGGTTGCTGCACAGCAAGCACGTCGAGTACTTGATCGCTGGGTGGGCTATGAAGTATCACCTATTCTTTGGCAAAAACTTATGAAAGGCCTATCTGCAGGCCGTGTGCAATCTGTGGCTCTCAAGCTTATCTGTGATCGTGAAGAAGTAATCAGAGATTTTAAGCCTGAAGAATATTGGTCCATTCAGGGTGAATTTCAACAAGGTAAGGCCAAAATTTCTGCTGATCTTGCACAGATCAATAAAAAAGCTTTCAAGATTACAAATAAACAAGACGCCGACAAAATTATTAATGAAATCAAAAAAGATGATTTCATTGTTGAGTCTATCCAAGATAAAAAACGCCTCAAAAATCCTCTTCCGCCATTTATGACGAGCACACTTCAACAGGCAGCATACAATCGTCTTGGGTTCTCGGTAAAAAAGACCATGACGGTCGCACAAAAGCTTTATGAAGGTATACCATTACAGGATAAAAGTACGCCAGTTGCTCTGATTACTTACATGCGTACAGATTCGCTCCGTATCTCTGATACAGCACTCAAACAAGCTCGTGGTTTTATTAAAAAGATATATGGTGATGAATATCTTCCAAAAACTGAAAATAGTTATGAAAAGAAAAAAGGTAGCAAAGTTCAAGATGCTCACGAAGCTATCCGACCAATTGATACCAACTTGACTCCTGAACAAGTTAGCCAATATCTACCGCCTGATGCGGCTAAACTTTATAAACTTATTTGGCAGCGATTTGTTGCATGTCAAATGACACCGGCAGAGTACGCACAACGTCAAGTTACCATTACTAGCGTAAAATACCTTTTTAGGGTTACTGGATCTACCCTCGTCTTTGACGGTTTTCTAAAAGTTTATAATATCGAAGAAGATGAAGATGAAAACAAAATTGTCATCCCAAAAGAGCTTGAAGCTAAAAAGCCTATCGACAATAAAAAGACTGAGGGCAAACAGCACTTTACTCAACCACCTCCACGATTTAGTGAAGCATCGCTGGTAAAAGAGTTAGAAAAAGAAGGTATCGGACGTCCAAGTACTTATAGTGCAATCTTAAGTACTATTCAAGCACGGAATTATACTGCTTTGGATTCAAAAAAGAGATTTATACCAACTGAACTTGGTATGCAAGTCACCAAACTTCTTGTAGAAAATCTTCCTCATATCATCAATGAAAAATTTACAGCACGTATGGAAGAAGAATTAGACAAGGTAGAATCAGGAGATCTTGAAAGAGACAAACTTCTTAATACATTCTACAAAAGCTTTTCTGAAGATTTAGTAGCTTTCAAAGGAACATCTAAAGGGAAAAAACCATTAGAACCTACAAATATTAAATGCCCAAAGTGTAAAAAAGAAAAACTGGTCATACGATTCGGAAAAGCCGGTGAATTTCTTGGTTGCCCTGCATACCCTGAATGTGATTTTACAAGCAACTTTGAACGCACCGAAGACGGCACTATCAAACTTGTCGAAATGGAAAAGCCTAAACTTTTGGATATGAAATGTCCTGAATGTGGCAAACCATTACGTAGTATGGTTGGTAGGTTTGGTCCATTCATATCATGTTCTGGTTATCCAGAGTGTAAGTATATTCATCAAGAAGTAGCTAAATTCCCATGCCCAGACTGCGGTGGTAAAATAGGAAAGCGTTCTTGGAAGGGTAAAACATTTTGGGGATGTAAAAACTATCCTAAATGTAAATTTGTGATCTTTAGTGATATTGAAGAAACAGAGTGTCCTAAGTGTAAATCACCATATCTTCTCAAACGAGTTGATAAAGAAGGCAATGTTATACTTTCATGCCCAGTATGCGATAAAGAAGCTACCGCCCCTGTTAAAAGAACAGCTGTAAAAAAAACAACTTCTCGCAAGACAACTACAGTAAAAAAAGCCGCTACTAGTAAGACTGCAACTAAAAAAGTTGCTAGTTCACGAAAAACCACAAAGAAATAGGCCTTACTTGAAATTTTAAAATAGCCTACCTAGCTAATTAGTTGGTTATTTTAAAATAGAGCCATTTACCATTGGTTTATGCGGCGTAATATAGGATAGATTGCCATTGCCGTCATCGGCACATAGCATCATGCCCTGAGATTCCATACCCATCATCTTACGTGGTTTAAGATTAACAACAAAAACACCTTGTTTATTTACAAGATCTTCAGGCTGGTAAAATTTCTTAATCCCTGCAAAAATTTGGCGAATACCCTTATCTCCACAGTTGACCAGCATTTTTAAAAGCTTATCTGAACCCTCAACTGGTTCAACTGATTCAATCGTTCCTACAACAAGTTGTACTTTAATAAAATCTTTAATATCGATGGTATCTGAACTGACTACTTCTTCTTTCTTTTCAATAATTTTTTCTTCTGACACTTTTGTGCTTTCAATTTTAGTAAACAATACTGGTACTTGTTTCAATTCAAATGTTTTATCCCAATTTTCTAAGCCCTTAATCACATCACCATTCAACTCAAATTGAGAGTCGATAGCATCAAGCAATGTTTCCATCTTACTTGGCATCACTGGCCAATAGATAGTACCAATTGTGCGTAGCGCATGACATGTCGCAGCAAGAACTTGCATAAAAGCTTCATTATCAGACTTAGCAAGCTTCCATGGTTCTTGGGCATGAAAATATGCGTTAGTTCTTGCAACAAAGCGCTTTACTTCTGCATAAGCCATATGCAATGAATATTCTTGAAGATACATGGCAACATCAGCAAGCATTGTTTTATTTGCTTGTTGTAGTTCTAATGCAGCATGTGACCACTTTGCTGGTGGAACAATAGTTTTTACATTGTTGAGCTGTGCAAGCATAGTCATTCGATTAAGAAGATTGCCTATCTCATTTGCAAGATCTGAAGTAATACGTTGTTCAAGATCCTCAATACTAAATGGTGAATCTTGAGTTACAGCCATCTGTGTTGTCAAAAAATAACGAACTGCATCGGGACCATATTCTTTGTACAAAAATTCTGGATCCATTACATTGCCTAAAGACTTAGACATCTTTTGATCGCCAACCTTAATCCAACCATGAACTAATAAATGCTTTGGCATTGATAAATCAGACGCCATTAAAAATGCTGGCCAATAAACCGCATGAAAGCGTACAATATCTTTCCCCATTACTTGGACATTAGCCGGCCACCATTTGGCAAATTGATCTTTTTTATCTTCTTGAAGATAGCCTATAGCTGTAATATAGTTATTCAGAGCATCTGCCCAAACATACGTAACATGTTTAGCATCACCTGGAAATGGAATACCCCACTTCACTGTTGTTCGAGAAATACAAAGATCTTTCAGTCCTGATTCTACGAAGCTAATAACTTCATTCATCCGTTCTTTTGGCAAGATAAATTCTGGATTATTTTTATAAAAATCCAACAGTTTATTCTGATATGCAGAAAGCTTAAAGAAATAACATTCTTCTTCAATATAATGTGTTGATCTATTACAACTTGGACATGCTGGTCCAGATTGATTTGTATCTGTCGGTGCTCCCTGAGCTTCTTTATCGGACAAAAACGTTTCACATGGCGTACAATACCAACCATTATAGCTGGACTTGTACACATCACCTTTATCAATCAACTGCTGCAACCATTGCTGTACTGCTTTAACATGGTACTCATCAGTTGTACGAATAAAATGTGAATAATCTATTTCAAACTGCTTCCATGTTTCTTTGTAAGCACTGATAAAACTATCCGTAAATTCCTTTGGAGTTTTACCAGCTTTTTGCGCTGCAGCTGCAATTTTTTGACCATGCTCATCGGTACCCGTCAAAAAAAATGTTTCTTTTCCTTGCAACTTTTCCCAACGATTGAGCACATCAGCAAGAACCGTTGTATAGAGTGTACCCAGATGCGGCTTGGCTGTTACATAATAAATTGGCGTAGTAATGTAAAATGTATTCACAAAATTCCTAATCTGAAAACAAAATTTTTAAGATCTTTATCTAATAGTCTACCGCGAATAACGAGATTGGTGAACTACTCGCCCCAAAGGAGCGAGAATGCGCAAACTTTTTAGTTCAAAATTATTCCATCCATTTAAAGGCTTAAATAAAAGCATAATTTCACTTTTTGTATGCACTTATAGTTCCTACGATTGATCTATTAAATCTGGCACAATAAAGATAAATGATATACCTTTATTGACCACCTGTCATAGAATTGGTAATCTGAAGGTGTAGAATCAATTATATGAGAGGATGTCCATGAATAATTTCAATTTCTTATCCAGCAGTATGCTATCACTATTCATTTCTAGGCTCCCTCATCTTCATCATCACTCCAACTAAAGGCTTTATCGACCAGCCTTGATGGTCTTTTTTGTTGTATATTTAAGTTTTAAGTTATCAGGAGTTTTTGATGAATATTTATTTTATTTCCATTTTTTCAATTTTAACCATTATTTATTTGTATCTTGGCTATATTGCTTCCAAACGTATAAGTACACTTAAAGACTATTTTTTAGCCGGCAGAGATCTTGGATTTTTTGCTTTGGTATCTACTTTAATTGCCACTCAATTAGGTAGCGGAACTCTACTAGGGATTGCCCAAAAATCATATGAAGTTGGATATTATGGCATCCTATATGCTCTTGGCATGAGTATTGGTTTCATTATCCTCAGTCTTGGACTTGCATCAAGAATGCAGGCTCTTGATGTAGCAACTACGGCAGAGCTTTTTGAAACACGATATAATAGTGTAACTTTGAGAAAAATTGCCTCAATTTTATCCATTATTACATTATGCGGAATTCTTATTGGTCAGATTGTCGCCTCTCGAGAATTTATTGTTGGTATCTTTCAGTCTCAGTCTCTAGGCACAGAGATTATGTTCCTACTATTCTGGATCTTTATTATTACCTATACCATTCTAGGTGGTTTGAAAGCAGTTGTTATCACAGATGTATTCCAACTCTTTTATATCATTGTAGTATTTACTGGAATTTTTGTTTATGCCCTTTGGCAAGAACCAGCAAGCTTTTTTAAGGTTTCTAATCTTTTAGGCACCCAAAAACAATTTAATATATCATATTATGAGCTTATGACTTTTTTACCCACCTTAATTGCACCAGCATTATTTAGTCTTATTGAACAAGATCTTGCTCAACGCTTCTTTTCTGCACGTACCAAAATAATTGCAACAAGCTCAGCCATTGTTTCCAGTATCTTCATGATTGCTTTTGCAATTATTCCTATTTATTTTGGCATGCAAGCAAAACTGCTTAACTTAATCATTCCAGCAGGAAGCAACCCACTCATACCAGGGTTGCAATACTATGCCAATAACTTTGTTTTTGCACTGCTAATATGCGGCCTTATTGCAGCTATTACTTCAACAGCAGATTCTTTGCTTTGTGCTATAAGCTCCAACGTTGCACAAGATTTCAAATTCAGTTTTCTTGGAAACAAACAATCAATTCAGCGGTCACAATGGATCACCTTGTTTGTCGGAATAAGCATGCTTACCCTCTCCTATTTCATTAATGCAGGGATCATTGATATCATTATCAGCAGCTATAGCATCTCTATTAGTACCCTCTTTGTGCCACTCATTATCTGCTATTTTAAAAAGAATGTTTGTAGACAAGCCGCATGGGCCAGTGTAATTATAGGTGCCATTTCCCAAATTCTTTTTTGGTTGTACCCAGTATTTCTTGCTGACCTCTATATTATTGGTATCGCAACATTGGCATTCATATTGACCAGTTATACCTGTAAAAAGCTTAAAACCGGTAGTTATAATTGACTTTTATGGCCAATAATATAATATATATAAAGGTTATATTTACATAAATATGAAGGAAACTTATGAAAAAGTTAATATTCACAACTGCGTTTGCTTCTAAGATCTTGTTAGTAACGCTCCTTGCCTCTATGACTTCACAATCTATTATTGCAAAAGAACGAGACACTCAAACTGAAAATATGGTACTTCAACTTATAGGGGACCCCTCAATCGCCGTAATTGAAAATATGGCAAAAAACCTACAAATCAAAGATTCTGCTATTGTAGATAAGGTTATACAACAAGTAAAAGACCAGCTTCAAAATAATATCGAAACAATTACCGAGATTTATCTTAAAGAATTCTCCAAGAAAGAACTTCAACAAATTGTTAACTTTTTTAAAGGTGAATTGGGATCAAAATACAGTAAATTTAGCGCAAATGTTGTCCAAAATAGTGATTACATGCAACTTCTAACTCCCATCTTTGCAGAGGCTATACAATCTCTCCAATCAATGCTCCCTAAGCAAAATGCACCTCAAATGGTGGAAGCCTCAAAGGAAATTGAAGCTATTAGTTCACAAGCTGAATTAGATATCCTTCTCAAAGAAAATAACTTGGTTGTTCTTAAATTCTACTCTGATTCATGTCCACCTTGTAAAATGCTCAATGGACCCTACAATGAACTAGCAGAAAAGAACAATGAAATTAAGTTTGTTTCTGCCAACCTTAATGTTGCACAAGAACTAGCTAAGAAATATTCTGTTACAAGTATTCCTGCAGTTAAAATTTTCAAAAACGGTGAACTTGTAGATGAGGTCATTGGATACAATCCTGACAAGCTAAAAGAACTCATCACAAAAAATAAATAACTCCAACTCCAAAAAAGGACATTGTATGAACAATACTCAAGCAGAAAAATTAGTGCTTGAATTGGTTGGCAATCCAATCATTGAACATGTAGAGCATATGGCAGAAATAGCTGAAATTGAAGATTCCGCAGTTTTAAATGCCACTAAAAAAAAGGCTCTAGCAAATTTAAAGCAAAATCTATCTGAAGTAACAGAATATTACCTCAATGAATTTTCAATTGAAGAACTCCAAAAGATCGTCGAGTGGAACTCAAGCGAACTGGGAATTAAACATAGAAACTTCTACGAAGACAGTATGTCTGATCAACTACATATGCAAATGATCATGCCTCCTCTCAAAGAAATAATCGAAGATCTTGAAAACGCAGCACCAGATGCTGAATATGAAGAAGAAGAAGATTAGATTTTTTAAATAAAGATAAAAAAAAGACCCGCAATTAATTGCGGGTCTTTTTTTAGCTATTTAATTTTAGCTGGAACGCTTTCGCATACCTGCTTTCAATATCTTTTTACGAAGTCGAATACTTTCTGGCGTCACTTCAATAAGTTCATCTGGACGAATCCATTCCATACATTTTTCCAAATTCATGACACGTACTGCACCAATTTGTGCTGCTTCATCTGTACCAGAAGCTCGCATATTAGTAAGTTTTTTTGTCTTACATGGATTAACTTCAAGATCAACTTCTCGACTATTTTCACCAATTACCATACCTTCATACACTTCTTGTCCTGGCTTAACAAAGAACTCACCACGAGATTGAAGATTGTCGAGAGCATACGTTGTAATTTTACCTGGTTCCATCGTAACAATGGCACCTTTATTACGTGTTGGAATATCACCTTTATATGGTTCATAACCTTTGAAACTCACATTTAATAAACCAGTACCACGAGTATCTGTTAAAAACTGACTTCTGAATCCAATAAGTGCACGTGATGGAATAGCAAATTCCATCTTTATTCTTCCTTCACCACTTGGTGATATATTGGTTAATTCAGCTTTTCTGCTACCAAGACTCTCCATAATAATACCTTGGTGAATTTCTTGGATATCCAAAATAAGATTTTCAATTGGCTCATGTTTAGCGCCATTGATAGTCTTATAAATCACTTCTGGAGCTGAAAGTTGTAGCTCAAATCCTTCACGACGCATGTTTTCAACTAAAATTCCAAGGTGTAACTGACCTCGACCAGAAAGCTTGAATGATTCTGGTGAATCAGTTGGCTCTACACGAAGTGCTACGTTAGTTTCTAATTCTTTTTCAAGACGTTCCTTAATCTGACGAGATGTCAAAAGTTTGCCTTCTCGTCCATTGAATGGAGAATTATTAACTGATAAATACATAACAAGTGTTGGTTCATCAATAGCAACATATTTACAAGGTAATGGCTTATCAACATTGCAAAGCGTTGTATTAATCTTTATCGGATCACTAAATCCGGTAACAGCAACAATATCACCAAACTTGGCCTTATCTACTTCAAGCCGATTAAGACCTTCAAATTTGTAAATTTTTGTAATTTTTGATGGCTTGCTGACTTTATTATCAAGACAACTAATAAAAGACATACCTACTGTCATTTCACCACTAAAAATACGGCCAATCGCAATAAGACCCAAATAATCAGAAGAGTCAAGACATGTTGTTAAAAACTGAAGCCCTTCGCTTGTTTGTTCTTCTGGTGGACTAATGTACTCTAGAATTGCCTCAAAAAGAGGTATCATATTACCTGAACGTTGGGTTGAATCTGTAGATACATATCCATCTCTAGAAGATCCATATAAAACTGGAAAATCTAACTGGTTTTCATTGGTAGCTAAATCTAAAAACAAATCATGAATTTGAGATTCAGTTGCCTCAATTTGGGCATCTTTTCTATCAATCTTATTGATAACCACAATTGGTTTAAGATTAAGATTTAACGCTTTTTGAAGCACAAATCGCGTACCAGGTAGCACACCTTCAGCAGCATCAACGAGCAAAATAAAGCCCTCAACCATCTGTAAAGTTCGTTCTACCTCTCCACCAAAGTCAGCGTGACCTGGGGTATCAACAATATTAATGAACTTATCTTTATATTTGATACCAGTATTTTTTGCTAAAATGGTAATACCACGCTCTTTTTCGATAGCATTCGAGTCCATAATCCGATCATCAGTCTCCTTGATCGTACCAGACTGCTGAAGCAACTCATCAACCAAGGTAGTTTTACCATGATCCACGTGCGCAATAATAGCAATATTTCTTATATCTGATCTTATCTTCTTATCCATATACTTTTTTTATTCCTAATGATTGATTTGTGTCCCTCGAATTGGCTTACTACAGCCCCTTTGTATAGATTACAGCAAATATTTCTCTTTGTAAATTCCATCCTTCATTTTTTTTGGCTTTGTTGTTTGGCATAGATAGAATAAGTGATATACTAGTACATATAGGTAATTTTTAGTAAATTTTAGGGTAATTATTTATGTTTTCACTCATTTATCCCTTTGCCGTTCTTGCAAGTGGGATTACAGCTAATAAGATGATTTTGAGAGATTTACCAGCAATCTTCTTTGTTGGTATCCGTATGATTCCTGCCGGTCTTATATTGCTAACCTATATATTGATTAAAACTAACCTTAAAAGCTTTCTGACTAAGATAAAAGATTATTCTGGATGGCTAGCTATTGCCACCTTTTTTACAACCTTTTTTCCGGCTTTGTGTAAAGCATATGCATTAAAACATACCCTTTCATCTAAGGTTGCCCTGATTGGAAGCTTGGATCCATTTATTACAGCCATCTATGTATACTTTATTTTTGGTGAAAAGCTTACGCGCAATAAGCTTTTTGGTATTCTCCTTGGATTCACTGGAAGTATTATCCTGGTATATTACCATTCTGGCCAGACACAAAATATTGAGTTTTTTGGCTTTCTGTCCTTAGCTGAATTGGCAGCCTTCGGTTCAGTAGCCTTAAGTCGATTTGGTTGGATTTATGTACAAAAGCTCCTACGCACTAAGCAGTTTACTCCTATGGAAGTCACTGCAGTTACAATGCTAATCGGTGGAATTTTAGCCCTTTTCACAGCTATTGTATTAGGCGAAGGCACCCATGCCACACTACAACTCACACCTACAATCATAATGCTCCTGATTTATACAATCTGTATAGGCAATGTCATTGGTTATAACCTATATGCTCGACTACTTAAGCATTATAGTTCAACCTTTGTAGCTCTGTCAGGATTTAGCCTCCCATTCTTCGTATATCTCTATGGCTGGCTCATAATTGGCGAACCTTTATACATAAGCTTCTTCATTTCAGCAGCCATAACTTTCCTCGGACTTCTTGTATTTTATAAAGATGAAATCAAGACAGCTTTGCATAGATAACCTGTAGACAATTTTAACTCTATTTGTATACTTATAAAAGAATTATTAAACTCACAAATGAAAGCTCAATATGAAGAAATTATTACTTTCTATCTTAATTTTAACGACAATTACCCCCTGTTACTCTAAAACTTGGGAAGCTAGCTTCAAGTCTGCAGTTGGTTTTGCAGCTGGTGCTGCAACCGGTGTAGGAACCGCAGAGGGACTCAAATATACTTTTCAAGACCCATATTATTCTCAATACTCCGCATTTTCATTAGGTGATCAACCAAAACTCAATGCTGCTATTTATACAGCGTCATTTTTCCTTGGTGGTTACATTGGTAAAAAAATTGGATACTATTGTACTCCAGATTCAAGATTCAAACGAGCAAAAAAGTTGGTCCAAAGTATTGATACCAAATTACTCGATATTTGTAGCTATGGATGCCAGAATGTTGGTATGTGTTATGTATATGATGCTGACAAATTTTATTACGGTATCAAAACTTGGTATGCACATAGCAAATTTCCTCTCCGCTCTGCATTTGAAAATTTGATCCAACAACAATATAAATTAACCAAAGCAAAATCACTTCTAGAGTCTACACGAGAAAAAGCTACATTTACTAAAGCTTCTGATCGTCTTTTAGATGTAATTTACAATGCACGAATGATCATTTTAGAAGCGAGTATGGCACTCAAAGAATGTCCGAATTGGATTGAAGAATCACTAGCTTATGAAGCAGAACAAGCGCGATTAGCACAAGAAAGAATTGCACGAGCACAAGAAGATCAAGCACGTGCGCAACATTCTTTGGCTACTGCAACATGGATAAATGCTCTTCAATCAAAAAAACAAAATAATATTTATATCGATAATCACAATTATAACAACTAGCTTATAGCCATTTTTTTAAGGAATTTTATGAAAAAATTAATGTTGATATCTCTTTTATCTCTTTCAACTCTCAGTTTTGCTGAATCTGGAACCTCAGTAGAATCAAATGTAGAGTGGATTTTGAATGAAACACTAACTAAATCACTTGCAAGCGATATTACTCGTTTGTTTGCTTCACAACCTAATCTTACACAACAAGAACAACAAGAAGCTGAAAAGGTTATGGGTCAAATTTTCGATAAACTCTTTGAATTGATGAAACAAAATGTACCCGCTATCACTAATATTTATCTAAAGTATTTTACAGCAGAAGAAATTGAACAATTAGTAAGTTTATATAGAAGTGAGCTAGGACAAAAATTGATCCTTGTTCAAGGTTCAATGATGAATAACATAGCAGAATTTTTACAGCCTCAAATTATAAACATAATCAATGATCTAAGCAGTGATTTTGCGAAATCTGATATGATTATTGCTTAAAAAGCATTATATATAACCTCAACAGATCCCCATGTTAACGCATGGGGATTTTTTTATTGCTTTTCTTTGACAATCGTCTAGACTCTGTAAATGATGTTTTTTATCTCAAAAAAAGGATGCATATTATGAAGAAAATACTTCTCTTTCTCCTCCTTATCCCAACACTGCAACAAGCAGAAGAAAAAAAAAGAAAACTTTCTCAAGAAACTAAAATAAAAACTGCTGTTGGTGTTGCTACTGCCGCATTAGCTGGATTTGCTCTGTATGAAGGATATAAGTTTTACAAAAGTAATTACTTTGATAATGAATGGGTACTTTGTAAACTTGGTAATAAAAAAGTTCAAGAAGTTATTCGGTATACCGCTGCTACAGCCGTTGCTAGTTTCTTAGGTTATCATGGCGCATATCAAGTAACCCCAGATGGTAAGCTTGATCGTGCAAAAGGTGAAATGAACAAAGTAAATCATCATCTTGTTGAAATTTGTAAAAAAACTAATGACCCAGTTACTTTTTACAAAGAAATTAATCAATTTTTCTTCTATAGTCATTTTCCTCTAATCACAGCATTTGCACAACTTGATGCATATGATAATTCATTGGTACATGCTGAAGAACTATTAGTAGCAGCCAGCAGCAACAAAGACGTTGCTGATGAATGTTTTACTCTCTTGATAGAAATCAAAGTCATTAGAAAAGTTCTTGTTGAAGCAATGGTAACATTGAAAAAACATCCTGAATGGTCAGAACAAATGAACAGCCGTAACTTACATGCAGCTGCACGACGTGAATGTACTCGAGAATTTTGTGCTTAAGCACAGTAAGGGCCATGGAAATTCCATGGCCCTATTTTTTTACAAAAAAATTAATAATAAAAAGCTGTATAGTTTTTTATTATTAATAAGCTTAACTATCGCTCCTCAAGAAAGTGAACAAAAAAATAGGCCCTGGAAAAAATATGTCCCATACGCTCTTGTTGCTACTTCGGGAGTTATGCTTGTTGCTTCTGTATTAATACTCAAAGAAGCTCGTAAAGAATCACGCCTAGCCCATCAACTCACTGAACAACAAATTGAAAATCAAACCTTCCTTAATTCTCTTTTCAATGACGCTGATACACAAAACTATCTAACCAATATAAAGCGTCCCTTCGTTAAGGAATTCTTACGAAGATGGCGTTTAGATTTATTTGAAACCTACCTAGAAAAAAATCCACCCCGAAAATAATCCATCTCCAAGCTGATGTTTGGAAGTTTTAACCTGGATTTATAGACCATTTTTTCTTCATATGCTATAATAAAGTGTAATAATCCCTAAATTAGTTTAAGTTAATGGAGGAACAGCTCGATGATTCATCGTGTTATACATCGCTTTTTTC
Source organism: candidate division TM6 bacterium RIFCSPHIGHO2_12_FULL_36_22 (assembly GCA_001771315.1). Taxonomy (GTDB): domain Bacteria; phylum Babelota; class Babeliae; order Babelales; family UBA12409; genus 2-12-FULL-36-22. The sequence goes on from METK01000008.1 coordinate 68,713, forward strand.
CCGATCTTAATGACCAAGAGGTACAAAAATTTAGCATACTATCGCTAGGTTTTTTTACAATCGTTGGTGCATATTGGCTTATGCGTCTTTTAAAAGAGACCGTGATGTACAAGATAGCTTTCCCTATAGAACTTGGCTGGGCATGTGGGCATGGACGTATGATGCAACCATTGGCAAAGTCATTATCACCACTCATGATTATTCTAGTTATCCTCCTTTATTCCAAACTTATTGATCGATATAAAAAACAAACACTCTTTTATATCATCTGTTCTGGTTATGCTTTATTTTTTACCGTTATTGGTATTTTACTTGGTATAAAATTATCTATGGGTAGCGCCTGTCTTGGTAAGTCACTCCTAGCAGCCGTTGGCTGGGCAGTTTATTTAGGCACAGAAAGTTTTGGATCTTTGATTATCACCCTTTTTTGGTCATTTGTTGTTAGTATTTCAAAAACTGATGAAGCAAAAAAAGGCTTTCCTCTCATTATTGCAGGTGGACAGCTAGGGGCAATTATCGGTTCATCCCTCAATTTATTCACTGAGCAATTAGGTGGCACCTGGATTTTATTTTTTATTGCAGCAGCCGCAATTGCCACAATAATTCCAATTATTGTCTATTTGATGAAAGTTGTACCAGAAAGCCAATTAATTGGTAACGTAAAAGCTCATGCTTCTGAAGATAAAAAAGAAGGATTCGTTGAAGGATTTTTAACAGGCATGCAATTGCTATGTACGAAGCCTTATTTGATGGGTATTTTAATAATTTCTACAATCTATGATATTGCAAGTCAAATTATGGATTATCAAATGCATTCGCTTGCTGATATAAGTAGTCTATTTCATGGAGAAATTGGCTTTTCTCAATTTCAAGGAATCTATGGTATTACAACCAACACTCTTTCGTTTGCAATGGCATTATTAGGTACAAGTTTCCTATTTAAAAAATTTGGAATTAGGCGCTGTCTTCTTATTTACCCATCTGTATTCGCCTGCATTGTTATTACTTTCTTGGGTTTATATATGAATATGACACTTTCAATCAACCAACTTCTATTCATGTCTTTGTGCGCTATGGTACTTATTAAAACAGTAAGTTTCACAGTTAACAACCCCGCCAAGGATATTTTATACATTCCAACAAGCAGAGATGCTCGATTTAAAACTAAAGGTTGGATTGATATGTTTGGTAGCCGAACAACCAAAATGATCGGCTCTCGCGTTACAGATACGCTTAAACATAGTTTTAATGAACTCATTATTTATGGCGGACTTATTAGCCTTGGCATAATAGGATTCTGGGTCATTGCTGCAATTCTTGTTGGTAAGAAAAACGAACAACTCGTTAAGAGTGGCGAAATTGTCGAATAAAACTAAGCAGCCTTAACCGCAAGCCATATCCGATTTAAATCTTTTAGTGAAATCGAACTATCAAAAAATGAAAATTGCTTAAAGTCTTTCAATTTAGATAGATTCTCAATACCTGATATATATGAGGTATCTCGTTCAAGCATAAGGTCTTTTCTTGTAGGCAAAAAACCTTGTAAATCTGCATTGATACGTAGCACATCTTTTTGGTATAAAAAATTTATAAATTCATAAACCAAATCCGTATTAGAACCAGCTTTTGGGATGACGATATTATCAATTAACATGAATGCTTTTTTTGGAACCAAAAATCCAAGATTTTTAAACTGGCCACTTTTGATACCTGCCCAAACTTGAAAACTTGGTATCATAGCAACAGCACTCGTCTTGGAATAAAGTAAAAACTCACCTCTTAAGTCTGAATATGATTCAACCCATTGTTTTTGCTCTAATAACAATTTTTTTATTTGCTCAAGTTCTTCACTATTCAAATCTGTAACTTTACCAAACAAATACTGTGCTGCAGAAAGAATTACTTCACGCGGATCATCTGTCATGCCTACATGACCTGGTGTTACATTTTTATCAAAAAGAAGTCCCCATCCATCTGATGGTGGTTGCATAAACGCTGTTTTATCATAACCAATACCCATGATATCCCAGTAATATGGAATTGAGTATTCATTTTTGGGGTCAAAATAATGTCCTAATAAACGCGAATCAAGTTCATGCCAAAAATTCAACTTGCTCTTATCAAGTTTTTTAAGCATCCCTTTTTCTATTAAAATACGAGTTGATGAATCCGTTGGAATGACAAGATCATATCCTTGAGATTTTGTTAACTCCAATTTAGACAATAATTCTTCATTGTTTTCATAAAAATTTATATAAACTTTTATCCCAGTATTTTTCTCAAATTCTCGTATGCTATCTTCATCAATATAGTCTGGCCAAGTAGCCACAGTAATGACACGACCAGATTTAAAAATCAAACGTGCTGCTGGAGAAAGATAGATAAATAATGCAATAATCCCAATCCAAAAAACAATAAATCCACATCGGATCATCACTTTTGTAACAAAGTTATATACCATTACAATATCTCCTCCGAAGACTTTTTAGTTACGTAGGAAAATAATAGGACAAGCAACATACTCACCATCAGCATAAGCATGGATAAAGCATTTATAACTGGAGAAACACCTGATCGAATAAGCGCAAATATATACAAAGATAACGTTTGAGAGGTTGGACCAGCACAGAAAAATGCGATCAAAAAATCATCCAGACTTATAATAAATACAAGCAATGCTGCGGATATTAGTGCCGGATATAAAAAAGGCAAAATAACTTTAAAAAATGTCTGTCTTGTTGAAGCTCCCAAGTCAGCACTCGCTTCTAAAAGACGGTTATCCATTTCACCGTAGCGAGCGTGGAGTATTGGAACCACAAATCCAAGACCCAATAATGTATGCCCAATAATAAGCGTATTAAGACCCAATGGTACCATTAACCAAGAAAATATTGATAATAAACCAACAGCAATTACAATCTCTGGAATCATTGCAGACAAGTAGAAAATGGAAAAAAATTTATCTAATTTTTTTCCAAAACTATATACAATCATCAATCCAAAGATCAGACTTAAAAAAACCGCCACAACAGCAATAATAAGTGTATTTTTTAATGCAAACCAAAGCTCTTGTGCTTGAAACAATTGTTGATACCATTCAAAAGTAAAGCCAGTCCAAAAATAACCTAGTTGATTATTATTAAATGAAAATATTAACATAATCACAATTGGTATATACAAAAAAAGATATATCCCTAACACGGTTGTTGGCAGCCAAAAACGTTTCAATATGTTCATGAACTTGCCCTCGTAATTCTATAAAATATGTATCTAAATAAAACAAAGATCATTAACAAAGCCCAACCAAGCATGAAACCACTTAAGCAGGTAAAAGCAGAACCAAGTGCAACATTCTGATCAAGAAGAAAGTAGCTCGATATAAGCGTTCCAACAAAGAGCATTTTACCTCCTCCCATAAGTGTAGGAATAACAAACTCACCAAATGATAAAATGAATACCAAAAACACCCCTATGCGTGCCCCTACCAGTGTTAATGGAAATGTAATTCTAAAAAATGTCTGCGAAGATGTAGCGCCAAGATCCGTAGAAGACTCAATCAATGTATAATTTAATTTTTCAAATATTGTATACAATGGCAAAACCATGAATGGTAGATAAGTATGAAACATTACTAATCCAACAGCAAATAATGAGTTAGCTAAATACAATGGCTCATTGATGATATGAAGCTTTAATAAAACTGTATTAAGAATACCATTGCGTTCCAATACAAAAAACCAACTATATACATGAAGTAAAAAATTAACCCAAAACGGTAACGTCAATAAAAAAAGCAATATGGCTTTACTTTTTTTAACTTTGAACGCTAAAAAGTATGCAATTGGATACGCAAAAAATAAACAAAGCATTGAGTTAATCGATGCTAAAAATAATGAACGCAATATAACTCGAAAATGAGTAAGATCTAAAATTGTTAAGTAATGAGTAAATGAAAAACCATACGCTATACTATACATACTTGATATCATCAAGAAGGCTAGTGGAAGCCATAAAAAAGCTACCTGCCAAAGCATTGCAGGAATGCTGAGGAAAAAATTCAACTCATGTTTAATAATTTTTTTCACTTTAACGCTCCATAATAAGTGCGTCTTCTTTCTTCCAATACAAATTTACAATGTCATCATAATTAATGACTTCTTTTGGGAAATGTTCATCATTCTGTTCAAAAACTTGAATCGTACGATGATCATTAATCGAAATGATATATTGTGTAGAACGACCATGATAAATGATAGCTTTAACCTCACCGCGAAGCATATTTGAAAAGCCCGATACCTCTTGCTTTGTAATATAAATCTTCTCCGGTCGTAAGTTCATAATAACTGAAGCACCTTCAACTACCCAGTCCTTTTGTACATCGACAGATACAACAAATAATCCTAAATGTTCGACATCTAACATCCATTGTTCGCCATCCTGATTTAACTTTCCCGAAATAAGATTCGTTGTTCCTACAAAGCTAGCAACAAATGAGCTGTTGGGAAACTCATAAACTTGCTTTGGTGATCCTATTTGTTCTATTTGACCATCGGGATTCATAATCGCCATTTGATCCGCCACGGTCAATGCTTCATTTTGGTCGTGCGTTACATATATAAATGTAGTTTGAAGAGTATCTTGTAAATCAATCAACTCAACCAACATTCTTTCTTTTAATTTTTGATCTAATGCCGCAAGAGGCTCATCTAACAAAAGCACACGTGGTCGGTTAATAATCGCACGAGCTAGTGCGACCCGCTGTTGTTGTCCACCTGATAATTGATCTATAGATTTATTTACCTGTTTTTCCAAATGTACAGTTTGCAAAACTTTCATAACACGTTCTTGAATTTCTTCTTTAGGCAATCCTTGAATGGTTAAACTATATGCAACATTTGCAAATACATTTAAGTGTGGAAAAAGAGCATAATTTTGAAACACTGTATTAACATGTCTCTTATTGCCAGGCAAGTACGTAACGTTTTGGTCTTCAATAAAAATACTTCCTGAATCAACACTCTCAAAGCCCGCTATAAGACGCAAAATAGTAGTTTTACCACAGCCACTTGGACCCAAAAGTGCAAAAAATTTTCCCGAAGGAATCTCGAGATTTAAATTTTGAAGTATAGGTTCATCCCCATACATTTTCGTAACATTCTCTAATCGAATACCATTCATTTTTTATTTCCTGATCGGGCAAACAAAATTGGCACAACAACATCTGAAAACGTACATGGAAGCACTACCGCAACCATGAGAATAACAAATACTAACCCAACTTGTGGCATCCAATCAACAAAACCGTTAGCTACCATATAAAACATTGAAGCCAAGGAACTGAGAAGTATGTGAAGAAAATGAGACCAACGAGCAAAAGATGCACTAGAATCAGTATGCCGTTGATGCAAACTTAAAACAAGACCCGTTGCAAGACCAATACCTAAAAAGGTACCAATGTTAGCTAATTCATGATAAAAACAAATATGAAGCTGCATTGGAACACCAACAACCCAACCACCTAAATATGGCACAATAATATCCGACAAAATACAAAAAATAGTCGGCGAAATAATGCCAATAATCAATCCCTTAACAATATTTTTAGAAAACTTAAAGAAAGTCAAAAGTGTTCCCGCTGCTGCAAAAACAATGTGCAAATAGTGAAACATATGAAACAAATTTTGATATGCAAAATCCACCACAGTTTCATCTATCAACATTGATGTAAACGTTAAAAGAATAATCCCTAATGCGATAGAAAAAACTCCATATGGAAAATGACAAATAAACTCTTCATATAGACCGTGTTCATGATCATGATTATGTTCATTATGACTTTTTGATACAGTAGACATAGTAATGATCCCCCAATTTTAAACAACAAAAATAAATAACCAATATTAATATCTTAAATATACGGTTTTTTTCCGTCCTTGTATACCTAAAATGCATGCCCTAGAGCCAAGTACCAGGCATACGGGGAATCACATTCACATTGCTGATTAATATTCCAACCGAAATCAAAGCGTAGAGGACCTATAGGGGTATTATATCGTACACCAACCCCAACCGCCCCTAAAATGTTTGCCCGCCAGGTCTCTGGCATTTCACACTTACAACACGTCTGATAGCTTCTGGATGCCTCATTCGTACTTTTAGGCTTATTTAAAACACCTAAATCATTGAAAATAACGGCAGACATTGATCGAAAAAACGGACATCTTAGCTCAAAGTTAATATTAAGCATTGTAGCACCCCCCTGAGGAAAACAACATAAGCAATCATTGATCCGAATCCTGCCAAGCGGAGGTGCCAAATCTGGCAAATAACAGCGAATTGAGTTTTGACCCCCTAAATAAAAACGTTCTGTAGGAACAATTTCAGAGAAATTTTTAGCAAATATGTGTCCAGCACGAACTCGCATAGCAAAGACTATACGACTTATCGGATAAAAACCTGCCTGATCAATCATACATTTAAAAAAATATTCTGCCTTACCATCTAATGGCAACATCCATTTACATGAGAGAAGCGTTGAAAAACCCTTAGAGGGATACAGTTTATCATTGAGAGATTCAATAAAAAGTGTCGGTTCAAGATTAAAATAAGGAACCCATTTATCTGTTAATTTAAAAGAAAAATCAATTGCCTCAGCTAGAGCCATAGATAGCTGATCAATTTTTACATCTTCAATCCCAAGATTAAGAGCAACATTACGATCCAAATTCTTACGCTGCCAACCAATTAGCCCACCATTTTGACGAGCACGATACAATGTATGCTTGCTTCCAATATAGACTGGCTGATCAAATTTATTACTATAGCCCTTTATAACCGTCTTAATCGGAAAACCAAAGGTCCAAGGAACAGAGTATGAAGCTTCCACAATCCGATAAAAACGAGTTATATCACCATCAAGACGAATTTGATCTGCATTACCAGTCACATCCTTATAAATAAAAGTACCACCTATTTTATAGGTTGCCCGTTCTCTAAAAATGAGATTTTTACTGACATTTTGAAAACCAATTCGTGTTCTAATTTCATATGGCTCATCTGGTATAACGCGTATCGTAACCGGCTGTTCTCCACAGGGATCAGTTTGCGCCAGAGGATGCACAGAAACCGTATCATAAATACCAAGGCCATTAAGACGCGCAAAGGTTTGTTCTAATTTTTTTTTGGACCATACATCACATTGCTTATAACACAACTCACGATAAATATGTTCAAGATTAACACCAAGAGCCCCAACTACTACCGTTTTACCAAATCGGGCTTTTTTATCACTCAATTGTACATGCCACTCAAGATTAATGCCATCAGGAAATTCATTAAGTTGTGGTTTAATGATAATCGACCGAAATCCATGTTGTTGAAAGTGATTAAGTAACCATTTTCGTTGTTCTTTCAAGTAACTAAACTTAAATGGAACGGGCAAAGAAACCGTCTTAAATCGCGCAAAGGGACCCTGAGATTCTAGTTCACACCAGTCTGGAATTGAAATGCTTTTAAGCTGACGACGCTCACCTTCATTAATAAATAGTTTAAGACAAAGCTGCTTGTCGGGTCCGCAAATAAATTTTTTTTTGATTATCTGAATATCCCAAAATCCTTGTTCAAGATAGACCGATAAAAGATTATCGACAATATCAGAAACCATTTCTTCGTCATAAGGACGCTTAAGTGATGAGGTAAAAAGTTTGCGAAGTAATTGAGAACTAAACTTTTCAACACCTTCGAATTGAACATCACCCAATAGATATCGTTGGCCTTCATCGATATTAAAAATCAATTCATTATTAACTTCTCGACATTTGACCTGAATGTCCCAAAATCCTTTTTTACGATAATAATCTTCTATTTCATGTATACAAACAGGAGCCGAGATAGGCCAAAGATTTTCAGATCCACGCAAGATGTGTTCGTGCAGTTGTTGCTGAGAAAAAAAATGGTTACCTACAAACATTGTCTTGAGATATTTATTGAATGTAACTTGCCATTCCAAATTAACAGAATGACGAACAGAATCTCGAACCACTTTATATTCAATGTGTGCAAATGGATATCCATGACGATTCAAATAAGTTGAAACGTCTTCCTGAAAACGATCTACCACATGTTGTTTGTACCACATATTATGCAACTGTTTAGACGCATAAATACGAATAGATTCCAAAATCTCTGCTTGAATATCAGAAAGCTTTGCGGGAGAACTTACACAATTGTGATTAATAGCAAATCGAGGACCTTTGGTCATCGACAAAACAACCGATACTGTTTTATTTTCGTAGTTTCTTGTAACAGTATCAATAATACGAATATCCAAAAATCCACGCTTAATAAAATCCTCTTTCATACGCGCTACAGCTCGATCATGCTCTTGTGGCATAAATACTGCACCACAATCTAGATTATATAAAGAACGTATCTTTTCTTTGCCAACCCAAACTCCTTTGCAGCATAAATTAGCCAATGTCCAATATGAATAAAGAAAAAATAGAAGCTTTTTATCATTAATTTCAATAATAAGTCGTTCAAACTTTTGAGTATATTTTAGATAAAAAACTGCCTGCTCAATATCCCGTTTAGAAACACAGGAATTATTTTTAATATCAATCAAATATTCTAAAGGCTGACAATTTGGATTGACGTCAGCCTCTATTTCTAGGGATTCACAATAAAATGATTCTGGCAATACTGACAATGAGGTTTGCCAATCTTTTTGAGACAAATCTATTTCTATAGTTTGAGCCTGATTAAATAAGCTGAAATTGCTAACGAGAAGCAATAGAATAATTTTTTTAGAAGATAGAAACACCCAAATATACTCGGTAATTGATAGTTAATCTGTTTATTGATCCAGTATATCAAAATGGTAATTATCTTCTAGCGAACTACTCACACCTAAAGGAGCGAGAATGTGCGAGTTTTTCATTCAATAACACGAAATATCCCCCTAAAATCCTTAACTTGTAAATAAGGTTCTACTTTGAGGTCATCAGGCTTACATCTACCAGCACCAAAATAAAGCAAATCGATAAACTGATCGATCGCATCGGCAGCACCATTGGCAACAATGGTTACATTCTTTGGGTCATTAATAAATGCCATCCCTTCAATACCTGACTGACCCGCACTTTCCTGAATGTACGTTTTCAGGCTCACGTTCTGTAATGCTATAGAAAGCATTATTTGTACGCACTGCTTCATTATCCTTCTCTCCTTTTTTTTACAAGAATTTCACGCTTTGCGCATTTTGTTTCTTGCGCTACACTATATATAAATTGCCCAAAAAGTATAGTCACTGTATAGAGTTAAGGAATCCTGGTGTCAGAAATTCGTAATATTCAAACAAATGAACCCATTCGAGTTCGATTTGCACCATCCCCAACCGGAATCATGCATCTAGGTAATATCAGAACTGCATTGATGAATTTTCTATTTGCTCGGCAAAAAAATGGCATTTTCGTCTTGCGTATTGAAGATACAGATCCACAAAGAGATTTCGATCCAGAAGGTCGCCAAATTATTCAAGACCTCGAATGGCTCGGTTTGTCATATGATGAAGGACCACACAAAGGTGGCCCATATGCCCCATATTATCAATCACAACGTTCAGCTATTTATCAAGAACAACTTAATGTTCTTATTAAAAATAAATCCGTATATCGTTGTTTTTGTACAACTACCGAGTTAGAAACAAAACGCCAAAGGCAAATTACACTGAAACAGCCTCCACGCTATGATCAAACTTGTTACAAGTTATCGAAGGAAGCAATTGCTGATAAGCTTGCAATTGATACACCTTTTATTTGGCGATTTCATATTGATCAAAATAAAAAAGCCGAATTCAAGGATTTAGGCCATGGAAATATGTCATTTGATCTTGTAAATTTTTCTGATTTTCCTTTAACCAGACAAGATGGCAGCTTTACCTTTATCTTTGCAAACTGTGTTGATGATATTGCTATGAAAATCAACTACGTTTTCCGTGGTGATGATCACACATCTAATACGGTTAATCAGGTAGTTTTATATCAGGCATTTAATGCTAAGTTGCCTATTTATTGGCATATGCCAATAATATGTAATTTAGAAGGAAAAAAACTCTCAAAACGTGAGTTTGGTTTTTCATTACGTGATTTACGCGAAGCTGGTTTTCTATCGGAAGCAATTAATAATTATTTGAGTATCATTGGTGCTTCTTTTGAAAACGAAATTCTCACTCTCGATGAAATTATTGCTCAGTATAATTTTGACAACATATCATCAGCAAATCAGATTAAATATGATGTTGAAAAGCTTCGATGGATTAATCATAAATGGATTGGTCAATTAGATACTCAAGAATTGCTTAAACGTTGCATGCCTATCCTCGAAAAAAATTATAGTGATATTGCACAACAAGATCACAATACCTTACTCAATCTTATTGCACTTGTACAAACTGACTTAGTAACACTCAATGATGTTGTACCCGCTGTACGATTCTATTTTATCAAACCTGTAATTGCTTCTGATCAGATACAAGCTATTAAACCAAATGCGCCACTTGAAAAGATTTCAAAAATTCTTTCAAATAACTTAGAATTACTTAAAGACTCAGAAAATTTTTTGAAAATTGTTACAGTTACTGCTAAGGAAGCTGGAATTAAATTATCTGACATGATGCCAATCATACGTATGATATTAACAGGCAGCCCACAAGGCCCACACATCGGCCAAATCATTACAATCCTCGGTTGGCAAGAAGCAGAAGCTCGCTTTCAATCTTATTTTGGATAAACTTTAAAAAATACCTTTTCTAAAACCCCCCCATAACTATTAAGGGAAACTATGTCTACCAAGCAATCGGCCCCGATTCAAAAAATCGGTTTGTTTACTGCAACGATTATCAGCATGAACTGTATGATGGGTTCTGGTATCTTTGTTACACCAGTAGAACTTTCCACCATGGCTGGTCCCGCAGCTATCCTCAGTATGCTTTTTGTTGTAGTAGCAGTTTGGTTTATGGCTATGTCAATCGCTCGTGTCGCTTCTATTATTGCAGCCGAGGGTTCCTTTTATGCATATGTAAAATCATGGGCAGGCCATACAATCGGTGTTATTGCGGCCAGTCTTTATGTTTTAGGATTAGTTATTGCCATGGGTGGATTACTTGGCCATGTTGCTGGTGCTTATGCCTACAAGGTATTACATATAGGAACACCATGGGGATTAGGATTGACGATATTGTTATTGTTAACGTTCCTTAATTTGTTAGGCGTTGTCATATCAAAGGCTATACAATATGTCATTATTACACTTACAGTTTTGGCACTCTTATCAACCACAATCATATGCTTTTTTCATGCCGACATAAACAATCTATTTCCATTTGCTCCGCATGGCGCATGGGGAATCTTTCAAGCTATGCAAGTATTTATTTTAGGCCTTTTTGGATTTGAAGCAGCAGCATCATTATTTCCAATTGTAGAAAATGCCTCAAAAAATATCCCTAAAGCATTAGCATATGCTATTTCTGCTGTTGGTGTTTTGTACATCTTGTTTGTTTTTTCAATTATTCTTGCTGTTCCAACACATATTTTCACAACTTCTGATATGCCAATAACTGAAGCCTTAGGACAAGTACTTCGTTATGGTAGTTGGATTTTACCATTTATTAATATTGCCATTGTAACCGCAGTTAGTGGTGTATTGCATTCAATGATCTGGAGCTCAAGTAGTTTAACATTTTCACTTTTAAAAAATTTAAAATCTCCTTGGGTTAAAAATTTAATAAAAAATAAGGTTATTACCCCCCGTATAAGTGTTTTGATTGTTGGCATACCAATCATTCTATGTCATTTACCAAAACCTAATTTTGGACTTATATTTCCACTTGTTGCTGCATCAATTGTTACCGCATACATTCTTGCAATGTGGAGCTTACTCTCAACAAAATACAACAAGAGTGTAATTACTTACATTGGATTATTAACGGCTTTCATTATTCTTTTATCAGCACTCGGTGGTGCTTATATCGCAATAACAAGATTATTTTAAAAAACAAATAGTTGCTCTGGTGTTAAAATCCGGAGCAACTTACTATTAAATTAAAAATTAGCTGTTTATGGTTTTAATCGATTTGGTAATTTTTTAACATTTAACGCTGCACCTTTTTGTTCCATAAGTTGCATAAAGTAAAGAAACTCTTCTTCCTTGTCAGGAGATATAAAGAATTCAAAAATATTTTTTTGAACATCTATGGTTCTATCAAAAGCAAGATGATCATGACTGCGCAAAATTGCAGTGATATACCATCCAAATTGTTTTGGAATTTCAGCCTGGTAATAAAGAGAATACGTCATAATCAATCAACCTTTGAAAAAATTATATTTTCTAGGTACAGTATAACAAAAAGCATAAGAGTGTGAAAATTTATGCAGAAATTTCTAGTCATTGACGGGATTGAATTGATGCTATAAGGTATCGATAATGGGAATTTTTGAATAGAAAGGCAGAGCCTTGCAAAGGATGATAGTAATGAAGAAATGGAGCTCTTTCTACAAACTGTGTTTGGTTGTGTTATTAGCCACCACACAGGTGATAGTTGCTACCGACATCACAACATTGAATAACAACGACCCAATGCCAATGTTCACCACTCAATATCCATATGCTTTGCTTGGCATTGCTGAACAAGAATACATTAAATCAAATCATAGAACTGCATGTCCTAATCATTTTGGTTTAGCGATTACACCGTTCTACCAAAGAGCTTCATCAGGTAAAGATACATGTGGCAACAAAGCTGAACTTGGGGATATTAAAGGGTTATGGAACATGTTGGCGCTCCTTAATGACACAGCAGATACCAATCCATCACCCTGTTCCATTCCATTATTAACGACAATTGGCGATACGCTTCTTGAAGAAATTGAAAAGGTATTCGGTTCAGAAGCAGATACCCCAACAGAGCTTAATACGATTAAACATATTCTTGAAACACAACAATCAAATTCTCTTTTAAGACAAACATTTGGTTACTTTTCCGTTGATGCAAAGTACAATAAGCGTGGCGTTCGTTTCCAAATTGAGTCGGTACTATGTGGCGGGTTTGGTTTCTCTCTTAAATCTGGCATCTCAAGCATTTCATTTTGTCCTAACTTTATAGATCAAACAGCAAGTGCAACCCAATACAATCCTTTAGCACCAAAAATAGTTGATGGCTCCGATACTAATATTTCAATAAGCAGTTGGGAAGGTGTTATTAAAATTGTATCTAATGAGGTTATGTCACAACTTGATGCGATCGCTAAAGCTATTGATCTTGATATTTGTCCGTATAGAAAAACTGACATGGAAGATCTGTATGGAGAATTATTCTGGCGACATCCATTCCAAATTAACAAACGTGCACGCACAGGAGAATGGCCGAAGTTCCTATTTATACCTATGATGGTACTTGGCGGTAGTTTGGATATTGCAAAACCTGTTGATCCTTCTAAAGCATTTGCAATCCCAGCTGGCAACAATGGTCACCGTTCTTGGTATGTTCGCGGTGGTTTTTCATTCGATTTCTATGAAACAATTAACTTATCTGTTGCTGCTGGTTATACGGCTTTCAACTCAAAAAACTTTAATAATGTATTTGTACCAAGTTCACAGGCTCAATCAAGTATATTTCCTTGTAAGGTCAGTATCTGTAAAAAACCAGGTAGTAACTTTGATTCTAGTATTGGTTTTAATAGCTATCACTTCCTTGCTGGAACTAATTCGCCTCTCGATAAGTTGTCATTTTACTTCCAATATCGTTATATGAGCCATCAAACTGATACTATTACTCTAAATCAGGATTCAGCCGATTGTAATTCAAGCACTTATACAGCCGAAGAATTAGCCCTATTCCTTCCAAATCATCTAGAATGTGTAAGCGGCTTTTCCGTGCAGGTTTTCAATATAGGCTTTAATTACGATATTTCACCCAATATGCTTATTGGATTTGCCGCCCAGATCCCATATAAACGCAAAGGCGCATTCAGATCAACCACCCTTCTGGGATCTATGGAATTTACCTTCTAAGCTGTTCTGGTTAAATTTACGGCGATTAGATAAAATAGATATGGTGTTAATTTTTTGCCTTACAGAGGCCAAATTCACCCTAATCTGACGGTATATAACCAGAATCTTCCTACATAAGCTACTATATTTAACAGATGAGGCTTCAGCTGTCTAATAATGGGACATTATGGATTTTTTGAACAAAACAATATTATGCGATAGTTTATTGCTATTTAGATTTTCTTTTTGATATAGTATCTATTAGAAGTATTACTAACACAATAAGAAAGTTAAAGATTAAATAAATCCGATTAATATGAAAGGAAGTAGTAATGAAAAAATTACTAGTATTAAGCTTAGGTCTGCTTACAAGTTCCGTTTTTTCAGGTGTTACATATATTTCGTGCAAAAATAAGGATACTGGAGACAAAGGAAGCATAACTATTTCTTGGCATAAACCTAAACCTGGCCAACAACAAAAACCTAAACCTGGCCAACAACAAATATATACTTGGAACAGTACAAATGGTAAAAATGGTAGCTCGAATTTGAGGCCTGGATGCCAGGATGTTTTTGGCGAAGATTATCATACAGATAAAGTTATAACTTCCTCATAAAAAGTATATACCAAGATAATGTCAATTTTAGAGCATAACACTTGAATTTTTCTAATAGAAACCTTCAAAAAACCTTATTCAGGGATAAAGTTAAGCAACTTTCTTGATATATTGTTGATAATTTCAGCTCGCCCTAAAGGAGCGAGAATGCGCGAGCTTTTTCGTTCAATCACAGGCCTTCAGTCTCATATGTATTAAACCAGTACAACCTCTGGACAAATGGTGCCTAAGGCTTTATAATGTATCTATAAGTGTAAAATTCGTATAACGCATAAACTCGTAAAGTAGTTGATTTTTAATGAATAAAGTAACAAACGTAAAAGTAGTTGTTCACAACCATGTTGATCGTGCGCTCAAGCAATTGAAAAAGAAAATTGAACGTGAAGGTGTCGTTCGTGATATGAAACGTGGTGTTTATTTTGAACCTCCTACACAAAAACGACGTAAGCGCCTTATTCGCGCTATCAAACAAAATATGATTCTTATGGCTGGCCAGGGTCAACTATAAAATTATGCGTTCGACAGTACAAGATATCAAACGAAGACAAAAAGAGTCTTTGTTATATAGAGAAATATCCAAACTCTTTCTTGAAGTTGCATTAGATAATCCTGGTTTTCAATCTTTATTTATTAATAAGGTTGTATTATCACCAGACAAGGGTTTATGTACTGTTTATTTTTATTCCCCTAAAGGCATTGATTTTTTCAAAACACAGCTTGAAGCATTAAAATTGTTTAAGCCATCTTTGCGGAAAGCCTTATCTCAAACAATCAATTCTCGTCGTGTACCACAAATTGTATTTGCTTTTGATAGTCAATTAGAAAAGCAAGAACATATTGAACAGCTTTTGGATCAAATCAAACAAGAAAATGACTAATGATAGCATTGCTGTTATTAATTCCTATATTTTTTTGCCTTGGTTCTTTTTTGAATTGCATGGCTTATCGCTTAGTTCATCTTCAACATCCTCGTACGTCTCGCTCATGTTGTCCAGTATGTAAACAAATTATAGCATGGTATGATTTAATTCCTGTTATATCTTGGATATTTTTACGGGCTCGTTGTCGTCGATGCGCTGCGCCGATTTCATTTTTGTATCCACTTATAGAATTACTTACGGTAATAATATTTTTAGGCTTAATATATAAAATTCCAATGGAATACCTTTTTGGTTACGGAATTTTTTTTGCTGCGCTTATTATCTCCATTCGCACTGATCTAGAAACAATGCTCATTTCTCGATTTGTAACCCTTTGTCTCATTCCTATTGGATTCATGCTCTCATTACTAGGGCTACTACCCATTCATTTTTCACAAGCTTTGTTGGGAACTATATTTGGTTATTTCATTTTATGGGGAATTGCAAAAATGTTTTATCTTTTGACCGGTAAACATGGAATGGGTGAAGGTGATTATGATCTTTTAGCATTTATTGGAAGCTTTACCGGCGTAGTCGGCGTTTGGCTTTCATTACTATTGGGATCTGTTGTTGGAAGTATTGTAGGCATTCTATTAATTGCCTGGTCAGGAAAAAAGCAAATGACACAACCAATTCCATTTGGACCATTTTTAGCCGGTGGAGCTATTTTATATGTGCTTTTTCAAACACAAATTACATCCTTTTTACTATATTAAACCAAGTCATCCTGCAATATCTTGATCACATGTTTATCATTGATTGTAATAATATCTGGCTTACCATCCCCATCAATATCCCCGACTGCCGCCGCAACAAAGCTGCCCTTATTTGCATGTGTAATACCAGACAACAAATTACCTGCTGCGTGCAAATCACCTTCAAAGTAATTAATGCCGGGGAAACCCGCAAAACCATATGTATAAAGAAATTTTCCTTCTGGACTCCATCCTATACCTTCTGATCCTGTTAACTGAGCCGAATACGTTCCATGCTCAGCCCAATGAGCTTTCTGTGCAGCATAAAGCGCGCCTAAGTTCAAATACACTTCTGTACGTTTAGCCTTAGCAACAAATCTCATGTAACTTGGAATACCAATCATTGCCAAAAACGCAATAATCGCAATAACAATCATCAATTCAATGAGTGTGAAACCCTTACAATACATTATCAACTCTCCCGTATAAAAAATTAAATTTAAAGTTAAGAATCTTTTCTCATTGATAAAATTGGCTTAAAAAGCTTTATTCATATTGATTTTAAGCCGCTCACAAATTACTCTATTTGAAAATTTCACAAAGGGCTGTTAAGTTACTTATTATTATTTTGACATTTAAAAGTTTGGTACTTATATTGAAAGTATCAAGGTTTTATTAAAAATTCAAAATTTATATCTATACGGGGAAATCTCAATGAACATTTCGAAGCAAAAGAGACCAGCCAAAGTTATCACCCCTGAAAAAAATCGTAGCTACTCCGAAATTACTGAATATCTTGACAGTAAGTGGCACGTTTCTTTAATCGATACAAGCAAAGAAACAATTAAAAAATTAGATAAAGCTCTTGGATCGCCTGGAGCAAAAATACATACGGCGTTTGTTTGTGGTAGTAATGGTAAAAGTTTAACAATTAATTTTGCAGCACAACTTCTCAAAGAAGAAGGTCTTAAGGTCGGAAGTTTTTATTCTCCACACTTACTTACATATAACGAGCGTATTTCTCTCAACAATGAAGCTATTGCCAATAAAACATTTGCAGACTTAGCAAATGAAGTAATTAATACTGCTGCTAAGCTTGCTCTCGATCCACATGCACAAGACATACTTACTATGACTGCCCTTCTATATTTCAAGAAAAGCAATGTTGATATCGCTCTTTGTGAAATGTCTCTTAATGGTTCATGGGATCCAATCACCATTTGTAGCCCACTCATCACAGCAATTACACGTTTAACCGATAAAGAAGAAGAAGAGCTTTCAGCTAAAGAAGCAAACAAAATTATCAAAGAAGCTATGATTGTGGTTAAAAAAGATGGTTGGGTTGTATCAGCTGATCAAAGCAAAATGAATCTTCAAGTTATGCAAGATATCACAACTGAAAAAAAAGCTCATTGGGCTATGCCTATTAGAAAGCTTGCAACTCTTGAATATCCATTCGAACAACTTCATGGCCGCTGCGCTGCACTTGCTGAAAGAATCGCACAACTTTACGTTGAGCATTATGCTACAAAAAATGTAACTTTTATGGCAAATTCACTTTTGGTTAAACCAAAAGGCCAACGTGGTCGTCCAACATTAGAAGCAAAACGTCAATCAGAACTTAATCCAAAACGTACTATTGAACATTTTTGGAAAGAAACACAATCAACACTTCCTGGGCGATTTGAATTACTCAGCAAAGACAAACCATCCATTTTATTGGATAACTCTGATAACCTTGATGCATTTAAAAATCTGCTCCTTGGTATTCGTCTTTTACACTACCAACGCCCACTTAAAGGTTTGACAATCATCATTGGTTGTGAAGACAATGCACTACACACACAAGAATTTTTAAAAGCAATTCGATATTTCTTTAAAAAGACTGCTGGTTCTATCATATTCTGTCCACTTAAAAAATCTCCTCTCTGCTATGATAAAGATGAATCAACATGGGATATAGACAAGATTACAAACGATGTAAAAAACATTAAAGTTAAGGCTAAGACAGCCAAAAACCTTGCTGATGCATATGAAACTGCAAAAAAGAGTGTTGATGAACGTCAAGGTCTATTAGTAATCACAGGATCTAACTCTATCTTACAAGAATATTGGAATTATAAAGGCATCAAAAAGTTTAATTAGTAACAAGTAACGCGTAGTATGATTAGCATCATTTACTCAGTAATTTTTGGCATACTAAGCGGTTCAATATATGGGCTTCTCTTTTACTATTCTAAAAAGAGAAGCCTCTTTATTTCTAAAAAATCAATCGTTACAGAAAGTGTTCGTTTTATAGCTCTTGCATGCTTTCTTGTTTTTTTCTTGCTCCAAACACCACTTGACCTTATAATAAGTATGGTGTTTTTTTTAATAGGATTCTGGGGAGTAATCCTTAAACAAGAAAGATTCTTCTCGTGATTAATCTTTTCGAAGTTTCAACGATAAATCCGTTTGCTAGATTTGGTTTAATTCATGCTTTTTGGCATATTAATCTCGAAACACTTTTATATACTTGGGTTGTATTAGCCGTTGTGATCATTATTGTTGCTATCTTTAACATAGCTCTCGCATACAATCATGACATCCTATTGTTTGGTTTACTTTCGTTTGTAAAAACGTTTAAGGATCTTGTTACACAAACACTAGGTTTTTATTCATTTGGACATACAGCATTTATTCTGACTTTATTCACTTTTATTTTCCTATCTAACTCTCTTGGCATTATACCCGGTTTAGAAGAACCAACCAGCGATCTTAATACCACTCTCGCTTTGGGTATTACATCATTTCTATACATACAAATAAACAGTATCCGTGTACACGGTATTTTTGGATATCTTGGTGAATTTTTTCAGCCATTTTTCTTTATGATGCCACTTAATATTGTCGGCGAGCTTGCAAGCATCATGTCAATTTCATTCCGTCTTTTTGGTAATATTTTTGGTGGACTCATTATCGGTAAGCTTTATTATGGCGCTATTGGCGGCGTAGCAATACTTGAAATATTAGGAATGATATCTGGCCTTAATTTGATATTAATTTTGTTTTTAGGTCTTTTTACAGGTGCCGTACAAGCATTTGTATTTTCCATTTTATCCCTCACCTATCTTTCACTAGCGATTCAAATGGATGAAGAGGAATAATAATGACACTAGGCTCATTTTTTCATTATGGTAGCATTGCTGGTACTATTGCCTGCAGCGCTTTAGGCATAAGTATCGGCCTAAGTTACATAGCCAAAGGCGCTATAGATGCTCTCTATACTCAACCTTCCGCACATAAAGAAATTTCAAAAATATCAATTTTAGCAATGGCACTTACTGAAACTGGTGGGGTCATTGGTTTAACGGTTTCTCTCATGCTATTTATTACCACCCTCAAGCTAGATAATACCCTCCTTTATCCCGGCCTTGCTCGATTTGGAATATTTTTTACAACCGGTTTAGTATCACTTTTTGTAGGTATTGTATCTGCGCTTCCAGCTCGACAAGCTTGCTTGTCTGTAGCTCGACAACCTTTTTTTAGTACAAAAATTATGAATCTTTTACTTATTACCATGTCCATTGTGCAAACACCCATTATCTTCGGCTTTCTTGCAGCTGTCATGATAAATTCTCAAGCCAATACAGCTGAATCCATTGGTCAAGCACTAGCAATTTTAAGTGCAGGCGTATGCCTTGGAATCGGGTCTATTGGTCCTGCATATGGGCAAAGTATTTATGCAGCACAAGCATGTGAAACACTCGGCAATAATAGAGATACATATCGAGGAATTTTAACTTTTTCATTAATCAGTCAGGCAATGATTGAGTCTCCAATAATTTTTGCACTCTTAATTACCTTAGTTATTCTTGGAACTACATCAAATTTAATGACCCCTATACAAGCCGTAGTAACTACAGTTGCTGGATTTTGTGTTGGTATTAATAATATTGCTACCGGTATAAGTTCAGGACGTACCGCAGCTGCTGCAAGCAAGCAAATAACCCATAATTTATCGAGTTATACCGCCATCACACGTACCAGTCTTATTGCCCAAGGATTAATTGATACATTTGCAATTTATGGTTTGCTCATTGGATTACTCCTGCTATTCTTAGGAAAATAACTCCTTAACAAAATCAAGAGTTAATCATGCAGAAATTAAATAAAAAAAATAAACCTACTATTGTTTATATAATAACCAAACTTGAACTTGGTGGTGCACAAAAAATCTGCCTTTCCTTGTTTGAAGACCTTCAACAAAAAGATGTCGATACATATCTCATTTCTGGAACAACTGGTCCTCTTGTCGAACAAGCAAAAAAAAATCCTCACACAATCTTACTTGAGACCATGACACGAGAAGTATCTACCACAGGATTTTTTAGTGAACTAAGAAATTTTTATCAAATTTTTCGCGCATTAAGAAAAATCAAAAAAAAGAATCCCAACATTATTGTACATACACATAGCACCAAAGCTGGCCTTATTGGTCGCTGGGCTGCCTGGTTTGCCGGTATTAAAAAGAAAGTTCATACAGTTCATGGATTCGGCTTTCATACACACCAACATATGGCCGTATGGTTTGGTATTTATTTTTTAGAACTTATTACAAGCCTTATAACTACCCACTTTGTTTGTGTTTCATCTGCTGACATTAAACAAGGAATTAAACTTTTTCCTCGATTTGCAAAAAAAAGTAGTATTATCCGCGCGGCAGTACCATCTCAAGAATTTTACATTCCAGCTCGTAAATTAATTGAAGTTCATAATAAGTTTGTATTTGGTACTGTTGCTTGCTTTAAGCCACAAAAAAACCTTTTTGACTTATTAAAAGCATTTAAAAAAGTATACATTCAATATCCTCAAGCACGTTTAGAAATTATTGGTGATGGACAATTACGCATAGCACTTGAAGCATGGATCGATCATCATGGACTCAATAATGCGGTAAAATTACATGGTTGGCAACATGCTGTAGCACCTATTATGTGTAACTGGAATACATTTGTTCTCAGTTCTCTTTGGGAAGGCCTTCCATGTGCCATTATTGAAGCTCGATTACTTAAATTACCTGTTTTAAGTTATAATACGGGAGGTATTCATGATGTTATCTCCAATGGTAATAATGGATTTTTATATCCACAGGGCCACTGGGGCGAACTTGCAGATGGCATGATAGAAGTTATGAAAGATAAGAAATTATACAGCAAACTATGCTCATTCAAAGATGATTTATCAGCATTTGAAAAAGAAACCATGATTACGCAACATGATCAGCTTTATCAGCAACTTGGATAGTTTGCAAAAGTTGGTACGCTAAATATAAGAACAATTTTTAAATAGATATAGGAATCAAGTACGTGAAATATGACTCACTTATCAAGGCAATAGGCAATACTCCCATCGTTAAGCTACCTTTGAAAGGTAAGGCTACTATCTATGCAAAACTAGAATATCTTAATCCAGGGGGAAGTGTTAAAGATCGCTCTGCTCTTTATATGATTGAGGAAGCAGAACGTCGTGGTGATCTCAAGCCAGGGGGAACTATAATTGACGCCTCCTCCGGCAATCAAGGCATCGCTGTTGCTATGATCGGTGCTATCAAAGGCTATAAAGTCATTATTACAGTCGCTGAAAAAATCAGCGAAGAAAAGAAAAAAACAATGAAGGCCTATGGAGCTGAGGTCGTGGTTTGCCCGGTCACAATGCTCATCAATGATCCAGAAAACTATCATGCAAAGGCTGTAGAATTACATAAAACAACTCCTAACTCATTTATGCCTAACCAATATTTCAATATTGATAACCGTAATGCTCATTATCATTCCCTTGGTCCAGAAATTTGGCGACAAACGGAAGGTAAGATTACTCATTTCTTTGCTGGCGCTGGTACTGGAGGCACAATAAGCGGTGCTGGAGGCTATTTAAAAGAAAAAAATCCCAATATTAAGGTAATTGCCGTTGACTCCAATAACTCTTTTCGTGCAACAAAAGGTCACCCAAAGCCATATGCCGTTGAAGGCATGGGTGTCGATTTTGATTCTCCTGTATTAAACTATGAAACTATCGATGAATTTATCGAAGTAACCGATCAACAAGCTTTTGATATGCTAAAAATTTTGGCACGTAAGAATGGTTTGTTAGTTGGACCGAGTAGTGGCGCCGTTGCATATGCTGTCGCGTCGTACGAGCCAAAATTTAATGACGGTGACATGGCCGTTTTTATTTGTGGCGATTCTGGTCGTGCATATTTATCTAAAGATTTTTATTAAACTTGCTTATTTAAGCGTATCAATAAACTTTTGCAGAGTATCCGTTGCTAGACTATATGTATCTAATAGGTTCTGCACATCAGTTTTAGATGAAGAAGCCGTCAACGTCTGACTCATAATCTGGCTTTGAAGAGAAAGATAGGAATCCAAGAGTTTCTGACTTTGCTTCGTGAACTACTCGCCCCTAAAGGAGCGAGAATGCGCGAGCTCTTTAGTTCAAAAGCTCCGCAATCTCTTGATCAACAACTTGTGCAATTAATGGGATCAACTACATCTCCATTATCAGCCATCGACAAAACATTCCTAATATTAATCATGGCAATAACACCAAATAAAGGACATGGAGCTATATATAAGACTTGTGTCGCAAATACAAAACATCAAATGTTTTGTTAAATTTCCAACAATTGTATTCTTTGTGAAGATAAAGAATCAAGAAACTGTTCAGGCTTGAACTGTTGTCCCATTTTATAGAGATGTAATTTTCTATCTTGCAGTTGAGCTTTATTCTCATTCCACCAAGCAAGTAAACGCTCTATCGGCTGTTCATAGTAGTCGATACCAAAAAAGAAGGTTCCCCAATGCATGGGTATAAAGTGTTTGGCATTGATCTCAATGAATGCCCTACCCGCCTGCTCAGGACTTAAATGAGCCTTTTCCATCCAGTTACGAGGCTCACATGGTCCGATTGGCATAAAAGCTACATCAATAATTGGAAACTCATTTGAAATTTCTTTAAAGTGCTTCCAATAAGCAGTATCACCCCCAAAATAGATCTTTTTGCCAGCAACATCGAGCATCCAACTACCCCATAAAGACTTATTTCGATCTAGAATGCCTCTCTGAGACCAATGGTAAGCTGGAAGGAAAGTAAAGTTAATATCGAGAAAACTCACATTTTTCCACCAATTGAATTCTGATACTAAATCTAGATTATAACCATATCGTCTAAACCAATCTTTATCACCATGCGGCACAAGAATATGTGCTTTTGGGTTATTTTTAACTACAGTTGCAAGACTTTTACGATCCATATGATCACGATGATTATGAGAAAGAAGGATATAATCAATTGGAGGTAGCTGCTCGACTGTCAATCCTGGAGGCAAAATACGTGGAAATAAACAACTCGAATTTCCAAATATTGGATCAATAAGGATATTACATTGATTAACTTGAATTAGAAAACTTGCATGTCCTATCCAAGTAATTGTAAGCTCTTGACTCCTTTTTGGTGGAGTAGATGATTTAACCCATTGTTGCTTATCATGTGGTTTTCGTGAATTATAGTTTTTTAGTAAGTGCAAAAGCATTAATACCGTATGACCAAAGACATTATCAAAAGTCTCTCCATGCTCATTGGCAAAGCGACGCCCATCATGATGGGGCATTAATTTATAAAATTTTTTTTTATCCATAAAAATCACTTTTATAACTAATTTCCCCCATCCAGACAGAATGTCTTGGATAGGGGAAATGGAGGTTATCACGGTTAAAAGATCTTACCAATCTTTCTTAAATAAGAATATCTACTTTCCTTCAAGAAATCAAATTAGATTACTTCTTACAACAAACATCTACTATGCAGACCCCGCCATAGGACGGTAAAAGCTGTTGTAAACGTTCAATAGAAATTTGTGTTCGAAGTGCATTAAAGACCTGATTGCTCAGCAAAATTTGGCTTCCATCACGTAATTTTACTAAACGTTTATTTCTAAATAATGCATTAAAAAGCCATTGTACATCAACCCACACAAATTGCTGTTCCCGCCTCGCCTGAATTTCAAGGCCATATTGTCGCGGAACCAAAGAAAAAGAATAATCCCCAATTAAATTATAAAATCGAGGACAAGCCTCTTGTTTACCATATGTTTCATTTGGTAATCCTCCCCAAAGACCTGTTTCATCCTGCACAAACCCTAAATAGGAACGTCGATTATAAAAACTTAATGGAATGGTACTAGATATAATCTGAGCATCGATAGATATGGCAAGGAGTGCAAACAGAATTAAGAACTGCTTCATGGCTATGTCCTTTCTTTTATGGCTACATTAGCATAGCCTATCATTGTAATTCTACAATAGAAGGGATTTAAAAAAAAATCACTGCATAAAAATAGAGCTTAATACTTTGACATAAGCATTAATCACCAGTTATTGACCTAATAATTTATCATACTCTCGTTGATACTGTTCAACCATTTTACTAAAACTAAACTCTGATTCAATCGTCAGCGCTGCCGCCCGACCTAATTTTTCCTGTAAAATAGGATTCTGAGCAAGCTTTAACAAACTTTTTGCTAAAGATTTTGATTCATAAACATTTACCAAAATACCATTATTATTAGACTGTACCACCTCATGCTTACCATCAGGCTTTATGATAATCGGAGGAACTCCTGCACTCATGGCCTCTAACAAGGCTATAGAAAGTCCTTCCTGCCATGACGTCATAACAAAACAATGAAAAAGTGGATAATATTCGGTAGCCTTGTTGGCTTTAATAAAGTGTACTTTGGTCGCAATACCTAACTGTATAGCCTGCTTTCGTAATTGCTGTTCCAGCTCACCCTGGCCGACAAGAAGCAAAACACTGTTAGTATAGGACTCAAGAAAAACTGCAAAACTCTCTAATAATAGAGAATAATTTTTGACTAAACTAAAGCGGCCAACTGAACCGACAACAAAGCAATTGTTTGTATTGAATTGCTTTGTCAAAGTTTCGTTTTTTGTCGATTTATTTAATTGAACACCATTTTGTATTGTAATCACCTTTTCATGTGGTAATCCAAACCCGTTCATTTGTGACGAAACAAGAACATAGCATTGTGCCCAATGAGCTAATAATTTATCTATAATTGAACGAAATCGACTATTTTTTGTTCCAATAGTAGCCAAATTAGTTTGAGAATGAATCGCACATAAAACCGGAATACGAAGTAATTTACCTACTAAACGTGCACAAACATTGGCTGACCACAATGAAGAATGAATAACATGAGGCCGTAATTTCTTAACAATTCTAATCAATCGTACAAAAAATATAGGATCATAGAGTTTTATTACACCAGAAATTTGAGTTGTTTTAAAGCCTAATTGCTCAAGACATTGACGGTTTGGACCATCATGAAAATAAATGATTTCATTGTGATAATTTTTAGCCCGCAATGCTTGTACAAGCTCAACCAGTAATGCTTCAGCACCACCCACCTTAAGACTCGTTATAATATGGACTATGGTTTTTTTTCTTGGCATGAAATACTTTACATTTATGCTTGATATAACACACTTATATTAACAAGTATATTATTGAATTGGTAGCAAACTTATGATTACAGTTAAGAATGGTCTTTTGATTTCTGTTGAAGGGATTGATGGCTGTGGCAAAAGTACATTTATAAAAAATCTACAACGAAAACTTCAAGAACATAATGTAGATCATATTATAACTAAAGAACCCGGTGGCTCGCCATTGGGCAAGCTATTACGTCAGATCATTTTGACTAAAGAAGTTCCACTATGCTCCAAGTCAGAATACCTGCTTTTTGCTGCCGACCGGGCGCAACATATAGAACAGATCATTAAACCTGCCCTAATAGATAACAAGGTCATTGTATCAGATCGCATGGGAGATTCTTCAATTGTTTATCAAGGATATGCTCGTGGCTTAGATATAGACATGATTAAAACTATCAATGCCTGGGCAACAAATGGCACAGTGCCTGATATTATATTTTATTTGAACATTGATGTACCAACAGCTTTCAAACGCATTTACGAACGTAAAGAAGAGCTTACCTCATTTGAACGTGAACATGAGGACTTTATGTATAAGGTTAAAAAAGGATTTGATGAACTATTTAACAATAAAGATAATGTTGTTAAACTAGATGCTCATCAAACTCCTGATACTCTTGCTCAACAGGCCATTGAAGTTATTTTACAAAAAGCAAAAAAATGAATGCATCAATCTTATCACCTGCTCAATTATGGATCGGTAATACCGATATCGTTTTAAATGCAATACAAACAGCACTACAAAAGCGGTTATGCCTTCATGAAGGATGTGGTACATGCATATCATGCAGAAACATTCGCCAACAAGAACATTATGCCACGATGTGGTTTAAGCCAGAAAAAGCAACCTATACTGTTGAACAGTTTGATATTTTATTTGACAAAATTTCACTACAGCTTGATGAAGATCAACATTTTTTCTTCATCATTCAACATGCCGATGTCTTAGGACAAACCTGTTCTAATAAATTATTAAAAGTGATTGAAGAACCGCCACTAGGGTACCACTTTATTCTTGCAACAGAACACAAACACCAATTATTAAAAACTATTCAATCCCGATGTCTTGAATTTTACTTTACCGCAACTAATAATCAAAAAAATGACTCCATCCTATTTACAATGCTAACTTCAGCATGGTCAATCAATCCTATCGAATTTTTACAGGAACTTGATAAAACAAAAATAAATGAATACGAAAGTCGTGAATTATTAGATCAGCTGTATAATCATTGGAGTAAACAATATTTACACCAACCCACTCTTGAAGCTGAAAGAAGGTTGACCATTATTGCAGCAGCAATTGAACGACCCCCAATGCCCGGCAGTAGTAATCTTTTTTGGAAAAATTTAGTACTTAATTTACAGTAGATTAGCAACTACAGCTTTCAATTTTCATTAAATTTCCTAGACTTAATATCAATAACAAATAAATATAAAAAAAAAGGAATTTCATGGGATTAGATTTATTACAAGTTAGCTTTGCTATCGGTTTTATCCTTGCATTCTTTATTTATGTTATTGCTTATTTTTCAGGCAAAGGATCCTTACAAATACGAACCAACGTACTTCTTATCGGAATTCTTGTTTTAATTGTCACATTTTCACCATTTCAAGTTCAATGGTGGCAAGTTATCAGACTTGGCAGTATCATGTATGTTTGTATTTTGCTTGTTTCTAGCATCTTACGCTCTGTTGGTCTATTGCTCACCGATCTTTACGAAAATAGCTTTATACCCGAACGTATGCGCCGCATCAACCAAGGCTTATATATAGGCAGTCTTATTATATTCATATTGGTAATCATGTGGGGCAATCCACACGTAATTAACGCAAGTTATACTGTATTCGTGCGTATCCTATTTGCTTGTCTTGGCCTATTACTCGCACTTATGTTGTTACGAAAAAATTAAAGTCGATGCTCCGGTTTATTTGAACCACGAGATAAAAATACCAAGCGGATCAATACTAATAGCCAGAATGGTTGTAACATAAGATCTACAAGATAATCTACTTGTGCAAGCTGTTCTGCACTAGCAAACCCTAATAACAGTAATCCTGTTCCCAAATAGCAAATTCCAATGACCCAAAAAAACAGTACTTCCATTCGTCCGGATATATGCATTCCACAAGCACGACTAAAGAGAACAATAAAATCAAAGGTTATCATAGCCATAGCGGTTAAAAGAATGAAATCAATTGCCGCTGTCATGCGATAGTCAGGAACAATATGACCGAGCTTAACTGCTATGATAATGCTAACCGTAACAACGAGAAGCGCTAAAAGCAATTGAAACATTGCATACTTTTTACGTGAAATGTAATGAATCAGATGGAATATCAAAAAAATAGAAATTGCCAAAAGAGAGATCGTTTCCCACACTGCTTCCCCGAAAAATAGCCATGTCATAATAGTTTCTCCTGTTTAATAAAAATTTCTTTCCTTATCTAATCTTATCTCGTTGCAACTTTACTTCTGTAATAACCCGCTTTACTAGATCTGATGCACCACCTTCGTGCACTGGCCTACTCCATGTTTCTTGCCATCGTAATGAATCTCCCCATGTTTGATATGGTGTAGTCAGTAATTCAAAATCTTTTGTCCATACATTTTGATTATCAGAAATCTCTTCCGTATTTATCATAGAATTAGACTCAAAATCCCAAGCAGATCGATACCATCGCCAGTTATCACCCTCTTTAACCTTATATGAAATCTCGCCTAAGGCGCCCGCTGATTTAAATAACCAACCTGACACATAAGGCTTATGCACAATAGTAACATCATAATATTTAACTGAATCAAGTGATAATTCTGCAATTCTCCAAATTCTCGATACAAATACTTGTGTAGAAAAAATAGCTTGCTGCAGAAATGCTTCTAACCCAATTGGCATTGTTATGCTCTTAATTACAGTAAAATTATCCTCTGTTGGCGTTAATGAAATAAATGATGGACTTGCCGCTACATTGCTCTTCAGCATAACCTTTGATGCATCGGCAATTTCAAAAAACAATGTTTTTATTTTTGCAACATCAACATTTTGTGATGCCGCACTAATCATCTCTTCTTCATCACCCAATAAAGGTAAAAATATTTTACTGTATATACTCCACAAGAATGGTATTTGCGTTGCTGCAACCGGCATACCTGACTTCAAAACTGGTGTTACAAAATTTACCGCATCTCGCAAATCTCGATTAAGTGAAGGGAAAATATTTAACTTATAGCGATTCTCGATAAGACTTTGAATCTCTTGTTCTGAGCCTTGCATTGATTTAAGAACCTTTTGAATCTGCGTAGTTAATCCATCCATAGCATTATAATAAGCAGTAATCGTTATTTGAAGTTCATCAAAAAATTTATTGACATCAAATGGTAGTGGTGACTGATTAATTAAGTGTGGCAACAATGCAATTTCACGATATAAACTAGGCTCTTCAATGCTCCCTACAATAAAGAGCAGACCGGGATTTCCCTTCATCACACTCTCCATATAAGGCTTACCAAGCTGATGCAACAATGATGACCCGTTATTACAGTCAACGATATAGAGTACTTGGGTAAACACAGCCATAGTTTTTACTAACTGTTCAATATCTGATAATGCAAGACCAATAAACTTATTTGATTTCTGATCTCCATACCCGATCATATACGTTAACATCGGGTCAAAAACTTTATTAAATTCAGGAGTATCGCTACCTGTTATAAGTATTTCCTGAAGTGCTTGAACACTGATCTCTTTGATACGCCTAAATGTAAACATATGTAACCAGCCATAACCAAGACTATCAAATAGTTTTGCAATGGTATTAATAGAATTTAAGTTATGAGTCCTAAGACCTGTTGCCAATTCATCAACAAAATATTCCTGACCTTTAATATTTACCACTACTGTTTTAAGATGGTTACCAGAAATTTTTTGATATTCTGGATTACGACTTACTATTGTTTCTCGAACTTTTCTATATTCTTTTGGAACCAATACATATAAGTCTGCTTCAGGGTGTTCATATACATTCCAATCCTCTATATCAAATTGGACTTGATTCTTAAAATAAAAACTAAAATCAAATGCTGGATTTTCAGTTTTCATTTCGGCATATCGCTTCATGGCGCGTTCAAGCTCTTGTGCAATCTCTTTTCTTTCCTGATCTCGTTTTTGCCGCTCTTGTGTAAAAGTTTGTTGAATTTTTTCTTTCTGTGCCCAAACAACTTGGACATCCGCTCCTTCAGCCTGCTTAGCTTCTTGTTCTTTCATCAATTGTTCATACATTTTTTTTGTTGTTTGTTCAAAATCAATTAACTGATCAACCCTCTTTTTTGCTTTATAAATTAAAGCAATAAGTCCCTTACTTTTTTCTACATCCTCTGGCTTTTTTGTCCATTGACGCAAAGAAAAAAATCTATAAAGCAAACGTCCTGTTACGATTATTGGAGTTTGAGCAGCCTGCAACAATTGTCCCAATTGAAGAATAATAGGACCATCAATTGATTCATTTTTTCCATTTTCAAGTAAAATTGCAACACGTGGATTTGACCACTCAACACCACGCAAAGGTTCTGGCACCTGTACCCCTACTGCTTTAGTTCGTAAAAACCAAGGTCGATTCGTTGGACCCCCCGACCATGGCACCATTGAACCAGATACTTGCGTACCTACTTCTCTTGAATGTGGAGCATCATCAGAACTTAGCGCAGTAGCTTGCAAAATAAAAAACAAGCTATTTATAAGTAATAAAAAATGTTTTTTCATCATAGTATTATCTCTTTTTAAACTTCTTTTGATTTAAACTATCAATGCAGAAAAAAGAAAATCAATACTTTGTAGTAAAACTAATTTATAATTATTATTAGTGTAGATTAGAAAATATAGTGAATGTATTAGCATATGGTAACAAACCTTAACATTCTTGTGCAAACAGCTCTATCGCAACAGGGAGATTGGCAACTATTTCTTATTAAAAATTGGAAAAACATAATTGGCAATCTAAGCCAACATGTACGCCTTGAAAAAATATACGATAGCACGATTATACTCGGTGTATATGATACGCACTGGATGCAAGAATTATATATGTTTTCCAACATACTTCTTGATAAAATCAATGATGCATTAGAAGAACCCAAGGTAACCCATATTCGATTTAAAAAAGTAAATCGTCCTGTAGAACAAAAAACAAGTATTACATATACCAAACCTAGTGCATCAAAGCCAATACAACTTTCTGAGAAAGAACAAAAAGCTCTTGCTGCATTATCCGATCCAGAGCTAGTACAGGCATTAAAAAGGTTTTTAGTTCGATGTCATAACCAGAAAAATTTATGGACAAAAAAGAAAAAGTAATAGCATTTGTTGCTGGATGTTCCGGTGGACATATAACACCAGCAATCACCCTTGCTCAAACACAATTTAGTCACTATAAGTCAATATTTTTTACACGCAACCATCCATTAGATAGGTCAATTCTTGCAAAGCAAAAAAGCCATACAATATTTCTTTCACTCATAAATATTCCTCGAAGAAAATTATTCTTGTATCCAAAATTTTTGATACAATTTGGCATTGCATTTGTTATTAGCTTGAAAATATTACTGCAACAGCGACCAGTAACTATTATATCTACTGGAAGCTATATCGCCCTACCCGTTTGTTTTGCCGGTTGGTTATTACGAATACCGATTGAATTATACGAGGTTAACGTCGAACCTGGACAGGCTATCAAACTTCTTAGTTATATAGCAACTAAAATTAACATTTGTTTTGTAACAACACAGACATTTTTTCCTGGAAAAGTATGTACCGTCACAGAATATCCTATACGTTTTACACAAGAAGATAAAAACAAGGAAAAAGACTATTCAAGACATCAATTTGATCCAGCACGAAAAACGCTTTTTGTTGTTGGCGGTTCTCAAGGATCAATTTTTTTAAACAATTTAACAAAACAATTAATTCTGACGAACACCACGCTTAAAACACAGTGGCAGGTCATTCATCAAACTGGTACTGACAACTCCACCGATTGGGATAGATGGTATAAAAAATTAGGAATCCCTGCAATAACATTCTCCTACTATTCTGATATTGCCGATTATTATAATCTTGCAGACTTAATCATTACCCGTGCTGGCGCCGGCACTCTCGCTGAAATTTCTTTTTTTGAAAAACCATGTATTATTATTCCACTTTCCACCAATACAACACAACATCAAAAACTTAATGCCCTAGCTCTAGCAAAAGAAAAACCAAAACAGTTTTATATTTGCGAACAAGGAAAGAAAACAGCAGATATGGTATCGCAACTCTTAAGTGTATATTGAAACAATGTCCTGTGATTGTGATAACCGATGAGCAGGTTCTCCCGTCTTCCAGTTAATAATAGTTTCCTTTAATGAAGGATCATATGTAAAGCGATGGCCTTCACGGTCAACAACTTTATAAAGATTGAGCCAGATTGGAAAAATCGTAGACAATGGATAAACATTTTGTCCAAGCGCACTATTATCATCACAGCCTGCATAAATTACTGTCATAAGTTGTGGTGTCGAACCACAAAACCAACATGTTCGAGAATCATTCGTTGTCCCAGTTTTACCAAATGCTTCCGATTTAAAATCATCAACCTTAAACGTCTTTAGGTAGCGAGTGATACCAATACTCAAAACCTTTGCTACTTGGCCCACAATACGCGGCTCAAGAACTCGTTTACGTGCTTGCTCAAAACGATAAATTTTAGTACCAAATTCATCCTTAATCCATTTAAGCATATGTGGTTCAACATAATATCCATCATTAGCAAAAACACTTAATGCTCCAACTGCTTGCTTGATTGTTACATCAAGACAACCTAACGCAAGTGATGGGTATGGTGCTAAATCGTTTGCAAGGTGACATTTTTTTGCTAAATCAACAATTTTATCGGCTCCTGCACGCAAAAATATTTTTGCTGTTATGGTGTTAATCGACATAGATAATGCTCGAGCTAATGTCATATCACCTTCAAAAGCACGCGTATAATTACGTGGACTCCACGTAGTACCTTCAAACAATAAATCTATTGGCTCATCTTTATCAACATCTGCAAATGAAGCTCCTTGCTTAAGAGCACATGCAAATACAAGTGGTTTAAAAATTGATCCCATTTGCCGTCGCGCTTGGAGTGCGCGATTGAACTTAGAGGTTTCAAAATCATAACCACCAATCAATGCTCGTATTTCACCTGTTTGCGGATCAACACTCAAAAGCCCTCCATCAATCTTATCTGATAATCGTTTTCGTAATATTGTAAATTGTCGATTAAAATGTCTTGATGCTGCACGCTGAGTTGGCATATTCAATGTTGTTTGAATTGTAAGACCACCACAATAAAGTCTCGCTTTACCTATTTCACTCTCTAGAAAAATTCGTATTGCTTCTTTAAAGTGAGGAGCAATTGGAGCTGAATCTCGCTGAATAACTTCTATTGGTTCATGCAATGCTTGTTCGTATTGTAATTGTGTAATAAACCCCATGCGTTTCATGATAGCAAGCATGGTATCTCTTCTATTTCGAACATTTTCTATTGAATTAATCAAACAGTATCGTGATGGATTTTTCAATGTTGATGCCAAGATAGCTGCTTCAGCAATCGTAATATCTCGAGCACTTTTTGCCCAAAATCTTTGTGCCGCCGCTTCGACACCATATATTCCACAACCAAAACATACGTGGTTTAAATACGTTTGTAGTATCTGTTCTTTGGTAAACTGTTTTTCTACAAGAAGAGCAACAATTTGTTCTTTTACTTTTCGACTTACAGTTTGCCGTGCATCAAAAAATAAAAGGCGTACTAATTGTTGTGTAATCGTGCTAGCACCCTGTACAAATTTGCGTTTATACAAATTAATTGCCATAGAACGCAAAATACCACGAATAGAAATACCATAATGATTAAAAAAGTTTCTATCTTCGGTCGCAATAATCGCTTGAATCAAATGTTGAGGAATATCTGAATATGGAAGTGGATCCCGTCGATCAAGCTCAAACCGAGCCCATTCATTACCCTCATCATCAAGCAAAATAGAAGGTCTACCAGGGTTGTAATATTCTAGCGCAGAAAAATCTATAATATGATTCTGCCAAATAAAACTCACTGCACCTAAAAACAGTGACCCTGTCAAAAAACAAATAATGAAAAGTAGCGTTAGAAATCTTGTGTTCATACCATTAGTATAAAAAAAAAGGGAGCTACTGTAAAAAGTAGCTCCCAAAATTTTTAGTCAGTGATACTTATTTACGAACATCCTGTCCAGCTTTGCGCTGAAACTTTTGTTGTAATTTTGCACATTGACGTTTTGCTTCACGTGTCATTCTTGTACCATAAAGGTACAGAAGTGCACAACCAACAACTCCACTTACCGCATACCAAGGATGCGCTTTCAGTTGATTAACTGCCACTTGAGGATGTACATATTCAGAACCCCATTTACCTTGAACTGAACCAGCTGTAATCATAACCAACATGCCTAGTAATAATTTTTTCTTCATCAAAACCCTTTCCTTTAATAAAATCTATGCTATAGAAAACCTACCTAATTTGATGTTATTGTCAACCATCGAATGATTATATATTCTTAAAGAATCAAAGCAAGAGGAACAAAAAACTTTATGATTATATCCATTACAAGACTATTTTTACATCTTCAGCCATACATTTTTTTATTGCTCTTTTTTTGTATTGATCTCAGTGCATTCATTATATTACAACAATATACTGTACAATCGCTGCTATGCTTTTTCATT
Source organism: candidate division TM6 bacterium RIFCSPHIGHO2_12_FULL_36_22 (assembly GCA_001771315.1). GTDB lineage: Bacteria > Babelota > Babeliae > Babelales > UBA12409 > 2-12-FULL-36-22. The sequence goes on from METK01000008.1 coordinate 103,337, forward strand.
TTAAAAACACTTACTACCCAGCACACTTTTTCAAACAATATCCTCCTTGTTTTGTGCCTAATATTTCTTTCATTAGAGTCTCAACTAGTTTATAGCTTTTTTGGGCTTGGCCTTCTTTTATGGATCATATTAATACCACTCGGAAACACCCTTGCAAGCCTCTCTCAGATCACAATTGTCTCAGCTCTGGGCATGCTCATATTTACTCTTATAATGCATGCTTTCTTTATTCAATATATGCTTCTAGGAGCACCTTTTTGCTTAATTTTTACAAATTGTAACATTTCTGTTAATCTTATAATGATACTAATTTTATGGTCATTAAAAATAGGGGGTAGACAAGGCAATCGCTCATACATTGTATGAGAGGAAAGTCCGGACTCCTAACGAAACGGTACCTTGGGAGGCTATTCAACCAAGGAGGGCGTAAGCCCATGGACAGTGCCACAGAAAATAACCGCCTTATTTATATAAGGTAAGGGTGAAAACGGGTGGTAAGAGCACCCGACAGGATGTAGCAATACATTTTGGGGGCAAACCCTACCGGGAGCAAGACAAAGTAGGTACGTGTCGGTCTTCGTTCTGGTTAAACGTACGGGTATGTCGCATAGATACATGGTTGCCACATTCACATAGTGAATGACAGAATCCGGCTTATTGTCTGCCCCTCATTTTCTAATAAAAAATAAGAAAAATATGAACAAAATTATACTTCCTTTTTTGGTCTTGATATTCACAAACACCTCCATCAGTTCCCATAAATATCCAATTCAAATGCCAAGGCCAAAAATACCTTTTGTAACAATATTAGAACCTAATGCCGAACACCCAATCAACATCCAAGCAATGCTTTTATGGTTTGAACAAATTCGTGAAGAGCGGGAATTCATTGAAAGAAATCGACAAGTAGATCGTCGATTAGAACAATTACATGAAGCATTACAGCAAAATATCACTCAATAACACGCTTGAAGACGATATATAAATTTACTAACAAATCTTTTAAATATAAAATGTTTGCTTTTTTTATTTCATATAGCTAATATATTAGAATGTGATTATGTAAACCTTTATTAGGAGAAAAAGTTGGTGAGTAAATATACTAAATTTGTAATGTCCGTATTTTTTACATTAATAATTAATACAAATTATGCTATACCAAGTCCTACAATAATGAGAAGCCCAAGCTGGATCGCTCGAAAACTTTCTGAAAAAGAAAATGCAGCAGATCTTGTTGTAAGGGCTCAAAGAGGTGAAACAGGACAGCTTGCTGCTCGATTATACGATGCTCTTCAAAGTCCGTCATTCACACCTCAAAGACGCACAGAAATTTTAAGTTCAATTTTTGGTGAAACTCACTCAAACAGCTTTAACCCAAAAACAAAGCGCGAAGAAAAAGCACTCAAAAGTATTCTTACTACCAAACTTCAATATGAAAAAACCAAGTTCTTGAAATCTTTAACTGAACCGATGACAAGAGAAGAACAAAAGGCTACTTGGTCTAAATTGTTAACACTCGTACCAGAAATATATCTTTCTATAATTGTAGCTGAATTATCAAATGATTTTGAAGACGATGATGCACCATGGAGTTCAGCATCTTCACAAAGTATTCCTTCTTCATCTACTATAAGTAGTCCTTCTCCGATCTTTAATTTGCAAGAAAGACCTTATGAATTTAGATCAATCAATTCAACCGATAAAGTTCCACCTATTTGATAGTATTACAAAAATTTGCCTATATATTCTTTTGCTAACAAATGACAAAAAGTAACAAATAGCGTATAATGATACCCATGAAGATTGAAAAATTTTTGTGGGTTACGCCATTCCTTTTTTTTGTATTTGGTTATTGGTTCATGGGCAAAGTATTTTCTATTAAAACCATAGAAGTTCCCCGCGTTGTTGGATTACCAATTCATGAAGGAATTAAAGAACTCTCAGCCAAAAAACTTAATGTAAGAATACTTGCTGAAAAGGAAGATGCCGAACTTCCTGTCGGTACTATTTTACGACAAACTCCAAGTCCTTTAGACCGAGTCAAACCAAACTATTCAATCTTTCTTGTAACATCAAAAAAACCTCCTGTATTAACCACACCAGATCTATGCAATAAAAATTTAGAAACATGCATAATGCTGCTAAACAAAAATAAAATAAAGTACGAAATATTCTCGGTTAACTCTCCAATGCCAGCCAATACATGTGTATGCCAAAGCCCGCAAGCAGGGGAACCTTTGCGTTCAAAAAAAATTACGTTATATATTAGTAGCCCGAAAAACAACATGCATATATTCCCTAATTGTCTTAGAGAAAATCTTGTTGATGTGATTGAGTTTTGTAAAATGTACCAACTTACTCCAAATATTCGCTATGCAGAAGGCCAACCACAATACGCTATACATCATTATGTCGTTGTAGAACAAAAACCTCTACCTGGAACATTAGTAGATCTATCCCAACCTTGCGCAATACAATTACTTGCTAAACGGAAATAAGTTTTTGTAAAAGAGTATCAAAGTTCATACCTTCAAATACCACTTTATAGAGTCCTGCACAGATTGGTGCAGTGAGATTATTATCAGTAATAATATTGTTGAGAGATTTGAGTGTATTAATACCTTCTGGAGTATAGCCAGTGCGTTGTAAAATAGACTCAAGTGATTCTCCCTTGCCAAGCGCAGCTCCAACTTCAAAATTTCTACTACCAGTTCCCGTTGCACATAAAATAAGATCTCCAAGACCAGACAATCCATATAATGTTAATGCTTGTGCACCAAAATATTCCGCAATAGATACAATCTCAGCAAACCCGCGTGTCAAAAACCATGCTTGTGTATTGTCACAACAATTCGTACTTTTAAGCATTCCAACACCCAAAGTAACAACATTTTTCAATGCACCGCCAATCTGAACACCTAATGGATCATTGGATAAATATGGTAAACAATAAGTATTCACCATTAATTGCTTCAATTGTTGTGCTAACAATTGATTCTCACTTGCCAATACGATACCAGTAATTTTTTGCTCAACAAGTTCTCGGGCTAAGCTAGGTCCTCCCAATACAACACAATTAGCCATGTCATCAAAGACATCTTGAATCATCTGCGATGGATACAATAATGTATCATTTTCAATTCCCTTACTAAGAACTACCCAATTTTGAGTATCTACATAGTATGGTTTTGCTTCTTGAAGCACTGAACGCAAGTACACTACTGGTACCGCTTCAAAAATCCAATCTGCATCCTTGAGCACAAACTCAATATCATTCGATGCCTTAATTTGAGGAGATAAAAAAATGCCCGGCATATAGCGACTATTAGTATGCTTGGTATTGATCTCTTGCACTAATGCAGAATCATGACACCAGAGATTAACATCATAGCCATTAGCTGCTAAAACTGTACTGACTGCTGTGCCCCATGAACCTTCGCCTAGAACGGTAATTTTCATACTATTTTCCAAAGTTTCGCTTACCACCATTAAATTCTACAATAATTTGATCAATGTGCTCTGGCGTCAAATCTGGCCATAAGACATCTAGGAAATATAATTGACTGTATGCTACATAAAAAAGTAAAAAATTACTCAAACGCGCACAATCGCCGGTACGAATAACAATTTCCGGATCTGGAATATTACCCATCCAGAGATAATTTTTCATTGTTTCAATACTAAGCTGAGAAACATCAAGCTCTCCTGCTTGCGCAGCTTGAACACATCGTTGCACACCAGCAACTATCTCTTGTTGACCACCATAACAAAATAAAAGATTCAATGTGAGGTTCGTATTATGAGCTGTTTGCTCTTCTACACGATTACACATCTGAATAACACTCTCCGGAAATAGATCTCGTTGACCTACAAACCTAATCTTGATGCCTTTGGCATTATATTCCGGCACTTCCAATTCAGCTTGTTGTGCAATAACTGAAAAGAGATACTTTTTTTCTTCAGCAGATCGCTTAAAATTTTCTATAGAAAAAAGATAAAGCGTTAGATATTCAATATTTTTTTCCAAGCAATAATTAACGACCTTTTTGACCGTTTTAACCCCTTCGCTGTGGCCATCCCATGGCATGCGATTTTGTTGTTTTGCCCACCGACGATTGCCATCCATTATACATGCCAGATGCTTAATCATAGAGTTTTACCTAAAAATTATGATTGATAAGATCCAACTAAGTTGAGATTAGCAATGCGTTTTGTTACCCACTGTATTGCATAGTAGACAATCATAATACCACAGGCAAATAATAATCGTTCTACAAGTACTACAGGTATAATTGATATCCATAAACCTGCTGCCATAGGCATCGTATAAAGGTGAATCAGTGACCCAATTGCATGAGCAGCAAATGTGCTACGTAAAGCCCTAACAAATAAACCTGTAAAAAAGAGATTAGCGAGCATTGGAATAATCCATAATAAAGCATATATCCATGCTTGACCACCTATTGGATTGAAAATAAAGGCTCCCATTGTTGCTATAAAGAAGGCTGTAATAAGCCATTTAGAACGTGGTGCAAAGAAGGCTGCTGCAATAAATAGTGGAATATGGTATAATAATAACAAGTTTATTGGTTGTGTCATGAAATATGACATAAATATAGCTTTTAGAGCTATAAACAATCCAAATACCCATAAAGTCCTTGGGTTGTTACCAAATAGGGGAGCTACCATACTCCCAGCAGAAAAAAACATGGTCTGCGAACCAATAATCATAGAACATTTGATCTGCTTGGCTAATTCAAAGCCAAGACAAGTTGATATGGTTTGTGCTATTGAATGCAGTATATAAACATTATTTTTTTTCATAATATTACCTTATGTCCTCTTAATTAGGTATACTTTTTCTTAGAATCCTTTTTGGATCATAGCTTGTTAACTTTTTTGGGGATATGTCTAGTATTATACACGAAAAGGGACAATCATGAAATACAAAGCTATAATCTTCGATATGGACGGTACCATCGTTGATACCGAACAAATCTGGACAAAAGCAACCAATGACCTATTAGCAAAGCGTGGCGTTGCTTATTGTGAAGATTTTAAAAAAGAACACGACAAAAAAATTGTTGGACTTTCCCTACATAAAAGTTGTCAAATTCTTAAAGATATAGCCAATCTGGATGATGATGTAGAACAGCTCATCCATGAAATGAAAACACTTACTGATGCAAAATATGAAGAAGATATTAAATTTATTGAGGGGTTCACAGAATTTCACTCAATCGCTCAACAATATGGTTTAAAAAATGCTTTAGCAACAAATGCTATAGATAGCACTGTTGCTATAACAAAGCGTAAACTCAATTTAGAAAAATATTTTGGCGAACATATTTATAACATCTCTCATGTTAATAACGTCTGTAAACCAGATCCAGCATTATACTTACATGCCGCAAGCCAACTTAAAATAGACCCAATAGAATGTATCGCTATTGAAGATTCTCCAACAGGCGTCAAGGCAGCTCGTGGTGCCGGTATGTTCTGTATAGGTATTAATACAGCTAAAAAACCAGAACAATTAGAAGAATCTAACAAAATAATCAATAGATATTGTGAACTCGATCTACAGGAGCTTTTGCACCCAAAAAAATAAATTCTATATCATGAGGTATGATGAATATTATAAAAAAACTGACAATATTAATACTAATTGGCTTAGGATTATTTTTTATCATAAACCATTTTGAATTTAATAGTCTATTCGCAGCAGAAGATCTTGTATTTGAACATCCAATCATTGATACAAACAATATCAAATGTCCCGCAACTTCAACTCCATATACCCCTGAAAATACAGTGTTTTTGGTTGATTTTCACAGAGTTATCGCACAACTAGATATACAAGAAGCTCTTAAAAATTTTCATGCACATCCACAAAAATTCAAAACAAGCATACGTCTTGTATCATATCTTTATAAAAAAGCTGTAGGTTTTAAAAATGATGAAGAAAGCATTTTAGAGCATTATCTCAATCATGCAGACTGTAATCAACAATGTAGAGAATCTAACATCCTTCTGATTAACTCATATAAACTTGATTCTGATACCGTACATCTCTTAGAAAGTCTCAGGGATGCTGGGTATAAGCTTATTTTTTTCTCTGACATGCTACCAGAAACGCTTGCTATACAACAACAACGACATCCTGAACTCTTTAAGTTGTTCTACGCAATTAATATTAGAGAACCAAAAAATAAGTTCGCATCTAAACTTAAAGCCTTTCGTTTTATTCATTTGAAAGAAACCCTACCTCAGGAACTTGGTTTCACACCCCAACATTATATTTTTTTGGACGATAAAAAAGGCAATATAAAAGAAGCTTATAAAGCCGGTATTTGCAGTATTCTATTTACTAACGCAGCACGAACGGCAATCATTCTTAACAAGTTTGCAATTCTATAACTGATAAGGAAAAAAATGAGAGTAATTAAAAATATTATTCTAGCTATCTTTTTAGGTATGTCTGCTATTACAATTTTACCCAAATCAAATAGCCAACTAGAAGAGCTCCGCTCATGTCTAAAATTAGAGCAAGGAAGCCAAGTAACGCCTAACAATACGGTATTTCTTGTAGATTTTCATAATGTTTTTGCCTTTACTGATTGGTCAAATGTTTGGAATACATTCTGGTATCATCCAGATAAGTTCAAAAGAATCTTTAGAACCGCAAGCTATTATATTCAAAAGCCTTTCCATACCAAACCTGTACAAGAATTCAATCTTCTACAATATCTTAATAGTGGATCTAATAATCGATCGTACCAAGCTGCGAATCTTTTACTCGTTAATTCATTTAAAATGGATCCACCAGCTATACAATTATTAAAAAAAATAAAAGATAATGGCTATAAACTTATCCTCTTTTCTAATACACCTGAAACAAGCATTGAGTGGCAAGCAAAAGCACATCCTGAGCTTTTTGCCCTCTTTGATGCGCAATGGTATCGTAGAATTGCCAATAGAAATCTAACTAAAAAGCATGCAGAGTCGTTCGATCAGGTTAAAGAGCTTGCGACAACTACTTTAGGACACCAACCTGAACACTATATTTTCATTGATGATACACATGGCAATATTAAGCGTGCTGCTAATGTCGGAATCTGTGGTATACTGTTTAAAAGTATAAACCAAACAAATGATATACTCAGTAACTTAGGTATTCTTCAGTAAAAATGTTTAGTAAATTCTATACTCAAACTACCTGTCTCCCGGCAAAAAAGATAAACAATCCGATCTTTGTCTTTGATCTTCATGGTGTAATTTTCAAACTTGATAAATATCAGGTAATACAAGAATTTCTTAAGGCACCTGCCAAAAAAAATATTTTTATTGCATGCCTTAATCCATACTTCCTCTACATTGCAATCCGCTGGTGGTTGACAAGTCAAGTACTTGAAGCATTTATTGTGCGCATGATGGACAAATTTCCTATTATAAACCCCAATCGACAAGCTGCTCTACAAGTCGCTAATGCACTCAAACCTATAGAAAATACTGTGGAGCTCATCAAAATTTTGCATGGCCGTGATCATCAAATCTATATTTTTTCCAATATTGGTTCTGAATCTTTAGATATTATTGCTGCTAAATTTCCTGGAATTTTCTCTCTTTTTAACGGTATCATTGGATCAACCAAGGAAGATAATTACATTGCTAAACCAGATAAACAAGCCTTTGAAAAGTTTTTTAACAAATTTCAGCTAAATCCCAAACAGATTATTTTCATTGATGATAAACCAAAAAATCTTAAAATTGCCAAAGAATTTAGTATGAATACAATACAATTTTCTCAAAAAAGTACGGCTATTCATCAAATAAAAAAGCAAATATCTTTATAATCATTGCCTATTATTGTTATTATTTACTATGCTTGGAATAAAATAGGGGGTAATTATGAAAATTAATAATCTATTTCTTTATCTAATATTGTCATCTTGCTTTATAGAAACTAGTCGTACTGAGGATTTTGATTTTAGTAAAACTATCAATCAAGAAAGTGACTTTTCACTTGAAGTCACGAGTGGTGTAAGCAAATGTACTACACTAACTTTTGATCCAGAAGATACAAGTCCAGGATATCTTTATAACGTCTATCGCTATCGCGATGGAGAAATTATTCAAATTGGAAGTACAATATCTGCTAAAAAACATACCATTTATAATAACCCTACAATTCATCCAAAAAATACTGAAAATTTTAAACTCACTGGTGATTCAAAAACCAACATACAAATGGGTGATATAATCATCTTGGATGGCTGGAAGGAGCCAGATTCACATGAAGGAGAAACTAATCATTATACAAGCGATACAACTCGACAACAATTTTGTTTTCATATTAGAACATTACCAAAAAAATGTGTCTTATATATCAGTGAACAAGGAGTCACGGATGTACCTAGCATAGAACTTACAGCTGGTTTTAACTTTACCACAGGCTTAACCGATTGTAGTCCAGCACAATATAAAGCATTACAAGAATTTCTTAAAAAACAAAATGAGAAACCAACAAAAAAATCGTAAAATAAAAAAAGAGCTAGGAAAATTTCCTAGCTCTTTTTTTCAATAAAATATTATTTTAAAACTTTTATAAAGTCTCTACAGCCTTTTCTTCCATGGCTACTACTGTATCTACTACTTCAACTGGTGCACGCTCAACTTCATCAAGAGATGATAACAATGCTGAAATTGTAAGTGTCTCATCTTCCGGATTAACATTTTTACGATCAGCAAAGTCAATAATTCGTGTCAAAATGAGTTTCCAATTTTCTGGGGTATATTCATCAGCATTTACACGAATTGTAAATTGGACTTGATCATTGGCTTGAGCAATCGATGGAAAATCAATATCTTCTTTTTTAGTTCTTTTGATTCCTTGATCTTGCTCAAGTTTCTCTTGTGATAATACCAACTGACCGTTATGTGGCATTGAACTATCCGTTTTAGTAATTAAACCAAGTAAATCTGCAAAATGTGGTGACGGCTCTGTTTGGGCTGTTTCAAACATGGATTCCAAATGATTTTTCCAGACTGTTGCATCTGTATTTTCCTTTTTTAACCATGAGCAGGAAATAATAATGCCTTTTGATTTACATAGTGCATCAATATTTTCATAACTTAAAGCACTTTGTTCTAGTGGTGTTTGCTCAGTTGTGACCACCGGCTCCACCGCTTGTACTTCAACAGGCGTATCACAAAGAACTTCTTCTTCTGCACATACATTATAAGCACCAGAACTTAATAAAAGCGCTAAAGAAAGCGTAGTAATTTTTTTGGTAACCATTTTTAGATCTCCTTTAAATGAATAAAACAGTTGCATCATCATGATTCAAAATTAACGCATTTTAGTCTAGCTGTCAAAGACACCAATTATATGTTTAATAAGCAAGTACCACGACATTCTTCATTTAAAACTGTAAATACCTTTTCAATGTCATCTGAAACAATAATCAGATCCAAATCTTTTTGTGTTATTAAATTATTTGGTAACGCAGATTCTTTCAACCAAAGCATTATATAACGCCAGTAATCAACACCAAATAAAATTACTGGAACTTGTTTAATTTTTTTTGTTTGAATAAGTGTTATAACTTGACTAAATTCATCCATCGTTCCAAAGCCTCCTGGAAATACTACAAAGGCGGTAGAATAGTTAATAAGCAACCATTTACGAGCACAAAAAAATTCCATAACGATCAGATCTCTTGAACATGTATTTTCAAGATTTTCTCGATCTAGCCCACGTACTGTTATTCCTATATTTGCAGCGGAAGATTTTGCAGATCGTGCACCACAATTTGCCGCTTCCATAAGCCCCAGTCCACCACCAGTAATAACAGCGATATTTGCACTTGCAAGCTTTGCTGCAAGTTTATAGGCTGCTTTCGCATGCTTGTCATCACGTTTAAGTTGAACCCCTCCAAAAAAGGTTATTCGTGGTGGCTTGGCTTGAGTTAATTTGCTAATACCCCACGCCATTTGCCATGTAACACGTATCCAATGCACAAAAAATTTACTGTAATTTTTAATACATTCTAAGCATCTTGTAAACATTTTACTCCTCATATATTTTTATATATCGTAAACGCAATGCATTGAGTACAACAGATAAGCTAGAAAGTGCCATGGCAGCTCCTGCAAAAATTGGGGTAATCATAATACCGAATGGGTAATACAATATACCCATAGCAACTGGTATTAAAACAATGTTATACCCAAAAGCCCAAACCAAATTTTGGCGTATATTCCGCATCGTCAATTTCGATAATTTAATTATTTGTGGCACTAATAAAATATCACTATGCAATAGTACAACTCCAGCTGATTCTATAGCTACGTCAGTACCACCGCTCATTGCAATCCCAATGTCTGCTGCAGCTAGCGCCGGCGCATCATTGATACCATCACCAACCATACCCACCTTCTTTCCTGCCCGTTGTATCTGTTTAACATATTTTTGCTTTTCTGCAGGTAACACCTCTGAAAATACGCGTGTGATGCCTAATTCTTTTGCAATGTTATTAACGATAATTGTATTGTCACCCGATATAATTACACTCTCAATGCCCATCTTCTTAAGCTGTTCAATCATTTCTTTAGCACCTGAGCGAAGTTGATCTGCAATACTAAATAGCACCACAGCAACTTCATTAACGGCAACAAATGAGAGTGTATTACCACTCTGAGAAAAATCCTGTACAGCTTTTTGAAAATTGGAATCAATGCTTACATTTTGATCCTGCATAAAACGCTCAGATCCAATGGCAAAAGATAAATTATCAATCTGTGCTGTGACGCCCAAACCTAATACAGGCTTAACATTTGTAAGTTCAATACGTATTGGTTTTTTTATTTGTAAAAATTTATAAATAGCTTGAGAAACGGGATGTGTTGATTGTTGCTCAATTGAACTAACAGCGGTATATAAGAACGACTCAAAATCATCTGTTGGCCACTGCTGCCTTTTAGCAAGCTCACTGAGATCGGGTAGAAAATGCATCTGATTAACAGAACGTTTTTCTTCTGTTAATGTTCCCGTTTTATCAAAAATTATCACGGATAAGTTTGCTGCAGTTTCTAATACTTGCGCATCCTTAATCAAAATACCTCGCTGCGCACCCTTTCCAATACCGACCATAATAGATGTTGGTGTAGCTAATCCAAGTGCACAAGGGCATGCAACAATAAATACAGAAACCATGCTAACTAATGCCTGAACCAACCTTGGTTGTGGTCCAAAATAAAACCAAATCAAGAATGTAGCTAATGCCAAAAGAATAACAATAGGAACAAAAATAGCAGAAACTTTATCAACTAGTTGCTGTACAGAAGCTCGTGAATGCTGTGCTTGATCAACCATGGCAATAATCTGTGATAAAAAAGTTTCTTTACCAACCTTTTTTGCTTCAATTTCAAAAGAACCACTTTCATTAATAGTGCTACCAATAACAAAATCGCCCTTTTGCTTATGAATAGGCTTACTCTCACCTGTTACCATGCTTTCATTCACAATAGCCTGGCCTGAAATAATTACACCATCTGTAGGAATTTTTTCACCAGACTTAATTAAAAGGCGATCCCCTAATTGAATTTGATCTATTGAAACTTGAATCCAATTGTCATTTTTAAAAATCGTAGCCGTCTTTGCCTGCAATCCAATCAATTTTTGTAATGCTTGTGATGTTCGACTTTTTGCCCGTTCTTCTAAATAATTTCCCAACAAAATAAATGTAATAATCATTACCGCAGTATCAAAATAGTAATGAATAGGAATTCCCGCCTTCTTAAATAAAAAAGGAAAAAAGATCACAAATATAGAATACAAATAGGCTATGGTCGTTCCTAATACAATCAATGTAAACATACCTGCAGAACGCTTTTTTATTTCATTCCATGCCATGCTATAAAACATCCATGCAGCCCAAAATTGTACCGGCGTTGCTAGGAAAAACATAACCCATTTATTATGAAAAATAGGAAAAATATTAAAAATTCCAAACAAAAACAAGGCTGAACAAATCAAACTCAATGCAAGCTTAAGTTTCGTATTGGAAGCATGGTAGTGATTATAATGCGTACACGATTGACACTCTTCATGTGCAAGTAAAAACCACCAAATAGTTAGACCCATCAAACCTAAAACTACTATGGTCGGCATGAAAAAAAACATTACTCTTTCCTAACAATATCGAAGATTGATACACTAAACGAAATCTATATAAAAAAAGAACCAGTTTGCTATAATATGGATCAAAAAGAGAAGTTGAATATGAAGGGTAAAGAAAAAATAATATTCTGTTTGTTACTGTATAGTTTGACTACATATGCAGATAAAAATACAGAACAATGGATCACAATTTTTATACATGGCACTGTCATGCCATATATAACTTTTTTTGATGTACTCAAGCTCAAAAATAAAGAAATTCAACCCACCATGCTCACTCGCATGAATAAGTTATATCGCAAAAGCCCATTCTTTTATCAATGCCAACCAATCCAGGGATTTGGACTAAAACCTATCTATTTTGCTAAATCACACCCGGGCAATGCAGCTCAAGCATTTGGCAAAACGTTTCATCTTCTTAACAAAAAATGTTACCCCAAACGAAGAATCAATAGATATTATACGTTTGGTTGGTCTGGATTACTCAATAAAAACGTTCGAGACCTTGCTGCACAACAACTTTATGAAGAATTAGTACGTGAAATAAATAAGTTAAAAGAATTCAATGATAACCCAATACACATAATTCTCTGCTGTTTTAGTCATGGTGGAAATGTAGGCCTTAGCTTATATAAGTACGTCAATAGCAAAAAGACGCCATTTACCATTGATCAATTAATACTTTATGGCACCCCAATACAAGAAGAAAGTTACAAAGGCCTTAGATCTCCATTATATCAAAATGTATATAACCTCTACTCACTTGGGGATAGGATCCAAAAATTTGACTTCATTTCTGGATCAGAAACCTCTCGCACATTCGAAGGCCCCAACTTACCCAAAAAACTCAAACAAGTCCGCCTGCGCTTCAATAGACGAAAAACACCATATAAATTAGGTCGTGAATATGCTGAAAAAACAAAAAAAAGAGTCTATCCCGGCCATATTGAACTCTGGTTCTTTGGTTGGACTCAAAAATGGTATCGCCCCCACTTCCCGCTACAACCATTCCCAGTAGCCGCATTTACCCCATTTATAACCAAAACAGTTGATGATCTAGGAACAACCAATACCATGACAATAGAAATATCACCGAAATCTGGCCAAACAATGGTTACAAGCTATGACAATAGTTTTGAAAGCAAAGATAAAAAATATATCAATTCAATGACCAAATCTGACCTACATTGGCTCCAACGTAAAGTAAAGGCTTATTCCCCTCAAAATTATAAACGAACCTATCGCTCGCGTTTTAATGCCTTGGTTCGAAAAGCACGGCAACAACTTCGATTGCGCTCCTAATCAACTTATCCGCATTGCCACCCCTATAATTTAGACCGATATCCCTTCTCAATCGCACTTTCTATCATTTTTTATATATTTCATTATGTAACAATTCGCAATTGCTATTTGTGTAAAAGTTGCTAATATAAATACTATAGGATAAAAATGGGGAATAAAACTGTGTATATCAAGAGAATATTATACTTTATTTTAGCGCTTGCTTCTATTGAACAGGCGTACTCTTGGCTGCACAATAAAGATCATTTATTTATGGAGCAGAAGGTAGAACAGGATATTGTAGTATTTGTTCATGGAACGGTTAATGCTCCAAGGACAACTGGGCAACTTATCCATGCATTGCGTGTAGATAATCAAACAACAACGTATACCAAAAAGACTGCCGCGATGCGTAATGATCCGTTCTTTTATCAATCACAACCAATTGGATCATTAGGTCTCAAATATATTAATATTAACAAGTTCCAATATGGTGATGCTCCAAGCCTTTTTGCTCATATTTACGATCTAGTCAATAAACAAGCCGATATCCAAGCCCGAAAGACTAACTACTATACGTTTGGATGGACAGGACAATTAAACCGCCCTGCGCGTATGCAAGCTGCAAAAGAACTTCTTGCTGCACTTACAAATGAAGTAAAGATATATAACGGCAGTGGTATTAATACTAGAATTCACCTTATTGGCTATAGCCATGGTGGTAACGTGTGTATCAACTTAGCACAGATAACACCCAAGGATACCACTCTTTGTATTGATGAACTCATACTTTTAGGAACACCAATTCAACGCTGTAGTCTTAATCTTATCAAACACCCTATGTTTAAAAAAATATATAATATCTATTCTCAAGGAGATAGCGTTCAGACTATGGATTGGTTTTCTACTGATGCTACCCCAACACGAACATTTATTAAAAGTAAACAAAATCCATTGCCAAAAAAATTGAATCAAATACGCATTCGAATGATTGAAGAAAATATTGTAAGGAACAAATCAAAGCGTATTAAAATAGACCCAAATCATGCTCAATTGTGGTTCTTTTCATGGGGACACAAAGAAAACCGTAGTCCTCTTGATCCAGTACCAGTTGCAGCTTTTATACCTATGATTCGTAATGTGGCACAAAACAGCCCTCTTACTAACTTAGCAATTGATATTACTGTCAAGGATGGTACATTGTGCTTCAATCAAATAAATCCAGAAACATTGGTTCAAGCTCTCATGCCTAATCAACTTATTTCCAAATTCATAGGAGCTATAAGAGATTGTATTCCACTTAATTACTACCAAGAATATCAACAAAAATACTATTCACGAAAAGCTTAAGCTATAATTTTTGACCATAAATCTAATAAATCTTGCATATTCAATTGTTGCGCACGCAATGCACGTGTTTCTTCATTAAAATATTCTAAATATTGTGTACCTCGTAAATTATTACTTAGAGTTCGTCTTGGTTGTTTAAAACACACTTTAATAAATTTCCAAAACTTCTCTTCCTGTGGTATTGCAACAATATCTACCTTGGGCTTAAAATAAAGTAATCGCGAAAATACTTTTGGCGGCGGATAGAATGCTGCTGGAGGAACCTTATCAAGGAGTTTCCAGTCAAAATATCTTTGAAAAAAGAGAGCAACATAACCATAGCCCCTACCGTGAGTTGCCAATATTTTCTGCGCAACTTCTTCCTGAATCATAATCACACCCTCATTCAAAAAATGTCTATTTTTTTGAAGCATATGCAAAATAGGAAATGTAATATTGTATGGAAGATTTGCCAATAATGTCCATGGCTTATCTTTTTCAAACCGACTAAAATCAACATCAAGAATATTATCAAGGAATACAGTTAACCGATCATCCTGAATCTTTTTTAACTCGGTTGCCCATTCTTCATCAATTTCAAATACCCATAACCGCTTAATATCAAAGCCTAAAATCGCCCGAGTCAAAAAACCATCCCCACCACCTATTTCAAAAACAGATGATTCTGGTGTCAAATTGGCAGCATTAAATATACAGTGAAGATATCGACTGTCTCGCAAAAAATGTTGCCCATATTGTTTTTTAAACGTAGCCACTTATTTTCCAAGCGTATCGTGATACAAATCAAGATGTTCTAATATCTTACCTGCTCCATTAACCACACAAAGTAATGGATCTTTTGCAACAGAAACTTTCAATCCTGTTTCCTTTGCAATAAGTCTATCAAGTCCACGAAGTAGAGCACCACCACCAGCCATCATAATTCCACGATCGGCTAAATCAGATGCCAACTCAGGGGGGGTATTTTCAAGCACAACACGGACACCTTCAAGAATGTGTGCTACCGTTTCAAGCAATGATTCATTAACTTCTGCTGATGATAATTGAATTGTTTTTGGAACACCGGTTAGAAGATCTCGACCTCTAACTGGCATGCTGTCAGGCTCACCCTCTTTTTTAGCATCAAGCATAACGGTACCGATTTGAATCTTTATTTCTTCTGCTGTACGTTCACCGATCAAAAGATTATATTTTCTTTTAACATACTGAACAATCGCTTGATCCATTTCATCACCACCCACTCTAATAGAGCGACAAAATACCACATCACTTAATGTGATCACAGCAATTTCAGTCGTACCACCACCAATATCAACGATCATACTACCACATGGCTCTTGTACAGGAAGTCCAGCACCAATCGCAGCCAACATTGGCTCAATAATCGTATGTACTGGCTCACGGGCACCAGCCTGTTTTGCTGATTCTTTTACAGCACGACGTTCAACTTGTGTAATTCCAGATGGCACACCAATTATCATTCGCGGTTTAATCAATGTACGACGATTATCGTGAACAGCACGGATAAAGTAACGAAGCATACTTTCTGCTAACTCAAAATTTGCAATTACACCATCACGCAATGGCCGACATGCAATGATACTATCTGGTGTTTTACCAAGCATTTCCTTGGCAACCTTTCCTGCTGCTAAAACTTTATTGGTTTTTGCCGCAACAGCAACTACCGATGGTTCGTCCAAAACGATTCCTTTATTACGAACAAATACCAAAGTATTTGCTGTACCTAAATCAATCGCCAAATCATTGGAAAAAAAACCGAATAACTTACGAGCAGGAAAATAGCTCATAAATTTTTTATCTTTTGCCATAATGAATATTCTCTCCTAAAGATTTTTTAATAATTAACTTCAAAGCCTAAAGTGAACTTATATGTCTTTGCGGACATGCGCGAAGCAAATAAATGTACTGGGATATCTACCGTAAAATAAAATTGTGGTACGCAGTGTTTGCCAAACCATCCAGGACAACCCTTATATAACAATCCTAAGGAAACATACTCTTTTATCCATCCGGACCAATCATAAAGTTTATCTTGCTCAATAGTAACTGTTGGATTTTCTCGCAAATCTTTCCAACAATCCTTACCATGATAAATATAAGTAAAGCGAGCTAATGCGCCCCAGCCTTCATAAAAATCTTCTAATGCAACAAATGGCGAAATGCCAAATGTAATTCCTGGTGAAATTTTAGCATCTGCAACTACAACACCCCACAACGGATTTTCTTCATCAACCATCATTCTTGCCTTGTGAATTTTGCTGAAACGATATGTTGCTTGCATCCAAAGACCTAAAAACCAATCCTCCCGTGCTTCTAATTGAGTTTCCAATTTAAAATACATTCCCGGAAAACCATCTCCACCCAATGGGATAGAAGCTGTATTAAATATATATCGCTTTGCTGCTGTTGGAACAATACCACCTATAATCAAACCCAAATCAATGCTACGACATTTTAAAACATAATCCCAAGTAACCCCAAGTCGAGCATAAATCTCTGTATCTTGCCAAGAATCTTTTTTCCAATACGGTGGCTCTATGCCTAAGAGAGTATTAGCATTTAATCGCGCTAATTCTAAGGCTACTGCCTGACCTTGAAAAAGCTGGCCATTGTCTGTAATTTTAAATGCTTTTTGTGCTTCTTGTGATAATGAAAATCGTTGCTCTGATGTTGCATGTAAAAAACCACTTTTAACACCAACAGCTAGATGACAACCCAATGCTTGTTCCCAGCCAAAGCTAATACCTTGTACTTGTATTTTGCCGGTCATGTTCCATATAATTTCATTTTGCAGATACCAAGGATCTAAAAATAATGGATTAACAATGCCTACTTTATTCATTGAATTATTAAGGGCATATAAATCATATTTACCAAATAACTCTGCAATATGTACTTCTTCACCATCGTAGTCATATCCCTGTTTTGCTTGCATAGTAAACACATTCACAAAAAAATTTGACGGTTTACGAGGCAAACGAGGAAGACCGACATCAAATAAAGGTAAATAACGATTATCAATAATTGCTTGTAATGATGAACTTAAAAGTGTCGCAATAAACAGCACTAACAGAGGTATTCGTTTTGTATATATTTTCATATCTTTTTCTAAAACCTTCTGGTGGAGAGAGTGGGATTCGAACCCACGATTCCGATTATTATCAGAATAACCGCTTTCGAGGCAGCCGCTTTCGACCACTCAGCCATCTCTCCGGGTGTAAAATTGTTATGGATTATCATAGCTATTAATACTATTCATTCTACCTTATTATTCTATTTTTAAAAGAGCACACTAAAAGAAAAAATTAAAAGAAAACTTGATGCAAATAGCGGAGTGTGTAGTATTAGAAATAAGGAAGATTGGTTAAAACAAAAAGGGAAATCAAATGCTAAGCAACGTTGAAGCTATTGTACTTGCGGCAGGCAAATCAACACGATTCAATACTGGTAAAACCAAACTAATCGAAAAAATTTGTGGCCAAGAAATGATTCTTTACCCAGCAACATTGCTCAACAGTTTAAATATTCCTATGACTTTCGTTGTTGGCTACCAAAAAGAAGTTGTTGTTTCTCTTTTAAAAGAACGTTTCAATGATAATTTTAAAACCGTCGATCAAGGCGAACAACGCGGTACCGGCCATGCAATTATGTGCACCCAAAGCACATGGACGCAAGATCATATTTTAATAATGAATGGCGATACCCCTTTAATCAAACCACATCAATTGCGTGCGCTATATGATAAACATATTAGCACTGATGCAGCAATGACATTCATGACCGCTTACAATATTGATCCAACAATTAATAATTATGGTCGTGTTATTGAAGATGATAAAGGTATTAGCATCATTGAAGCAAGTGAATTTGAACAATTTGCAGATAAGCTAGATAAAGATGTAGCATGCATTAATGCTGGTATCTATCTTCTTAAACGTAGCTTTCTCGACAAATACATAACACAACTGCCTAAAAATCCTACCACTGGTGAATTTTATTTTACAGAAATAGTTAAGCTTGGATCTGATGCTGGTCTTACTATATCCACCATCAACATTCCATTTGATACAGTTCGTGGTATTAATACTTTACGAGAACTATGGAGCGCAGAACAGATTAAAAAATCTGAACTCATCGGTACATGGATGGAAAAAGGTGTACGTTTCGGCTCCGCTCAAAGTGTTCACATTGATTTAGATGTTGAAATTGGACAAGGTAGCTCTATTGGTACTGGTGTTCAACTGTTCAAAGGAACTAAAATTGGCACCAATTGTATCATTGAATCATTCAGCATGATCAGCAATACACATCTTGAAGATTATGTACATATTTACTCTCATTCCAATATTAAAGACAGCACCATTAAACATCATTCATGTATTGGACCTTTTGCTCACGTACGTGGAAATACTAAGCTTGCAGAGCATGTAAGAGTGGGTAATTTTGTAGAAATTAATCGTAGTGAGGTTGGAGCATACACTCGAATTAGACATATGTGCTATATTGGAGATGCTACTATTGGCAAATATGTTAGCCTTGGTGCTGGCTCAATTACTTGCAACTTTGATGGCATCGAAAAACATAAAACAGAAATACAAGACAATGCATTTATCGGTAGCAACACGGCATTTGTTGCTCCAGTTATTGTTGGAAAAAATGCATATACTGCTGCAGGCTCTGTTATAACTCAAAATGTTCCTGATAAAGCATTAGCTATTGCTCGCTCACGTCAGTTTAACAAAGAAGATTACACGATGGTTAAACAACAAAAAAAAAATATTTCTCAACAACTGGAAGCAGCGTACATAGCCGCAACAAAAACGGTGCCTGATTCATTTAACGAAAATCCATGATCAAATTTATACATACAGCAGATATCCATTACGGCGTAGAAAACTATGGCAGAATAGATGCTAGAACCGGAATTCACAGCAGGCTTTTAGATTTTCATAAAGCGCTTAATTTTTGTATTGATACAGCATTAAAAGAGGAAGTTGATTTCTTCCTCTTTTCTGGCGATGCATATAAAACAACCAATCCAAGTCCAACTCAACAAAAGTTATTAATGGAATCGTTTTTTCGTCTTTATGCAAAAAATATTCCGATCATAATTATTATTGGCAATCACGATAATCCCCTCAGCTTTGGCAAGGCAACATCGTTAGATGTTTTTAACAATTTACCTGTTGATGGATTTCATGTAATAGCCAAACCACAAACAATTCATCTAACCACTAAAAATGGTCCTGTAAACATCGTCGGAATTCCATGGCCAACGAGAAACAATGTCACATTATCACAAGAACATACTTATAAATCTGCTACAGATATTACTGAATACCTTTCACAAGCAGTAGGTAACATTATTACACAAATGGCAGCACAACTTGACCCAACGATTCCCGCCGTATTGGCAAGTCATTTGACTGTTAGTTCAGGAATTTTTTCTGGTTCTGAAAAACGTGCAGTTTATGGTAATGATCCTTGCCTACTCCCATCACAGCTAGCAATCAAACCTTTTGATTATGTTGCCCTTGGACATCTTCATCGATATCAAGATCTTAACAACGATGGTTATCCATCTGTTGTCTATTCAGGATCGCCTGAACGCGTTGATTTTGGAGAAAGAAAAGAAGATAAAGGTTTCTGCCTTGTTAGTATTCCAGAAAAAAATAAAGCTACACACCAATTTATTAAAACACCAACTCGGCCTTTTATACAAATTGATGTTAAATTAAGTACTGACGAAGCACTTGATCAAACAGAACAAATTCTTTCTGCTATACAAGAACATGATATTAAAAATGCTGTTTTAAAAATCGTATATCATGTACCTAGCAATCTTAAAAGTAAAGTTGATTTAAAAACTGTACAACGTGCATGTGATAGCGCAATGTTTGTTGTTGGTATTATACCAGTTTGTAAACCAGTAGCACGCGAAAAACGTGGTAACCTATCAGTAGATATGAAGCTAGAAACACTTCTAGATCTTTACTTTGAAGAAAAGCCTGCACTGAAAACACATAAAAAAGAATTAATCAAAAAAGCACTTGAACTTGCTGAACAAAATAAAGAACAAGAAAAATTATAGTACTTTAATCTCTTCTTGCTTAGTTATCTCATCATTATTTAGGTAATAAATAGCAATATTTTTGCGTAGTTCTTTTTTAATTTGCTCAAGAACTTTTTCAAACTTAACTCGACGTAATTCATTAAGAATTACAGATTTACGATCTTCCAGAGGAACTGGCTTACAGGCAATTACATCATGAAGACGATATAACGTAAATCCATCAAAATCTTGAACAACATAAACTTCACCCTTTTTCATGGTAAGAATGAATTTTTTATCTGCTTCAACTTCACCCTCTTTTAAATCAAGAGGCACTGTCCATTCAAGATTCAATGCATCACGAGCCTTTGAAGAACGAAGTTCATTAAGTTGTTGTTTTTCAGATTTACTATCATCCATTGGCACAAAGGTAGTTTGAATAAAATAAACAGCCTCTTCCATAACTGGGTGTTCTTCATAAAACTTTTGGACCTCAGCATCAGGTATATCCATGCGAGAATGTACTTCATAGTCCATATAGTTATTTGAACGATGTAGACGCTTAAGTTCTTCATAGAATTCATCTAATGTATATCCATGAGCACGAGCCATTTCCGTTAAATATTCTTTGGAAATCGGGGATCCTTGACGCATAGACAAGTAACGATCAATATCTTCGTCACTCACTTCCATCTTCATTTCCTGCCCTCGTTGATCCGCTAATCGTTCGTCAATGATGGTATCGAGAGAATGTTCCGCACCATCAAACGCACGCCGTTTCACATCAGATGATGCAATTCGTTCTATGCCTACTGGCCCCTCAACAATCGCTTCAATACGATCAAACTCAATAGTGCCCGGCTCTGCTGTTGCAGGCAATTCTGCTGCAATATTTTCTTCAATATATTCTGGCTCAGGAACTATCGCTTGCGAAATTACAGGTTGATTCAATGGTATTTTGCGCTTGCGCGTTTTTTTTGCGCAACCTGCAATGAAGAGAACGCAAAGAAGCAATGCTAGATTATGTACAAATGATGTAAATTTCATGCTAGCTCTTACCTAATGTTTAAACAGCTTGTGATCTTGTTGCGCTTGGTGCTACAGCCGCTTTTCCTTCTTGTGCAGGTCCAGCATGTGTCGCTGGTTGCATTGTTTGTTTTTTCAGATTTTCCGCGTATGTTTTAACCTTGAATTCTTTTTCATATTTTGGAATTTCACGCTCAAACATCTCTTCGACTTTCTTGCCTGCTAACTGTTGCTTAATAACGTCTTTAACTTGGTCGAATGGTTCAAACTCAGGCTTTTGTTCATCTAAAGCTACTGCAACCCAGTACTCGTTTTCTGCAACCTTTACAACATCGCTAGAAGGAAATTTCTTTTTACTAATTATATTTTCTTTAATTTTTGGATCGACAAATGAAAATCCTGATTCAGAAATGATACCGAAATCTTGAATATCAAGATTCTTATCCTTATCCGCTAATGCATCAATATCATGCTCTTCCGTTTTCAATCTAGCTTGAAAGTCTTTTGCTTCTTTTTCAGTGGCAAACTTAACACCTTTTGCAATTATACCACCTGGTGTACCAAGATTAGGATCTTTTATTTTTTGTTCTTCGTAATATTTACGCGCATCAGCATCAGTTGGTTCTGATTTATGTTGCTCTACAAATTCTTGATGTACAAGCATAGAATGTAATGCTTGTTCGCCTATTGCTTTACGATTTTTGTAGCTTTCTTTTTCGGTAATTTTGTTTTTATCTGCCCATGCATTCATGATTGCTTCTTGCTTTTTTGCTTGAAGCAATTGTTCTCTAATCCCGTCTGGATCCATCTGCATATAAACAACTAGTTGCGGCTCAGATGCTTTAACCTGGTCCAAAAAGTCTTCAAAGCCTGCCTCTGTTAAATATGCTTTACCATCCACAGAAATTAAAACTTTATCTTCTACTTTAGCAGTAATTCCTGCAACAGAAATTAATGATCCTAGCAACAATATACTCATGCGTTTCATACAAAAATCCTTTAAAATTTTGTTATTGATTAACAGGCTCATATTAACATAGATGAAACCTTTGTGCAAAAAAGAAACTCTATTATTAATGTTGCTTATAAGTATTGTTATTATTGTACAAAAAAGAACGCAATTCCTATATGCAATGTAAGATTAGTTACCAAACCTGCAACAATATCATCCAAAAGAATTCCTGTCGCACCAGGTATTTTTTCACAATAACCAATAAGAAATGGTTTATAGATATCAAGAACTCTAAACAGAGCAAATCCCACTAAAAAAATATACCAATTAGCTGGCATAAGAAACATCGATACTAGCGCACCAAGATATTCATCTATAACAATTTCCGATACATCTCCCTTTTGATAATAACTTACAGCCAACCAGGCAACAATACACGATATTAATATAAGCAATGAATATGAAATAGGCGTTAAAAAGGACTGAATAAAAAATAATAGAAAAAATACTATAGCAGAAGCTGCGGTTCCTGATGCAGGTAAATAACCTACTGGACCTAACGTTGCAATAAATTTACTTATATTACCTATTCCCATGACGTATAAAATCCTTGGATAATAAGCCAAACAGCACCAAATTCAATCGCAACATCCGCAATGTTAAACGTTGGCCAAAACCAATTATAATAATGCACAGCAATAAAATCAATTACACCAGGATACATAAATCGGTCTATCCCATTTGACAATGCTCCCGATAAAATTAAAAGCAAACCAACAAGAGATTTTTCTTTTTGTGCAAAAATATATGTAAACCAACAAACCAAACAAATCGCCGCTACGATAAGCAGGTTAATCACAATAAAACCTACTGAACTTGTTGAATTAAACATTCCCCAAGAAATACCTCTGTTGAAAAGCAATTCAAAGCGCACGTATTCATTAACATCAATTGAAGTATGTTGTAGATTGTGGAGTGCCCATAACTTAGTAATACGATCAAGTATCAATGGCAATATAAAAACTACCGCATTGCTCCAAAATTTCATCGTACCTCAACGCCTCGCTTTTGAACTGCTTGAACAACACGATCATATACAGCATCAATATCCTGCTTATTAAGTGTCTTAGACTGATCGCGTATGTAAAAACGTATTGTTAGTGCTTGTTTATCATGCCATTCTTTTTTTCTAAAACTATCTTTAAGTTCCACCTTGTAGATGTGATTATCCGCATTTTTGATTGTTTTTTCAAGATCATCAACAGTTTGTACTATTGGCGACAAAAGACTAACATCAAGCCAAACATATGGATACTTCGATAGTGGGGTATATTTCATTGTTGGCGCGGTGTAAGAAAGTAAGAAATCAGCATTGAGTTCAACTATAAACGCTGTTCCTTCTGTAATATGTGCCAAAAATTCCGACTTTGCTATACCAGCAATACCAATAGTTTTATTATCATGCATTAAAAAAGCTGTTTGATGTTGACTATACCATGGCGCTAAATTACCTTGAGCCTTAACCCATTTAATTGGCAAGTGTAAAAGCATAAATAGCGAATTCAACTCATCTTTAATTTGATAAAAATCCAATGTTTTTTCTTTAGACCAAAATAAGCCGGCTAAAGTTTTTTGTTCATTTGGTTCCAAGCCAGACATCCACCAACGGCGTCCCAATTCAAAAAAGCGAAGCTCATTATAATGCACTTTATTTTGCTCAATATTTCTCAACATATGCGGGATAAGCGAAGTCGCCATTTGTTGCGCATTTTCAGATAATGGATTTCGCAATTGAACTCCATCGCTTGGTTTATACTTAAGCTGTGAAAGCCATGACTCATCATATACAGGATAATTATTAACTTCACGCATCTGCAATGCAAATGCCATGTGATTTTTTATATCCTGTTTACGTGTAACCATTGTGTTATCGGACGGTGACATTTGACGTGTAGGCAAAATATACGGAATTTTTTCATATCCCCAAAAACGCCCTATTTCTTCGACTATATCTTCTTGAAGATTAATATCCTTAGTCGCTCTGAATGTTGGAATGGTAATCTCATAGGTAATTTTATTGTCAGACTTATTTGCTACGACACCAAATTGCAATTTGGTCAAGATACCTTCAATAAAGCCTGAATCAATCTTAACCCCAAGACGTTTTTCAATAAAATCGTGCGTTACTTTTACATGTGATGGATGTGCCGGTGCCCCAACTGAAAGAATTTTATTGTTTGATCTATATTCAATACGTTCATCATCCATAAGTTTCAATGCACGTTCAATTGCAATGATATTTTGATTTAAATCAAGAGATTTTTCAAAGCGCATGGAAGATTCTGTGCGAATTTTATGTCGTGTTGCACTCCGCCTAATAGTCGTCGCATCAAAATTAGCTGCTTCAAAAAACAATGAGTGGGTTCTGTTTGAAATAGCCGTTTCTTTACCCCCCATAATCCCCGCAAGCGAAACAATTTTATCACCATCGGTAACAACCATATCTTGATCTGTTAAATTAAGCTCTGTATCATCTAATAACAGAAATTTTTCGTTATTAGACGCCATGCGAACACCCATTGATCGTGATGATAATAATCCAGCATCAAATGCGTGCATTGGTTCACTAATATCCAACATGACATAGTTGGTGATATCAACATAAAATGAAATAGCACTAACGCCAACACGCAACAAACGAAGCCCCATCCATAATGAGCTTGGACGATATAATACTTGATCTACATAAAGACCGGCAAACCGACGACACTCTGGTGTATTAATTTCTATAGAAAACGATTCACCTTGAGCCTTGCTTTCGTGCTGATCAATATCTACTTTTTTAATGTATTTATCTAAAGGTTCAAATGGGACATTTAAAATCGCTGCAAATTCGCGAGCAAAACCACGATGACACCACAGATCAGGTCTATTGGTAATTGATTTATTATCAATATCCAAAATATAATCTTCAACATCAATCTGCTTTTTCCAGCCACCATCTGCAAGATGTGAATCAACATGAAATTCTGGCAATAATCCTTCCTTATCTTTACCAAAATCTGTTGGTTGTACCCAACGATACGTAGCACGATCTTTTTTCACAAGATACCAACGTCCTTTTTTAGCATCATTGCGCAATGGTAAAACAAATTCTTGATGATTTTCTGGACACAATAAAACAATACAATTAGCATCAATTGATTGCACTTGCGCAAGAGCATAATTGTTTAAATCAACAGAAACTTTTTCATATGATTCAATTTCTGCGGTCGTTCTATTAAATTTTTCTATAAGCGCTGGAACATCAACCGTTTTAAGGTCTGCTCCAATATGCTCAAAGATCCATGCCATGGATAATTTCATATAATTTTTCCAAAAAGTACTAAGATAATAAATTCTTTTCACCTGTTAGAATACGAAAAATACTCACATTGAGCAAACTCTTGAGCTTAATCTTCTATCCTTTCTACACTACTAAAAACTTAAAGGAAACACGTGACCATTATCTGGCTCAGCATTATCACATTCGTTGCTAACCTTATCGGCACTATCATTGGATTTGGAGTGTCAACAATCATGATTCCTATCTTAGTCCTCTTTTATCCATTTTCTCAAGTTCTTCTTCTTGTCGGCATTCTTCATTTATTTTCAAACATTTCGAAGATTACACTCTTCAAACACGGCATTGATTGGAAACTTATTATAGCTTTTGGCATGCCGGGCATCATTGCAACTACTATTGGCGCACTCTTATCTGTCCAAGAACCACAAGAATTTTTAGCTCGCACTCTAGGTATATTTCTCATGACATATGCGATCTTTATTTTGCTCAATCCAACTTTTCAAATTAAAAAGCATATAAGTTATGCAATCATTGGAGGCGCTATTTCAGGCTTTCTTGCTGGCATATTCGGTTTTCGTGGTGCAATTCGAAGCTCTTTTCTCAGTATTTTCAATTTGCCCAAGGATGTTTTTATAGCAACTGGCTCAGCTATTGCCTTATTAATTGACATGGTACGGGTTAGTGTCTACTGGACCCAAGGCAGCAGATTAACCGTTATTCCTCTGTGGGCCCTCGGTCTCCTTATCCTTATTTCATGGATCGGAGCATTTACAGCACGTTATGTGGTAAGGATCATTCCTCAAACAAATTTTAGACCCGTGGTGATCTTTTTTCTCTTAGTTATGAGCATAAAACTCGTTTTCTTTTCCTAGGCAAAGCAATAAATAATATCTACTTAGCGCTAAATACCGTTCATCATGCATCAATTGGCATGTCTGGCCGTGAACTACTCGCCTTGAAGAAGAAAGCCAAAACAGCTACAATCTATGTGCCTATTAGAACAAAATAGCTATCTCTCAGGTTCGAAAAAGATTCTTATTTTTAAAATTCTATTTTGGCTCTTTCACCACTTTTCAAACCCCCTAAAAAGGGGTATTCTATACTTGATTATAGAAAAACAACCTCTTAAACAACCTATGCAAAGGGTAAATGACGATGTATAAAAAATTATTACTGATACTGAGTGCCGCTCTATTGATAAGCCCAACAGCTTATTGTGGGCGTGCTTCTGTACGCTGTGTAAAAGAAATTGAAAACTGCAAAAAGGCTCAAGATACTAAACGTGTTATACCTGGCTTTGAGGACATTAAACTTGTTCACGAAGCTCTCGATGTACTAGAATATCAATACAAAAAAGCGAGCACAAATCGTCAAACACTTGCTATCAGACTTCGTTTAATTCTTATGCTAACAGAATTTGCTGATGCAATTCCGTTCATGTCACTAACTATCAAAGAGATTCCTGGTCTTAACGGAAATGATTATATGAAAGGATTTCCATGGGGACTTAAACCAGGTGATTTGATTTTCTTAACAGAACAAGATTGCCCAGAAAGTTATTCTTTAGCAAAAAAACATGCAAGCAGCATGGGTCTAGACATGTCGCCAACTATCTTGCTTTCTCGTGCTAAAGATATTGAACAAAGCCCTGCTGCTAACTTACTTCAAGCATGTGGTTGTATTCTTGTTCCCGAAAAAATGCTTAAAAGCAACATGAACGATAGCGAACTTGAAGGCTTTATGGTTCATCAACTTGCCGGGATCAAACAATCCTATAAGGCAATTGGTTTTGCGGCAACGTTCTTAGAAAGTAATGCTACCCGCTTACTTG
This sequence comes from candidate division TM6 bacterium RIFCSPHIGHO2_12_FULL_36_22, assembly GCA_001771315.1. Classification (GTDB taxonomy): domain Bacteria; phylum Babelota; class Babeliae; order Babelales; family UBA12409; genus 2-12-FULL-36-22. The sequence goes on from METK01000008.1 coordinate 131,380, forward strand.
CTAACGTTGCTCTTGGTATGACAATATACAAGATTTTTAAGAAAGCTCCGTCTTCCGATAATGTCACTGGCATTAAATATTATGCTAAACTTGGAAAAAATTGGACAGAAGAACGCAATTTCTTTATAAGAAACTTGATCAAACTTACTCCAAATGCTGCATTTAACTTCCTATGGGCACGTGCTTTGCGTCAAATAGAAAAAGATACAGATCGTGCAGCTGCTTACAATACAAAGGCAACAAATGCGCTTATTGATTACATCAAATTTGAAAATAATCGAGAAGCATTTAATATGGAACTTTGGACAACAGCTAAAGAACGTATCAATGACAGTGAAATGAATGGCTTTAATAAGCTGGCAAGTAAATCATTATTGAATTTACTTTATTGGAAATTCCGTGTAATGTCCTACTTATTCAGCACTGATACAGATAAAGATGAACGTGTTAAATGTTTAGAAACTAAACTTAAACGATATCAGCCAATTGAAAATGTCGAACCAATTGATGCAGATCCGATTATAGACATAGCATAATATAATAAAGTTAATATTAAAGGCCCTTCTGGGCCTTTTTTTTGAGTATAAAAAATGAACATTGAAACAAATATCCCATTAAAAGATAAAACATGGTTTCAAACCGGTGGTCCAGCTCGATATTTTTGTGAACCAACCACCTCCCAAGAATTTCAACAAGCTTTGCAATATGCACATGATAACAATCTAGAGATATTTATTCTTGGTGTTGGCGCTAACATTCTCGTCAGCGATGATGGCTTTGATGGTCTCGTTATCCGCCCACAACTCAAAGATGTCACCATTACAAAATCGGGTGATGATATTTTAGTTAAAGCTGATGCTGGCGTTATCATGGCTGATCTTATTAACTATTGTTTTGATAACAACATTCTTGGGTTAGAAGAATTTAGTGGGATTCCAAGTACTATTGGCGGTGCTGCATATATTAATCTTCATTATTTTAAGTGTCTTTTCAGTCAACTACTTGTCGAGGCTATAGTAATTGAAAAAGAAACAGGCAAGCTCATGACCGTTAATACCGATTGGTTTGAGTATGGTTATAATAAATCCAAACTCCTTGAAGGTAACCATTATCTTGTCTCTGCTACTATTAAGTTAAAAAAAGCCTCTGATCTTGAAGTTGCATATACACGCGGTAAAAGTGATGAAATCATTCGCTATCGCACCTATCGTTATCCATCAAAAAACACCTGCGGAAGTTTCTTCAGAAACTTCCATGAACACGAGGTAACTGAAATCAGTAACGGTAAAAAAATGATTCATGTAGCATATTATCTTGACAAACTTGGTATTAAAGGCTGCCTATCCCAAGGTGATGCTTGTGTTTCACATCAGCATGCTAACATGCTTGTCAATAGGGGACAGGCGACAACCAATGATATCATAAAGCTTTCACGTTTAATGCAAGAAAAAGTGAAAGAAAAGTTTGATATTATTCCGCAGCCAGAATGTCAGTTTATAGGATTTAAAGAATATCCATTACTCTAATCTCTAGCTTTCGTCTTACCCAAAATACTACAGTAATAAAAATAGTTCTTAAATGGGAAAACGATGCGATTTTATAAACTATTACTTGGATTGTTACTTATATCGGCAATTATAGTCATTACATATCTTTTTATTCATTATAATTGGCATGGGCATTTTACATTAGCATCGTTTAAAAAACATGCTAACCATTTATATAAATATGTTGAAAATCACTATTTCAAATCCCTACTAATATATATTTTGACATATATTGTCATTTCAATGCTACCATTGCCTGGTGATACGTTATTTAACATTGCGGGTGGATATTTATTTGGTGCATTGCCGGCAACATTGTATATCAATTTTGCTATGACCGTTGCAGCAACGCTGATGTTTTTAATTGTTCGTTATTTTGGAAAAAATTTGTTTAAAGAAAATAACACCCGCATGATTCTATGGATTCGTAAAGAAATCCAATCACACGGGCATAATTACTTTCTTATGATGCGTCTTATCCCACTAATCCCTACATCATTTGTCAATATTGCAGCAGGATTAACAAGTATTCATCTTAAAACATTTATCTGGACAACTTCAGTGGGTTTACTACCTATATCATTTATTCTTGCTTATTCCGGACAAAAAATCCGATCAATCAAAAATATACATGACATTTTTTCACCACAGATTATCATCATCTTGATAATATTGATCTTTATAACACTATCGCCGGTCCTGTTCAGTATTATATTCCGTAAAAAAACTAGCACTTCCCTGAACGAAAAATCATAAACGCTGCGATTAGTGACATAACAACCGTAAAGATATCAGTTGGAAGCCATTTATAAACTTAACCTTTCATAAGAAATTCAAACCAAAACACAAGTCCTGCGTTAACCAACATTAAAAAACCAATAAGCATATGTACTGATGCTAAATGCTTCTTCATAATGATCTCCTTAAGAATTGAACTAATAATTTCAGATTCTTAAATAAGTTAGTTTGTTTGTCAACCTTATGCAGCTGCATGCTTATGCATCTCACAAACCAGGCCTTGCTTTCGCAACTCAATCGCTATTGCATCATATTCTTCTTTACACAAAGAATGTTTTCGTCGCTTTATGTCACCTTCTGGAGTATCTTTTGCTGGAGTTTGATCTGCAATATCCATCACACAGCAATGGCATGTTGATCTTCTTGCACCTTCGATTTCTGCTCGTTTGGTTGGATGAGTAAAAAGTTTCCAGCGCAAACAATTTCCTAAAACCATACCTGCTACTTCGCTCACTTTTCTTCCAATCAATCGGGATTTTTCTCTCTTATGATCTATCAAACGATCTAGCGTACTTAAGTATACAGCAACACCTAAAATGCCTGAAACACTACAATATACCAAGGTTTGTGGAAAATCGTTTTTATAATTATGTTCATTTGCATATGCTAATTGATGGTTAATAACACGTCTTTGACCTTTTGATAACACATATAATGCAATCTCTCGGTCCATGGGAGCAGTTTTCTTCCAATCACATACTGAAAAATGTCCTAGTTTTTCAGGAAAATGTTTTCCGAACAAATCCATGGCGCCCTCCTCTATTTTTACCTCTTGCCCATTCTCTTCATTATGTTCTAATAAATCAATGGTTAAAACTTCATGGCAAAGCGCATCCATCATTGCCAATGATAATACAAATAACGCCAATGGCTTGATAACGTTCATAAAACCTTTCGTAATACTACGGTGAAATAAGAATAAATGTTAACAATTAGTATAGACCTCACGTTTAAAAAGCCAAGTAGTAAACGATTTGTCACTAAAAAAATGAGAATACGCAAGCTTTTTAGTCTAATTTTTATTGCTTTTCTTAGAAATTAATCTTCTATATACTAAAAATATATTTTAAAGCTTTTAACTAAAGATTATGGTAAACGAATTTATTTTTATAATTCACATTCTTGCAATCAGTATTGGCAATATTGTCGCTCTACGCCTTGGCAAAGAAGCCTTAGTTACTTTTTTGTGCCTTCAGGCTCTTTTGGCAAATCTTTTTGTTACTAAGCAAGTTTTGTTGTTTGGTCTTTGTGTGACATGTACAGATTCTTTTATTATTGGCTGTGACTTATCTCTAAACTTACTTCAGGAATATTTTGGTAAAAAAATTGCAAGTAAAACAATATGGATAAGCTTTACTGCATTATTATTTTATTTAGTCATGACTCAAATACAACTTTGGTACTTGCCAAATTGCTATGATATTATGCACCCTCATTTTCAAATGATATTGGGTATTACACCACGCCTTATTTTTGCTTCACTAACCGCTTACTTAGTAGCAATTAAAATAGAATATATATTATATCAGTGGCTTAAACAAAAACTTGATGGTCGCTATATTATTTTAAGAAACTATGGTGCCATCATTATTAGCCAACTTATTGATACTATTATATTTAGCACACTTGGACTTTGGGGCTATGTTCACTCAGTTTTGCACATCATGGTACTAAGCTATATTATCAAGCTCATAGCACTTTTTGTCGCCACCCCTTTAGTATTTGCAGGAGCGCGATATTTGCAAAAGGAAATATAATTAATATACTAGTATAAGTTAAAGAATATAATATTTTCAAAAAGGTTGCTTCATGAAAAAACATGTATTATCTATATTACTATTAAGCACGCTTTCTTTATCAACCATTCACTGTGGTGAAGATGAAATACGTGTGTCAATTTCACAAAGCACACAAACTGATATGAGTGGAGCTTGCTGTGTCGAGGCAGCACAGTTAAAACTTGCACAGCGACGATTAAATTTGGAGCAAGAGCGCCTTAAGTTAGAAAATGAACGTTTTGACTTTGAAAAACTACGTTTTGCTGCTGAACAACAACGTCTCGATCTTCACGAAAAAGCTGCTCAACTACAAGAAAAATATACAAACCTTGAAAACATGTTCAGCATACTTGAGTCATATTCAAGCGAACCTCATGAAACATTAAACGTCGAAGAACTTTTCAATACATTAAGAGACAAAGCCTTTCTAAGTGTAATAGAAACAGATGACGATAGTTTAGAAGAAAACCAATAATCTTTTGACCATCTAAAAATCAAGATTAAATCTTATCTTTTTTCATGCTATACTGAAGGCATGAAAAATAGTATTACTAAAAACTTTAAGTTTGAACTTATTCATCAATCAAGTCGCTCAAAAGCTCGTGTAGGACGTATTCATACCCCACATGGCATTATTGACACGCCTAATTTTGTTGCTGTTGGCACCAATGCAACTCTTAAAGCACTTGATAGTCATACAGCCGATGAACTTGGCTTACAACTTATGTTTTGTAATACCTATCATCTGATGGTACAACCAGGTGCTGAGCTCATTAAGCAGGCTGGTGGACTTCATAAGTTCCTCAATAGAAAAAACCCTATTATCACTGATTCTGGTGGATTTCAGGTGTTCAGTCTTGCTCAAGGCGATACTAAGGATGAGCTGAAAAGTCGCAACAATAAACAAAATGAAGGCTCTGTGCTCAAAATTTCAGAAGAAGGAGTTCTTTTCCGTTCTTATCGCGATGGTCGCATGATCCTTCTTACTCCTGAAACCTCCGTTCAAGCACAAAAAGATTTGGGAGCAGATATCATTATTCCATTTGATGAACTACCACCCTATACCATCTCTCCAGCAAAACTAAAACAATCTCTAGATCGTACACACAGATGGGAAAAACGATCTCTCGACGAACATAAACGCAATGTTAACAATCAAGCAATGTATGCAGTTATCCATGGTGGTGTTAATCGAGAAATGCGCAAAGAAAGCTGCGATTATCTTGGTAACCTTGATTTTGATGGCTATGCTATCGGTGGAAGTCTTGGTAAGAATCACCAAGAGCTTTTTGAATTGCTTGAATATGTAGTACCAGCGCTACCAAACGATAAGCCTAACCACTTACTTGGCATTGGGGATTTGAACTCCATTGAGCAATGTGTTATTGCTGGTATTGATACCATGGACTGTTCACATCCAACAAGAGCAGCACGACATGGCGTATTATTTACTAGCCAAGGACAACTAAAACTCCTCAATAGTAGCTACAAACAGGATTTTGGGACAATAGATCCTGAATGTGAATGTACCACCTGTAAAAACTATTCTCGTGCCTATCTACAACATTTATTCAAGGCAAAGGAAATTACTGCAATGACCTTAGCTACTATGCATAACTTGCATTATATGATTAAACTAATGAAACAGTTACGAGAAAAAATATTAATGGATCTTATATGACACCAATTACCTCTCTTAAAAACCCACTGATTCAACAGATTAAAAAACTTCACTTCAATAAATATAGACAACAATTAGGCCTCTTTGTTGCTGAAGGCATGCGTACTATTACCACAATGACTGACAATGGCTACAAACCAGAGCATGTATTCTTCACAGAAGAAACAGCTGATTATCAATCATTTTTTACCGATAGTAAATGCTTACTAGTTCCTGACCACATCATGGGCACTATAAGCTCCAGTAAAAGCCCTAGCGGAATCTTAGCAATATTTCCCATACCAAAAAAACCTCAAGTTAAAGATTTAAGTTCCGGTTCAGTTTTAGCCCAAATAAGCGATCCTGGCAACATGGGGACTTTGATTCGCACAACAGCTGCGATGGGTCTCAAGACTGTAGTTTGTATAGAAAGTGTTGATCCATGGAATCCAAAAGTAATTCAAGCTTCAGCTGGCACTATTGCTGCGGTAAACATTTTTCAAATTGATTGGCAAACTCTCATACAATACAAAGGAGATCTTACTTTAAGTGCCCTTGTTGTATCTGGTGGTGAATCACCTGAGGTAATGCCAAAAAATACCCTCATTGTCATAGGTAATGAAGCCACTGGGATTCCAGATAAGTGGATTGCAAAGTGCGATCAACGTATTACACTGTCTATGCCGGGTAAAACTGAAAGTTTAAATGCTGCTGTAGCCGGAGCAATAGCTCTTTATTTGCTTGTACAGGCATAACTTTCTATACTAAAAAAAAAGCAATGTCGATATGAGTGAAACAGAGAAAAATTATGTCATCTAACTATAAATTATCGTTATCCAGTGCAATTATGATCAATATGAATATCATGCTTGGTGCTGGTATATTCCTTAACCCTGTAGTTTTAAGTATCTATGCAGGTGCTTTTAGCCCAGTATCATACTTATTAGTAGGTACCCTTATTTTACCACTTGCACTCTGTATAACATATTTACTACAAAGCGTTCCCGGGGGCTCATTTTATGATTTTGGTTCCCAAATTAATAAGCTCACTGGTTTTATAGCAGCTTGGAGCTATTTTATTGGTAAATTAGCATCCGGAGCTCTAATGCTCCATTTCGGCCTTTCCCTACTATGGAAGCTTAATCCTTGTCTCCAAACTATGAATATCTTCACATTAGATTTTATCGGAATCATTGTTTTCACCCTCCTTAACCTTCTTGGAATGAAAACAGGAAAACATATTCAATTGGCATTCATAATATTTAAAATTATCCCCATTGCATCAATCATCATCGTAGGCCTTTTATCCTTCAAAAGCAGCCAATTTATACCTGTTCATATGGACTTATCTGGCATGACTGGCATTCTTCCTCTGGTTTTGTATACATTTACTGGCTTTGAAGCAAGTTGTTCATTGTATCGATCAATAGCTGATCCTAAAAAAAATGCCGGCAAATCGGTTATTTTTGCTTTTTTAAGTGTTTTAACCTTGACCGTGTTATTTCAGCTAGCATTCTATGCTGCTATTAACCCCACATGGCTTTTAAATACGCCTTATTTTGATGGTTTAAGTCTTTTCTTAAATTCTACAATAAAAGACCCTTCTACAAGAAATATTATTCTTTGGTTACTTCAGACTGGTGTAGGTCTATCTGCCTTAGGCGGTTCATATGGCATTCTGTTCAGTGTTAACTGGAATCTTTATATTTTAGCACAGGAAAAGCTAACATTCTTTGCTCACCTATTTACCAAACTTAATAGATATCATATAGCATGGGCTTGTATCTTAGCAGAGGCTTTCCTATATGCTATGTATTTATATATTTGGCAAGGTTATCAAATCCCGCTTCAGCAGATTGCAGCGCTAGGATGTACTGTATCTTACACCATAAGCGTTTTAGCCTTTTATCTAAAATCAAGCCAAAAACATTCAATAATAGCCCTCCTAGGTCTCACATCCTGCTTTCTTCTCTTGATTACAACCCTCAATGGTCTTTATATTCACTCCATAATCCCACTTTTAGGCTATTTATTATTCATTGGTGCCGGTATAGCTATGTTTTTCTATAAGCAAAAAACAACCTTACAATAATACGATCAAATGGGTCCTTTTGACCTTTTCTACGTATTATAATAGAATAAAACAAACTGAAAGGTTATATTATGAAGAATAAAAAGCTATTTTTAAGCACATTACTCGGTTTATTGACCATATCTGGTTTGTTTGCACAAACTGCAGATAGGGGTAATGCTGCTGTTATGACTTCTACGGAAGTTGTAGCTGAATCTGCAGAAGATAACTCTGCACGACAAGCTATTGTAAATGTTGTTTATGCTACACTTAATGCCCATAGTGATAGTTTAGGTCAAACATTTGCTGATGATTCAACAGAAATTATTACAGAAATGTGGATTGGCCAGCTTGCTGGTACCGCTCTTGGAATTCAACAACAGCTTATCTCTGATGATGGTACAATCGATTATACTAAATTACCCGAGATGATCTCTCAATTTATTGGTTCAAATTTGATTCTTTTGCCACAAAAAATATCTGAAGTTGCACAAGCACAGGTTCAAGCTCTTCAAGAAATTATTTTAGAAGAGATGGATTCTGCTGAAATTGATATGCCAAAACAAGCGCAACAAGATCTTGCTTCTATAATGGCTACAGAGATCATCAATAGTACAATTTATGCATATATATTGAGTTTTAAAGGTCCTTCTATGGCAACGATCGCTCTCCATGAAGGCTATAAGGGCATGAAAGTTATGGTAACAGAACTTACTAAGCTCAAAAACCAATATGCCAAAATGTCTCTCGATCAGAAATCAATCATTGCAAAACTGAAGCGCCAAATAAAGGATACTAAACCTGAATTTTGCTTAACGAAGAAAAAACTCGAAAAAGAACTTATAATAGCCCAAGAGCACAAAAAGTATGTTAATAATATTCATACAGCTCTAGCTATTAAGCTGGGTGTCATCAATAGTGCTGATTGGGTAGCTAATTCTAAATGGACTTGGTTACTCCGATTTACAGCAAAAAATTCTGCTAAGCTTGGTTATAAAACAATTAAGCTTTTTGTATAACCTTCGACTAGCTATTAAAAAGTCATCAATCTCCTTATGATCTGGATACCCCGTGCTTCAGCTCGGTGGAATCAGTCAATGTATGTATGTTCGTGTGGTTTACAACTTAATACGAATCTCAATGCTTCTCAAAATATAAAAAATATATGGCGTAGGGCCAATGGCTATGCATCGGGGCAACCGGTCAACTTGCCCATTGTAACGGATATTCCTTATTCAGTTACAAGCTCCCTTCTTTAGGTGGGAGTAGTTGACGATTGGACTCAAAAAATAATAAAAAGAAAGCTCCGGAGAAATTTCTCCGGAGCTTTCTTTTTTAATTGGTTATAAGAAAGTTTGTGTCGCTTCTTAAGTTTTTGGTGTTGGTTCATCCGTGATAGGAAGAGCTAGCGCTCGTTTATAATACTTCCGTTGTCTTGCTTTGGCCTCAGGCCGTTGTCGATACTCCTGCCGATACGCATACTCCTGAAAATACCGAGTAGGATCTTTTAACCGATTTTCAAATTTTCTTTTTTTACGCTCAAGAGCAATTTTTTCTTTTAAATTTGTTACTATTTGTATATTAAGCTTTTTTTTATTAATTTGAGGATCTTCTGAAAAATCTCGACGTCGTCGTAATTTATCAACTTCAAGTTGCAAAACATCGATTTGAATTTGTATATTAGCAATCTTTTCATTCAAGCTTTTAATTTTTTGTGAAGTTAGTTGCCTTTGTGGTTCTTCAGGAAGAAAATCACCTCCAAATACCCCAATCGATACAAACAGTGTCAACAAATAAATATAATGCTTCATTCAAATATCCTAACTTCTATATAAATTATAATCCTACTATGATTATAAAACAATAATACTATAAAAAGCAATACATTATAGCAACATTGCTTTCCAAATGCATTATTTCTCTTTTTTTATTGCAACTATAAAAGCTAATGTTGTAAATTAAATAAAAATACCTTTTTGCAAAAAGAAAGGACGTGAACTCTCTAGTTTTTTAATCCTTTTTAGTCTATTGTTAAGTATTATTCTTTAAACTTCACCTAAAATTTTCCAAACATAAAGTTAATTCATAACGATTTTAAATTAAAAACATATAAACAATCAATACACCATATTCATATAAACAATCTACAACTAAAGCTGCCAATAAAAGCTTTGCATTACTTTATTCCTATTCTATTGCAACCACAAAAGCTAATGTGATAGGTTAAATTATGGGTTGTTTAGGCCGCTATTGAATTTTTAGTAATGGCATTGCCTAATAAATGGAGAGAAGTATGAAAAAGAAAATGCTGCTTAGTTTGCTGATGTTACTATTATCAACCGTTGCCATGGTCAATTCTATGGTACAGCCAAAGAAATTTGAATCTGAAATTACTCAGCTATTAACTGCATTTGCTAAGGCCGCCCAAAAAGGTAAATTCGGTGATTTACCTTCAAAAATTAAGGCCATTTATTTAAAAATTAATCCCACTGATCGTGTTCTATCTGAGGAGGAGTTGGCGCTTGAAGTAAAAAAGCTCCCTATTCAAGATCAAGAAAATATTCTTAGACATGGACGCGATACGATTTTTAAAGCTGTACATAGCGGAGAAATCAATATTAATTATAAGAAGATTAATTATCTGTTTGATACTATTTTTGAAGAACTTCATAAAAGACTCATGAGTGAAGATAGGCCGCTTACAGCATGCGGTTATCTAGCCCAAGCTGCATGTATTGGTCTGGATGGTCAGGTTATCTTCCCTGGTATTACAAAAGTTGCTAAATTTCTGGCACTTGTTGAAGAATTTTTTGATCTTGCTGATGCTGCAAAACCTGACACTCAGCCAATTGCATACTATTTCAATGCTTGGATGGATCTCATGGAAGATGAAAATGGTAGAGTACTTCCTGGTCTAGAGAAACTCTATGCTTTCTTAGATACTAATAAAACACAACGCAGAATTCTGGATTTAATTGCTAACTTTAATAATGAATTCCCAAATGAGTTAAATAAACCATATGAATTCCTTAAAAAAATCATCTTCAGTCTTTTAGAGCTTAATCCAAATGCGCCATTAGCAGAATATGCCGACAAAATTTTACCACTGATGATTGATAAAAATGGACAAGTTAAACCCGAACTTAAGGAAGTCTATCAGTTTGTAAGGAATAACAGAAACACAAAAGACGTTGTTAAGTTTATTAGGGAATTTGAAAAATTAAATCGACCAGCTCAACAAAAGGATGTATTTAGTAAATATCAAGAGGAGCTTGCTCTCCTCAAAAAACACTTTATAGAAAAATACCCGATTGCAAGACTTCCAAAAGATATTCTTGCAAGGCGTATAGCTGCTAATATTAAATATCTTAATAAGTTAAAAGCTGAGAATATAACACTCGAAAGTAGAAAGGCATCCACTACTAGAAAAGCTAATGCCGCAAAATCTGATACTAAGCCAACAACATACACGGAATCTCCTATACAGGAAATTATACAAGAAATTATATACAAAACACTTAAGCAACATAGTAATTCCTTAGGAGAATCCTTTGCTGATAATGAAGGCAATATTATTAAGGAACTATGGATTGGCCATATTGCTGGTACAACATCTGACATACAAGCAGCAGTGGTAGGCGAAGGCAATTCTTTTGAATATAGCAAACTTCCCAAAGCTATTATTGGTTATATTGGCACTAGCTTGGATAACTTACCAACTAGGCTTTCTGAATCTATGCAGATACAAATAAAAGCTCTTCAAAATATTATCATCAAAGAAATGGAAAAAGTTAGCTTAACTGAAGAACAAAAAAAACAACTTGCTCATACTATGGCTGTCGAAATCATTAATGGAACAATCTATGCCCTTGTTACAAATTTAAGTGGCCCCTATATTTACACAACAGCCAACCAAGGTTATGAAGCTATCCAGCTTATGGCTACTGATCTTACACGATTAAAAAGTGAATTCTATGAATTATCTAATAAACAGAAACTTATTATCACCGACCTTACACGCAAAATAAAGGAAGCCCAAGATGAAAGTCAAAATAAACAAAGCCTTGAACAGGAATTAAAAACTGCTCAAGACCAAAAAAAATACCTCGATACTGTATACCTAGCCCTCTCTCTCAAGCTTGGTATTGTCAACACCGCCTATTGGATAGCGACATCTAAACTAGCGTGGCCTATACGCTTTACTGCAAAAACCGGCTATAAAGTTATTCGATACTTATCATAATATTATCTCGACTAGAGGCTTTTTATTTATTTTCTTGCAACTCAAAAACCTAATGTGATAGATTAAATAAAAAGGTCGTTTTACAGAAAGAATACTCAATGTCTGAAAGAAAATATTTCATTGATGGATTCCCTATTTGCGCTGCATTTTATTATTGCATTGCTAAGCGCCTTGGGTATACAGAGGATGAGTCAAAAAGTTTGGGTCTCACACGTGCTATATTCTTTGCTGCAGCCAAGTTTGGTTATATTGGTGATGAAACAAAAAAGGTTGTACCTCTTGCCAAAGAACTTGAAGTAGATCAACTTCAATTTGCAGGTCTACCAACGTATATTGTACACGAGAAAGGCCACAAAGAATTTTTTGGTATTATGGGAAATGATATCATTAAGCCAGATCAGTATAATAGCCAGGTAATTAACAAATTTAACTCTAAGCGTAGTGGTGCTTATGAGTACTTCATTGAGCAGGTTAATGAATTTCTGAAAGACAAGAGTGATGATGAACTGAATTCAGTGATTTCTTATGATTTATATACCGAAATTCGCGATCAATTTAGAGAAATAGAATTCTACAATGCACTACCAACCACAACCAATAGCTCTCGATCCTGAAGAATATCATACTGAATTTAGGTTCATTTTGGCCTAAATTTGGTTTCTAACGAATCTTTAGGGTCATAAGTGCAATAAGACAAAGAATAAAGGAAATAATGCCAAATCGGACCGTTATTTTTGATTCTTTCCATCCCAACAGTTCAAAGTGATGATGTATAGGGGCCATTCGGAAAAATCGGCGTCCCCATAATTTGAAAGAAAACACCTGAATAATGACAGAAAGAGTCTCTAAAACGAATAGACCACCTGCTATGGGAAGAAGGAGTTCCTGTTTACTCATAAGTGCAATAAGACCCAAAGCGGCTCCTAGAGCCAAAGATCCTATATCACCCATAAAAATTTGAGCTGGGTAGGTATTGTACCAGAGAAAACCAAGAGAGGCACCAATCAAGGAGGCACCAACAATTGTTAATTCTGCAGTATTGGCAAAAGGAATGCCTAAGTATGCTGATATAATAAGATGTCCAGCCAAATAACAAATAATAGCGAAGGTAGCAAAATTAAGAATAAGAGAACCGATTGCAAGACCATCAAGGCCATCTGTCAAATTAACAGCATTACTAGTACCAATCAGAATAAACATAATCCAGGGAATAAAAAACAGCCCCAAATCAGGAGAAAAACCCTTGATAAAAGGCAAAGATAAATGGGTATTTATACCACCAACATAAATCAAGAGAAGGCTAATAAATGCCGCCGCTCCTGTTTGAAGAAATATTTTGGCTCGTGCTGACATGCCTTTTTTTTGCTTAATTTTTGACCAATCATCCAAAAATCCGATCAGGCCGTATATCCAGAGGGTTATAAGGAAAATCCAAACATAAGATTGAGATAAATTACACCAAAGAAGCGTTGTAAGAGACACAACAAAAAGAATAAATAAGCCTCCCATAGTAGGCATATCGTTTTTTGATTGGTGGGTATCAGGGGTATATTCCCGCGCTTTTGATCGAAACTGCTTTCTTGAGAAAGCTATAAACCAACCGCCCCCTATAAAAGAGAACATTAAGGCTGATAATAGTGCTGCCATAGCTCGAAAGCTAATATAGTGAATAACGTTAAATCCAGAGTGAACATTGATAAGAACTTTCGAGAGAAAATATATCATACTTTTGCCCAAAATGTGGTTAGAAACAGCTTATTCCCAAGATAGCCGCTTTTTAGCGTAAATGCAAGATCAAAAGTAGCTCTAGATCGCTCCATTTGACTTTATATAGGCATTATTTTAAACTGTTATTACAATAAAAAATTAGGTTTTATGCTAATTTTAGATTAAAACTGGTATTTATTATATAGGTTGGAAGGGACAACTATGAAGAATAAATTATTCAGCACACTGCTGCTCTTATTATCAGCTGGTGTCATGGTCAGCCCTATTGCTGCCAAAGCACCAACACTTACAAAAGAAACAACTCAAGTATTGGAGATGCTTACTGTAGCAGCTCAAAAAACCGGCTATAACAACTTACCAAAAGAATTACGTAATATTTATACTCAAATCAATCCTTCGAATCATGTACTTTCTCAAGCTGAACTTAAACTTGTTTTAAGTAGAATTCCTGCAAATGAATCAGCTAAGATCTTACTTGATGGACGTACGGCTATCTTACAAGCTATACAGAATGGAACACTTGAAGTGAACTATGACTTTGTTCACGGTATGTTTGAATCTCTTTTTGAACAAATGCATAAAACACTTATGACGGAACAAAGCCCAATTGCTATGTATGCTGGCTTGGCTCAAGCTTTATGTCTTGGTAATGATAACCAGGTTATGTTTCCTGAAGTAACAAAGGTGGCTAAGTTCTTACTGCTTGTAGAAGATTTTCTTGATATGAACGAAGCTAAACAAAAAAATGCAAAGCCATTATGTTACTACTTTATCCAATGGATGAAGCTTATGGAAAATGAAAATGGTCAAGTGCTATCTGGTTTAGAAAAATTCTACAAATTTTTAGATGAAAACAAGGAACAACGTGTTGCCCAAACTTTAATTACTAACTTTGACTCTACATTTAAGCAAGAATTGCAACATCCATATGAATTCCTTGAAAACATTATCACCAGCATTCTTGGTCTTGATCCAAATGCGCCATTAGCTGCGTATGCAGACAAGGCTCTTCCATTAATGCTCGATGAAAATGCAAATGTTAAACCAGAACTTAAAGAAGTACATGCGTTTATTAAGGAAAATAGAGAAACTAAGAAAATTGCTAAATTCCTTAGTGAGCTTGATAGATTGAGAAAAAAGATCCAAAAGCAAACTGCATTTTCAGAAGAAACTAGCAAGTATCAAGGTGATCTTATACAACTTAAGCTTCACTTTGAAAAGAAATATCCGATAGAATTACTTCCAAAGGATATTCTTGCAAGACGTATTTCAAGTAACATTAGGTTTCTTAACAAACTAAAAAATGAGGGTAAAACTCTCAATAGTATAAAGGATGCATTGGTCTTCTAATGGACAAATCATTTTCAAATAGTTTTGATGTTATAATAGTTGGTGGCGGTCATGCCGGTATAGAAGCTGCATATGCCGCTGCAACTATGGGTTCAAATACTCTATTACTAACTCTTAATAAAAATCGCATTGGCTGGATGCCCTGTAACCCCGCAATTGGGGGTTTAGGCAAAAGCCATATTGTTTTTGAAATCAGTGCACTTGGTGGCTTAATGCCCCAATTATGTACACAAACTTATATACAAGCCCGTATGCTCAACACCAAAAAAGGACCTGCTGTTCAAGGGTTAAGACTTCAAATCGATAAAGAAAAATATGCAAAACTCAGCCGTCAACGACTTGAGAATTTAAAAAATCTCACAATTATCGAAGATATGGTAGAAAGCATCTTGTTGAATGATAACAAGCAAATTTCTGGTATTATGACCAAAAACAATCACGAATTTTATGCCCCATCCGTTGTTATTACAACTGGAACTTTTCTTAAAGGTGTAATCCATATCGGAGAAGAAAACCGTTCTGGTGGCCGTGCTGATGAAAAAGCAGCAAATTCTCTCTCTCCACAACTCAAGGAATTAGGGCTGAAGGTAGGACGACTTAAAACAGGTACTCCACCACGATTACTCAAAGAAAGTGTCGATTTTAGCAAGATGGAAGTTCAAGATGCTCATCATCTCGAATACTTGTTTGAATTTTATCCACATAAAGTAAATAATACACATGATTGCTATATAACACATACCAATACAACAACACATCAAATTATCAAAGACAACTTAGATCGTTCAGCTTTGTTTGGTGGCAGAATTGAGGGAATTGGTCCACGTTACTGCCCTTCCATTGAGGATAAAATATTCAGATTTGCAGACAAATCATCCCATCATGTTTTTGTAGAACCCGAAGGTGCTGATTCAAATGAATTATACCCGAACGGCCTTTCAACATCGCTCCCTCTTGATGTACAACTCGATTATATTCACAGTATTAAAGGCTTTGAAAACGCTATAATCACTAAACCTGGCTATGCAATTGAATATGATTTCGTACATCCAGAACAATTGAAACAAACACTTGAAGTTAAAACAATTTCAGGGTTGTTTTTAGCGGGACAAATCAATGGTACAACTGGATATGAAGAAGCTGCGGGTCAAGGATTAATAGCTGGTATTAATGCGCACTTGATGGTTAATAAAAAAGAACCGTTCATTCTCAAGCGAGAAGAATCATATATTGGTGTTATGATCGATGATCTTGTGTCTCTTGGTGTTGATGAACCATACAGAATGTTTACATCACGCGCTGAACACAGAATCAGTTTACGACAAGACAATGCATTTATGCGCCTTACTGACCGTGGTTACCAACTTGGTTTAATTGGTGAACAGTTATACTTTGATTTTTGTAAAGAAAAAAACCTTGTAACAAAAATTGTAGCTGATTTACGAGCTAAACATACAACTGGTGAATTATTGAGAATGTTTGGTGAATTAATTTGTAACAAAGAGGCTATTCGCGCTTTAACATCGGAACATCTTTCTGATCGTGCTGTATTAAATATTTATTCCGATATTAAGTACTACGAATACTTACTGCGTGAGCAAAAAGAAATCGCTAAAGCAGAAAAATACCGCACAATGAAAATCCCAGAAAAATTGAACATTTTAGCTATTTCTGGACTATCCAAAGAACTTCAAGAAAAATTAAAACGATATAAACCTACGACTATCGCCCAAGCCATGTTGATTCCTGGTATGACACCTGCTGCAATATCTCTTCTTATTTTCAGATCACGAGAACAGCACCAAAGCGTTGCGTAGTATCAGTAAGCTACTTGCCGTCAAAGAAGCGACAATATGCAAACCTTTTAGTGCAATCTGCATGCATAAAGTTACAATAAGGCTTTTTGTACACAACGTCATAGACAATTATTTTTCCTTACATTAGACTTTTAATTCTACTAATTGAAATAATAAAATGTGTTAGGAAAAAATTTATGTCAAAGAAGACAGGCTTGTGTATTATAGCAGCAATGTGGGTCTTAAATTTATGCAGTGGTGGAGATGAAGTTAAAGTCAATAGAAAAAGACCGTTAGCAGTTACAGATGATAAAAAAGAAGAATCTAAAAAACATCTGCGACTTATACAACCAGCCAGTAATAACTCAAGTTTATCTGGTGATTCGATATTATCTAGGGACTCAAATTCATCATTTTTTGCTCAATCAGATACACCACCACCACCTCCACGTAATTTGCTTTCATCTATGAAAATTTTACCGACTGATCCAAATACGTTAAGTATTGAAGAACGTCAAATTTTATTTGCAATGTTCGCTACAGCCAGTGATGTATGGAAGCCTTAAAAAAAAGATTCTTGATAGTATACTGAAACTGTTTAGACTAAACGTTAGATTAACTAGTTTTAGGGAAAAAAAATGAAACTAATGTTTTTACTCGGTCTGTTTTGCATTACATTAGGCGCTAGTGATAAATCAGTATCCGAGTTAATCAATCAATGTAATATCTTCATCGAACCAGATAAACTTTCTGCTAATGTTGATGTTGCTGAATTCCATGATGATCTTGCCTTTGCATTTTACTATCAACTGTCTGCAAGCGATATTAATGTTCCGCAACTCCATGTAGCTAAGATGCTTTCCATATATCTTCCTGAGCTATCTGAATTTTGTGAACATTTTAACGTACGAAAAATAACATTAAGTCCTAAAAATCCCTACAATTTTATTTTAATTTTCAATAATAAAGTGCAAAAAGATCACGTATTCAAAGGGCTTTCCGATATTGCATATATTCATACAATTCAATTTCCAAAACCTATTGCAAAACAAACTTTTTTTCTCACAGGATTAGGCATTTGTGCTACTGTTGGCATGTATCAATTAATCAAAAAAATCGGAATCATTCCATTTTTAACATAATTTTTAGGCATTAAAATTATGTTAAAAATTAAGACCATGCAAAATCTATTATGTATTTCTTTATTGCCTTTTTTTGCCTTTGCAGGAAATTTTATTGGCAATACATTGGAAGCTGCTATAGATAAATGGGCAATAGGAGATGATTCGAATTGGAACAAAGAAAAAAGCCCTTTATGGGTTAAAGAAGAAATTAATGCCATCCCTGAAGCATTACGTTGTGCTATTGTAGAAAACAATATTGATGATGTATGTCAAAAAATGCCTAAAACAAAGTGTCTTCCTGCCGTCTTTTTGGCTCAAGCGATAGCTAATGGTCAATTAAGGTATAATAAGAAATACACTCAATTTTGTTATTTTAAAAATACTCCAGAGAATGAATCTGCGATGTCTATAAATCGAAAGAACCGGCCCCCTAGTACAGAAGTTATTGCTAGGCTATTAAATATAGAAAAGCCTAACGAAATAAATTTCGAAGAAATAGAAAAATATTTTTACAGATATCAACTGCCTTTATTGCCTGAATGCTTGATAAAACAATGGAAAAGCAACCGTTTTAAATGTTTTTTTACACCGGAAGAAATACAGTTGTTATCGAATTAATCAATAAAAAATCTATATTACTAATTTTCATCGGTTAAAGCCTAGTGATTTTTCTCGCTTTTCACTGTAAAAAGCTTGCTATAAATGCAAATTTTGCGACACTTAAATAATGAGGTAAGCGTTTTATGATTCCTAATATTTGTCATATTTACGGTCCGTTTTATCTTAATAATTATGGACTCTGCATTTTTATTGGTATTTTATTATTTACATTCTTTGCGCAGCGCAATTGGCTGCGTAGACATTTTATTTCTCGCGATGACTTTATTATACTCATTTCATGGGGAACTTTGGTAGGCATTATAGGAGGCCGTATTCTATTTATACTCACAAATTTAAGAATGATGCATAGCTTTTGGGATATTGTATCGATTTGGGAAGGTGGCTTATCACTTTTAGGTTCTGTGATTGGAATATCCCTATTCATTCCCCTCTTTCTACGCTCTAAAAACATTGAAATATTATCTATATTAGATTTAGCGGGTATTTATGGTCCATTGCTCATCGGATTTTCACGATTTGGATGCTTTTTTGCGGGTTGTTGTTACGGCCGTACAACAAATCTACCCTGGGCAATTACATATACTCATCCTGATAGCATGGCACCATTACATTGCGCATTGCATCCGACGCAGCTTTATAGTGCATTAGTTTTGATATCTCTCTTTTTTGTACTGAGATTTATTTGCCAACCACGATTGACCAAGCCTGGACAGTTATTTAGTCTTTTTTTGATTGGTATTGGTACAGAACGAACACTTATGGAATTCGTTCGTGATGATTTGGAATATCTATATGGATCTATTACAATACCGCACATCATCGGTTTTATATTAATTATTCTTGGTATCACTTTCTTTATATTTTCTACGCGCTCAAAAGCAAAAGATTATCAATATGAATCTATTTGATTTTATTAAGTCCAATCTCCCCATTGCTGATGTGATTGGAGAATATGTAACGCTTAGAGCAACTGGAACATACCTTAAAGGATCTTGCCCCTTTCACTCAGAAAAGACAGGTTCATTTACAGTATCTCCACATCGAGACATTTTTTACTGTTTCGGCTGCCATGAAAGCGGTGATGTCATTGGATTTATAGCAAAATTAGAAAATTGCACACAAATTGAAGCTGCTAAGCTTTTGACCGAACGTTACAATCTTCAACCACCTGAAGAATTGCTTAAAGAGGTTCAATCCGCAGCAAGTATCGATAAAAAAAAGCGCTATTTCCTTCTTTGCGAACTTGTAGCACAATGGTGCCAAGAATCTCTTAAAAGGTCACCCCAAGCCCTTGAATACCTCAAAAATCGTGGTTTTGATGAAGAAACTATCACAAGGTATTCTATTGGCTACTTTCCTGGCGGACATAAAGGCATAAAGTCACTGATTGCATATATCCAAAGTGAGCATTTTTTGGCAACCGATCTTATTCAGGCAAATATCTTTCAGGAAGGCAAAACCCTATATTCCCCTTTTGAAGAACGCATTATCTTTCCTATTCAAGACAATATTGGTCAATTTTGTGGCTTTGGAGGTCGAATCTTTCTACCTCATGATGATCGAGCTAAATATTATAACTCCAAGGAAAGCCCATTTTTTATCAAAGGCTCCATTTTATTTGGGCTCGACATCGCTAAAAGATCGATCCAAAAGCAGAATGCTGTTATTTTGGTAGAAGGATATACAGATTGCATAGCTCTTAATCAGTATGGGCACAAAAATAGTGTTGCTACACTCGGAACAGCCTGTACCCCTGAACATTTGGCAATCTTAGCTCGGTATGCCGATCAGATCTATATGCTTTATGATGGGGACGCTGCAGGCCAAAAAGCTATCGTACGATTGACGGAAAATTGCTGGAATGTTAATATAGAACTTAAAGTAGTTTCTCTCCCTAATCGGGAGGATCCGGCTTCATTTTTAGTTCAAGGGGGTTCATTAAAACCGTTGATAGACCAAGCCTCTGGAATTATTGATTTTTTTATACAACATTCAAGCGAAAATTTTGCACAAAAAACATTGAAGCAAAAACTTGAAACTGTAGAAAAAATCATTGAAATTATTCGATACATCCCAGATAGATTGAAACGGGATATGGTATTACAGGAAACAGCACAAGCATTGAATGTACCATTCGATACGTTAGTTAAAGAACTAGCAAGTGCAAATACTCAACAACGTAGTATCAAACAAGTACCTTATGAGCAAAAGATAGACGTTCCATATATATGGACGATAGAAGATAAATTATTTAGCGCATTGATACTTTTGTTTGAAACGGTTGACATAGAAAAATATTCCTATGCTATAGAATTATTAAATGCACCACTTAAAGATATACTGCTGCTCCTCATTGATAAAAAGAAAAAAAACAAGCAATTGAAATTTACAGAATTTTGGTCAGGGCTTGATAAGAATGATCAACAAGAGGTAAGTAAGCGAGTGGTTCGTTTCAATCAGGATGCATTGAAAGAGGATTTTGAATTTATTATTAATAAGTTCGGTAAAAAACATTGGAAAAATATTATTATCAACGCAAAGCAGCATATTAAAGAGGCGCAAGAAGCCAATGACTCTCGAAGAGTTAAAGAGCTGCTTAAGAATATACAAACCTTGAAAATAAAGTTTATAGACACTGATTACAGTAATTAAAAAATCAAGTATGAAGGAGAAACATTTTATGGCAAAAAGTATTCTCAAGCGAATTGCAGAGCGATTAAAAGGACAGAGCTCTAAAAAGAAAACTTCTACTAAAAAAGTGAAGACGACTACTCCTACTAAGAAAAAAACAATAGAAAAAAAGAAAGCAGCTACAAAAAAAGCTGCTATACGTAAAACTGTATCTAAGAAAAAAACAGTTAAAAAAGCTGTAACTAAAAAAGTCGCTGTACCGGCTAAAAAAGCTATAGCAAAAAAGAAGATTGCTCCTAAAGCAGTTGGTACTAAAAAGGCTATAATACGCAAGGCTGCTCCCAAAAAGGTCGCTGTACCGGCTAAAAAGGTTGTTAAAAAGGTTATAACAAAGAAGGCTCCTGCTCAGAAAGCGCCAGTCAAAACCGCTGCGCCACAAGTCATAATAAAAAAACCTGCTAAGGAAAAAGTTGTGACACCTGTTGTTAAACCTATAATCAAAAAATCTCTTAAAAAGATCTCTCCAAAAAAAATTGTTAAGAAGGTTGTAAAGGTACTAACACCAGAACAAATTGAAGAACAATTACAACAAATTTTTGTTAAGGGAAAACGACAAAGTTTTCTTGTATATGAAGAGCTCATTGATTTTGGTGAAAAGCATAAGTTCAATGAAAAGAAGATGAGTGATATTCTTAAAGAATGCGAAAAGAACCATATTGAGCTTGTTATGTATGATGAGCTTGACAAGAGCTCCGATGATATTGAACAGTTTGAAGGCGATAAAGAAGACATAACTACTAAGAAAAAAATTGCGCTACCAACAGAAGATAGTGGTGAAGAAGAAGAAGACGATGATGAAGCAACATTGGTCGACACTTCTCCTATAACAGATGGTGTAAAATGTTATTTGCGTGATATTGGTAAAATTCCTCTTTTAAACAAAAAAACTGAAACTGCTATCGCTGAAAAGATCGCACAAGGTAAGGAAGAGGCTGTCGATGCAATCGCTCAATTTCCACTTGTACACAAAGAATTAATTTTGCTGATTGATCGTATTCAAAAAAATAGTATTGCACTCAAAGATATTATTCAATTTTCTGAGTTTGACGAAGAAAACTTACCTAAATTTGAAGAAGAAAATACAACATTGCTCAAAACTCTTAAAAAAATTAAGAGTCTCTTTGAAAATGAAGTTAAGATCTACCAAAGCTATCGTGGTAAGCTAACAACGGATGCAAAGAAAAAAGAAATGCTTGATGCTATTCAAAATAATAAGATTGATATCATTGAGACCATTAAATCGATTCGTTTTGCCAATAAACTTATCCGTAAATTCGGTCGCAAAATTGAAAAAATAATCACTAAGATCAAGGAAAGTATTGAAACAAACAAACAACTTGAAAAAGAAGCGGACGAATTTACAAAGATTAAAAATCCTACTGTAGAGCAGCAAAAAGAGCTTGAAGAAGTAGAAAAAATTATTCGTATGAATAATAAGGTAATCAAAAATCTTGAAAATGAACTTGGATTACCTCAAGATAAAATCTTCAAATTTTATCAACAGTTTTTGATTGGCCAAGAACGTGATAAGCGTGCTAAGGATGATCTTGCTCGAGCCAACTTACGTCTTGTTGTCAATATTGCAAAGAAGTTCGTTAACCGTGGTTTACACTTTTTAGATTTGATTCAAGAAGGTAATATCGGATTGATGAAAGCTGTAGAAAAATTTGAATTTGAACGTGGATTTAAATTCTCTACCTATGCAACATGGTGGATTCGCCAAGCAATTACACGTGCAATAGCAGATCAGTCTCGAACGATTCGTGTTCCAGTGCATATGGTGGAAACTCTTAATAAGATTAATAAGATCAAGCATTCATTCTTGCAAGAACATGGCCGAGAACCGTCGCACCAGGAATTGGCTAAAGAACTCAATCTTGATGAAAAAAAGATCAAAAATATTATTAAGATCTCTAAAGAACCTATCTCACTAGAAACACCTGTTGGAGATGGTGAAGATACATCGATCAAAGATTTTATTGAAAATGAAAATGATTTCTCACCTGCGGATTCTGTCGCAAGTAATGATTTGAAGGATCAAGTACGAAACTTATTAAAAACCCTTTCTCCTCGCGAAGAAAAGGTTATTAAGATGCGTTTTGGTATTGATGTTGCATCTGAGCATACGCTTGAAGAAGTTGGAAAAGATTTCTCTGTGACAAGAGAACGTATTCGACAAATTGAAGTCAAAGCATTGCGTAAGTTACGGCACCCTTCCCGCAGTAAAAAATTAGAATCGTTTTTTGATAAAGAATTTGATACCATATCAGATGATGATTTAAATTAGTTTTAATAAGGAATAAAAGTAGCCATGGGTGAGTCTATATCGCAGTTAATCTGGGTTCAAATTGTTTTTTTTGTAGTAGCATTGTTTTTTACAGCGCTCTTTTCTTTTCTGGAAACAAGTATTACAGCCATTCGGCATTTTAAGCTCAAAGAAATTGCAGATCATTCTACCAAGTACAAAACACTATTAAATACATTACTAGATAAGCCACACAAAGTCCTTATTACAATTCTGTTGGCATCTAATCTTTCAAGTGTAATTTGCGCGGCCTTGGCAACAAGAATTATGGAGCATATTTTTCAACAATGGGATCTATCGCAAGGTTTAGGCTTTACCGCTGGTATTGCTATTGCAACTGCGGCAATCTTAATCGTTGGTGAAATTATTCCAAAAAACTTTGCTCAACTTCATGGTGAACGTGTATTTAGTTCAATTTTATGGGTCACCAATACAATTTATTTCATTCTTCAACCAGGTGTACGCTTTTTAACATTCATCTCAGATTTTGTTATTAATCTCTTTACTAAACAAGCACGCATCGATACATCTGAAGCATTAACATCAGAAAAAGAACTGAAATATATGATCAAGTATGTTGGTGAAAAACAGCTCATTGAAGCTGAAAAAACTGAGATGTTAGAAAATATTTTAGAAATTGCCAATACGCAAGCACGTGAGATCATGGTACCTGAAACTGATATAATTTCTATTGATGCACAACTAACTATTAAGGATGCATTACAGGTATTTTCTCGACACCAATTTAGTCGGCTTCCTGTTTATGAAAATAAGGAAGACGATATTATTGGTATGATCTATCTCAAAGATATCTTTATGCTTCTTTCTAATCATGAAGAAAATAAACAAATAAAGAACATTTTGCGACCGATTCTTTTAGTCCCTGAAAGCATTAAGGTTAATCAATTATTGAAAGATTTTCGTGCAGAAAACACGCACATGGCCATCACGCTCAATGAGCATGGTGGCGTAGCTGGCTTAGTTACTCTTGAAGATGTTCTTGAAGAAATCGTTGGTGAAATCAGTGACGAACACGAAACTCATAGTGATAAGATAACTGTACTTGGTGAAGGCCATTGGCTTGTTGATGCAAGTATTAACCTAGAAGAACTTGAAGAAGTTTTAGGTATCACATTTGATACTGAAGATGCCATTACTATGGCTGGATTTTTAGCAGAACGATTACAACACTTACCTAAAAAAGGTGAGACTATACACTACAAAGATTATTGTTTTGAAATTAACAAAGCTAGTAAAACTCGTGTTTTCCAAGTCCTTGTATCTTCTGATATCAAAAAGCCAACAGAATAGTTTAAGTCCAATTTTGAAAAAGATAGAAGGTGAGAGATTCCTAAGAAAATCCCACCTTCATTGAACAATCTCTTTATATTTCTTAATGATCTAAACAAAAATTTATGCTTTATATAAAGAATTTTATTAATCTAAAGTCCTGACGTATCAGTAGCTTGAGTTGTCATTACAGGTCTTCCACCTTCATTAACTGCATTTCTAAAAGATTGCCAGTACCATAAAGCCATTGCTATATTACTAATGCTTAAATTAGGAATAATAACCTCTCTAGTAAAATGGAAAACAAAATCACTTAGTGCAGAAGTCTCTTTCTTATTTTTTACAACTTCCTTATTTTTCTCTTTAGTCAGCTTTATTACCTGAAGCACAATCTCAGGAGAAATATCTCCATTGTTGTAGCGCTGAGCTTGGAGTACACTATCACGACGCACACTTTCAAGATCGCCGTGGCTCATACCCTCGGTACCATTAAGATATGTGCGTAGATTTGCTCTAGAAATATATGCACCCCCAAAATGATATTTCAGAAATTGATATGCTAACATTTCACAACGTGATTGAGCATCTGGTAATGGATAATATGTGATGGCACTTGCATCAAATTGATGTAGAAAATTGGACGGTAGCTGGCTTATATCGCGAACTTCCCCAACAAAGAATATATTTTTATCCTTCTTTTCCATTTCATTCAAACGTATTTCTAAATATTCTAGAGGGGCTTTTCGTACTTCATCTCGATGTGCAACTGAATTCAAGTGATGAAGATTTGGCACAAAAATAATAACTTTTCTGTCTTTACCTCCTGCTTTCCGTGCAGAAGCAAAAAGTTTATCAATATTTTTAAATGTTTGCGCATCGGTTTCACCTAGAAGCTGTGATGCTTCACATTCTACAAGCGTGGTATTAGTTGGATCCTCTTGTACAATTGCTCGAATAGAGGCAGTTTTTCCAACCTTAGTTGGTCCATATGCCAGAAAACGTTTTTGTACATCAGTGATATCGATTTCTCCACGAACTTTCTTTACAAAGGTACGATATCGTTCTGGAAGATAGCCTACCAATCCTACTGGGTTGGTATTATCTGGCTCTTCTTTTTCATCAATCATATCACCCGTACATGGTTGCTTCTCATACCGGGACGCCATACTCGCTAGACGCATCACGGCAGAACCATCCAAATCATTAGACTGTTTACGTGCTAGTGAGCGAAGCAAAGCGTCCTTGCGTCTCGCAGCAGGATCATTATTTGCTGTTTCATCTTCTTGTTTTTTTTTGTTAAGTATTGCACGTTCTTCATCTGTATGAAGAGAATGTGCAGTATGCGATAGTAAAAATATACTAGATAAGATAAGTAAACAAAAAAACTGAATACTTTTTTTGTTATGTGTTATTTTCTTCATGTTGATTCCTAGGACTCATTGGGTTTATTTAGCTGCTTATTAATTTTGTTGGAACTTGATTTGCTCCCTCTGCCGATTAATATTACGGTGGTTTTGGTTTGATAGATAATGACTACTTACTTGTTGTCTATTGTCTCTCAAAACAAAAAAATATCAAGTTCTTTATGTAATTCTTAATGGTTGCCGAATATTAGATCGTAAATATAATATCGTTGATGCTAACATACTACCCAACATTGCGGTAGTTGCTGCAAGGTAATATGTACTCGAAGAAACGTTCATAAGTTTTTGAAGTTTATCGTTATTATTTGCAAGCTCATATAATTTTGATAATTTAGAATTTCTTTTTTTAATTGCTTTAATTACTTGCCAAATATATTCATTGAGCACAATGCCTTCATTTTCTAATTCAGCTTTCATTTTTACTGTACGAGTCATATCTTCTAAACTACGTATACTCAAACCTTTAGTTTGATTAGCTATTCTATTAAGTAATGTCGGATCAAGTTTTATTGCAAGTTCAGAAAAATAATATTCTATAATAAGTCTACGTGTATCCTTATCTGGATTTTTGAGCTCAACTACATTAGTACCAAAACGGTCAACAAATGTTGGATGTAACTCTTTATAATTATTCGTAGCACAGATAAAAAAAATACGATTATCATTTTTGTATTGATCTAGATTAAGCCATAAAGTGCGTAATGCCGCATCATGTTCAGATCGAAATTCAGTTGTATTATTAGCAGCAATTTGTTCTATTTCATCAATAAAAATCAATGTTGGTTTATTAGTAATGAGAGCATCTTCTATTGCTTGCGTAAATATTTTTTCAATTGCTTGTGCACCACTACCAACGTATTTGTTAACAAGCGTTGAGCCTTTATACTCGCAAAAATTATACGCATTAACTTGCGCAAGATTACGCGCTAAAGTCGTTTTACCGTTACCGGGTGGTCCGTGAAGAATTAATCTATTATGCAACATCACTTGATTATTCGATCGATGTTGGCCCAATTGATAAACAAGTAACTTAAGCTCATATGGTAACTCACCAACCCACCCAGCTAAAAAAACGTGCTTATCAAACTTGGTCTTTACCTGCTTAACAAAAGGCCAAATATTAAACCAAGTATTAGTATCAGCAACATATTGTACTTCTTGAATAGGCAACACTAAAGCTGGCAATAACAAAAGAACCAAAAACATGTTGTATTTATTCATAAAACCCCTAAATTGGCACCTATTATAAGCTTTTTCTTAATATTTAACTTTACAGATCAAGGCCCTATCTGTCAAAAAAATAGGCTTTTTTACCTTTACAAAACCTCTTATTTTGCCTCTTTTAACCTTCTAGAAACACTTTATAGTTAAATAAAGCTTACCCAATGGACTAAATGGCACTCAGCATGGTATACTTAGTACTATGAAGAAAAATAAGCCCGCATATGAAATAAAAGGAATTCTCATGAAGAATACATTTTTATTTCCTTTATCACTCATCACTGTTTTCGGTCTTAATGGCATGGTAAAAGACCCTGTAACAGCAACACAATATGCCCAAATTGATAGCTTTCTTCGATCTACCTTAGATCATCCCATGCAAGCAGAAATACAGCCATCGGCAGCATTGTTATGGGCTAAACTTGGACTTGAAAGAAAGTTACAAGAAGGAGTCTCTCTTCAAACTTACTTTACTGTTCTCACTAGAGTAGGAAAACAAGAGAAAGATTTAAAAGCAAAGTTTGATGCTCTTACCACAGAAGGAGAACTTTTGGTGGAAGGTAAAATTGGGGCTAGAACCGCAAAAAATATAGAACAAGCTCGAAAACGCTTAAAAAAATGTACTAATCAATCACTCAATCCAGTAGCTCAGGCTCGGTCTTGTGCTCTTTTAGGAAGTACTTATATTGAGGGACCACTTGGCAATGAAAATTCAAAAAATCTGGTAGAAGCTGAAAGACTCTTTGAAAAAGCAAAAAATCAAACTGTTGATCCATCGGCTAGTGCAGAAGGTCAATTAGGACTAGCACAAGTAAATATTGCTCGGAAAAAATTCAGGTTAGCCTACCAACACTTTCAAAATGCATCTCAACAAACTGCTAATATGTTAGTTCATTATCGAGCGCAAGCATGCATGGGTCAAATGCAAGCTAAAGGACTCGTGGGACATAGAAAAAAGACTGATCACAAAAATGCTATTACACTTCTTGAACCAATTTCAAAACTTCCAGTCCCCAAAAAAGCTATTGGCCTCCCCCCTACTCGTAGTCAGTTTCTTACAGAAAGAATGAAGCAAGGCGCATTAAAAACACTTCAAGAGTTACAATAACCCTAAGTTTTTATTTTGTTACCTACGAAAAACACTCAAATAAATCAAACATCTATAATATCTTGTTGTAAAATGGATTAACCAAAATGCACAATTTAGAAAATAAAAAAGTTATTGCTGCGCTTATTATCCATAAAGGGAATATTCTTATTGCTCAGAAAGCTAAGAATGACTCGCTTTGTGGGAAATGGGAATTTCCAGGCGGCAAGGTAGAGATTGGCGAAACTGATCAAGAATGTTTAAAACGAGAATTGTATGAAGAACTAGGTATTAATGCAACAATAGGCACTTATTTTATGAGTAGCTTTTTTGAGCATAATAACACCTCATATGAAATGCGTACTTACTGGGTTTCATCGTTTACCGGAGAATTTTTTCTTTACGAACATTCTGCTATAAAGTGGGTAACTCCTAAGGAATTATCTACTTTTGATATGCCAGATCCAGACAAGCCGATTGTTAAAGCATTAGAAAACTGTGCACTTTAATTAAGCCCAATACCTAATTCGGGTCTAACTTCTTTAGCTTTGAGCAAATTAGTTTAGACAAAAAACTTTAATTTTTTTATTATTTTTTCCCAACATAACCTGCTATTCGAAACTTAAATTAAAATGGGGGTGCTTGTCCGCACCCCCATAATCTGTTCTGTAAGCTTAAGCTAACAAGTTTTAGCTATTTATTTGATTTTTATTCTTTTTCAAACTTCTCACATATGCAACGCGTTCTTTATATGAAACAAGGTGAGGCGCATGCTGTTTGAGAATAGGCCAGTCATATAACCAAATTGTTGCTTTTTGAAAAAGTAATAAAACTTTAGCATACAAAGGCCAATCCGTAGCGTTAGGATGATACAACGAATCAAGAGCTTCAACACCAAATTCCGGGTCAGCGCAAGCGATGGTAATAGCCTTAGTATCAGCCTCAGTTTCTTGCCCTTGCATTATTTGAGCTTCAATAAGCTTCCATAAAGATAGCCTTGCTATTCTTAGATTAATACCATTCGATAAATAGCGTGCGTTAAAATTATTCTGACCTGCTAATGCTATTGTACTAGCAATAGTTGCACACTTTAAAAGCATTATCGCCAGTCCTCTTTTAAATACGTGGTTCTGGCGATGATGCACCAGCTCATGAGCCATCAAGAATCGCTTTGCATCATCAGACATTTCGTTAAGAACAGTATCATTGAAATAAGTTCTATTTAAGTGCTGCATCGCCAAAGCATTTTGATAACCAGCCATTAGCCTTAAAAACAAACCTGAATTTTTGGCTTTTATATTTCGATCTTGAATTCCTAATTTAGCCGCCATCTCTTCAAATAATTTTTGATTGTGCTCACTAAGATCACCCTTAGTTAAAAACCAGTCAGTCGCACAACCTACTTTATCAAAAATTGAGTATATGGAAGGTTGAGCCGTTGATACCGACATCAAAATCAAAGCCGCCAGAAGACTCTTTCTAAAATTAATATAAAACATAAATATCCTATTTTTTACAAAAATTACAATTGGTAGTTATTTTAGATTATAAAACATAAAAATTATTTCCACAAATGCCTCTAAAAAAATGATAATGCTATTTTAAGTCCATATAAGATACAAAATAACAGCCAATACTTTTTTAAGCGTATGACTGTTTATGCTTTCTGAATGATAAAGAAGGGGACACCAATGTCCCCTTCTCAACTTACTAGTTTTTAAATAGTTCTTTGATTGTAGCCAAAGATCCAACCAGCGAGCTTGCTTCGTATGGTACCACAATCATCTTATTATCTTTGCCTTTAGTCATTTCTGGTAAGGACTTGATATAGTTAAGTGCTGTAAGGTATGCCATTGGATCACCTTTACCATTGCTTGCTTTAGTTATACGAGCAATAGCCTCAGCTTCAGCATCAGCCATCTTGAGTCGTGCTTGTGCAAGGCCTTCGGCATTAAGAATCTCTGCTTCAGCCTTACCTCTAGCGCGAAGGATTTGAGATTCTTGCTCACCTTCAGCTTCAAGAATTGTAGCTCTTTTTTTACCTTCAGATTCAAGAATAAGAGCCCGACGATCACGTTCTGCACGCATTTGCTTTTCCATAGCTACACGAATCTCATATGGTGGATTAACCTCTTGAAGTTCTACTCGATTAATCTTAACTCCCCACTTATCAGTAGCTTCATCAAGAATAATGCGTAATTTCTCGTTAATTTCATCGCGAGATACAAGACTCGCATCAAGATCCATGGAGCCTATCACGTTCCGCAATGTAGTTTGCGTAAGCTTTTCGATAGCTTCCGGAAGGTTATTAACTTCATAAATAGCTGCCTTAGGATCTGTAATTTGATAATAAAGGAGCGCATTAATTTCCATGGTAACGTTATCTTTGGTAATAACGTTTTGCTTTGGAAAGTCATATACAGATTCCCTCAAGTCAATGCGGCTTATATTTTTTACAATACGAAAATACTTGCCAGCATCACCTTGGTGTACATAACTCCAGGTTACCGCATGCGGTGCATCCATAAATGGAATAGTCACGTGCAAACCTGGTCCCAAGATTCGATGAAACCGTCCCAGACGTTCAATTACCATAGTTTCTGCTTGTTGAATAAGGCGAATAGAGCTTAATAGGAATACTAAAAAGAAAAATCCTATTACACCTGCTAGGATGTAAAATCCTGTCATTATTGTGAAATCGATCATTGTCATATCCTTATGATATAAGATATCTATTAAATTTACTTATTTTTGCTTCGTACTACTCGTGTACCAACTAAATAATAGACTATACTCATAAGGCCTCCGAATCGCCCAAATTAGGGGAATTGTGTTGTTTTTTGAGCTCTTTAACCTGGACATGACATCCTTTAATACCAATCACTTCTACCTGAGCACCTTTTCGAAGCTCAGACCCGTCAATAGCACGTGCTGTCCAGATATCTCCGCCAATCTTTAAAATCCCATCTTTTGAATATGTCGACACAGATGATATATACCCTGTTTTACCCCTGAGGGCATCCATATTAGTCTCTGTAGCTGGACGGAATTGAGCCTGTTTTCTCTTAAGCCACTGGTGTAATACCAGGAATGACCCAAAACTCGATAGAAGAAATATTGATAGTTGTACGCTTAAAGCCCCAAATTTCAGGCTCAGGAAGGCTGTAATAAAAGCCCCTAAGCTGAATGACAAAAAGAAGAAAAGGCCAGGAGAAAGCATTTCTATGGCGCTCAGCATGATGGCCACAATCAACCAGGTATAGATAGGTGTAATCATGGCTTGCTCCTTAGACTAAAAAAGGGTTAAAATAGCGTATTTCAAGCTATTTTAAGCTTAAATTACTTTTAGTCAGAAATCAAACCTAGTCGGAAAAGATTTAAAGAACAAAACCCTCCAGGAGTGGCCCAGAGGGTTTTGTTCTTTAATTTTTAATTATCATCCGGATCAAATCTACTCTCAGCACTTGCGACATGAATTATTGGTTTATTACCTCCCTGTCCCTGCTGTTGAGGAACTATCACAATATCAGTAAAGGTAAAAGCTGACACGCTTGAAATAGCAATAAATATCAAAAAAACAATCTTTTTCATATAAATTCTCCTTTATTTTACATATTATTACACTACACAATTCACTATAGCACACAGCATTTTCTCATTGCAACATTTTACACAAAGACCTTTTGACACTTTGCCAAATAAGCAATATAATTATGCCTAGAATATAGTATATTCATAAGTTTTTATTAAGCTATGAAAAGGAAATTAATATGAAGAAGAAAAAAAAATTTATAGGAATAACAAAAATACTAGTTTCCACTTTACTTTTTAGTGGTCATTCAATGGATTCTCAAGCTATGGAATCCAATACAATAAATCAACTTGAAACTGGTAATTATACCCAAAATGAACAAAATCAATCTACTTTACGTTCTAGGTTATTAGGTGCAACGCAATGGACCTATGATCACGCTTTAGAAAGTACGGGTGCAATTATTGAAACTAGTATAGGAGTAGCATCTCACCAAATAGAAGGTCGACAAGCTCCATCAACAGCAATTTTTTTAGATAGAGCTGGTGAAAGTATAAGTTGGTTACAACCTTTTCATACAGACAACAGAACAAAAAAACTTTTACAAGCTGGTGGCTTTGTTGTACTGTCTAGTCTAACTACCGGCCTTGAAAGCTATATTTTAGGGTTTCATTCAGGATTTCCATTGGTTTTCCTTTTTGCTGGCGGAAAAAGACTTCAAGAAGCATTTATAGTTGAAAAAGATACCATTCAAAAACGATTTCTTACAACCGGCACACAATTTGATTCTAATGACCGCACTCAAGGTGATTCAAGATTGTTTGGCCTCTTGGGACACCGTGATCCTAGAACGCTCATGGGTAAATTATATTCTGCTAATAACAGAAAACGTCATAATGAAAACCTTGAACTAGAACGACTTAAAGAATGGGCAGTAAGCCACGGTGCTACAGTATTCACTTTGACAGAAGCTCAAGAAACTGGACTCATTGATCAACATGATATAGATACTATTTTAGATACAAAGAATCTAAAGGAGCTTCAAAAACTAGAAACTTATCAATCTCTAACAGCTATGGAACGTGAAATTGATAATGCTCATGCTTGTGAACCAACACAGGTCGGTGATAATTTCTTTCATAACAGCGAGAGAGTGCTTTATCCTACTAAATATGCACCTTTGACAAAAGTAGTTGTCGATGATGCTAGTTCAGAAAGTTCTAGTGGATCTAGCTCTGGTAGTGGCACAGGCAAAAGACTTGTTGGGCAACAACCTGGTGCTCCATGGAATATAAATCCACTAAAAGGCAACCCTCGTCTTCCTGCTGCATTACCAAATGAAAGCCTTTAATTTTTGATAATCTTAAATCCCTCTCGATATTTCGGGGGGGGATTTTTATGGGTTTGCATAAGGAAATCAACATAAAAAAAATCTCTAAAGATAGCAAAAATATTAATCGCAACTTTATTTTTTAGTAGTCTTTCAATGTATTTTGCTCGCTATAGATTCTAATGCAACAAAACAATTTTAAGCTGAAACTTATAATCAATAAGTAAAATAATACAATCCAATAGCTAAAGCCGCTGAAACATTATAAGAAATAAGACGTGGTGCCTGCAATGTGTATATTTCATCAAAATATACCTTGTCTTCATCTGCAACACCATAACTTTCATTACCAACTGCTAACAAATAATGAGAAACATTATCAGGTTTCTTTTTTAAAATTTGACCTCCGGTTTCTAATAAATACTTAGGATGGGGATAGTTCTTCAGAAAATCGAGAGATAAAACATCGGTTATGGGAATATGTTTTTCTGTCTTGTAGGTATTTGTTTTTCCAGGAACGGAACAATTATACCGATAAATATGCCGAACATTAAATTGTATTGCTAGACGATATATCATTCCTACATTTTCAGGAAATTTTACATTTATCAATAAGAGATCGATATTATTCATAATTTTTTCATGCCTATATAATTGTGTAAAAATTAAATTTTGATAAGCAGAATTTTATCGAGACAAACCTTCGCTTCGTTAAGAAAATCCATGATGGTTCAGAAGAAATCTTCCAACTATTCCACATATAAATTAAGCTGCTTATCCTCATCCATGATCTGAGCTAACGATAGCTCTTTTTCCTACCACTTTTTCTCTATACTCAAGCCAAAAGTTACAAAAACTCTTTAATGGGAATTTCGCGGCAAAGGTCTCCATGCGATTCTCAGGATAACCAATATCATCTATAGCTATCTTGTATCCAATACTTCAACTATAGACTCAATAACATAATGTTATATTATATTATTTATTTATCTTGCTTTGCCATTCTTGTGATAATCGTTCTGATTCTAACCTAAGATTTTGTAATTTTTTTTGATCACGCTCATCTTCAGACAAAGATGGATAAAGCGGTTTTATACCTTTTTTCTTGAGGACACCTTCCAAATATTGAGTTATCTTTTTATTTCTACATTCCGATAGTATTGTTTCGCCATCTTCACTCTCTACATTAATGTTCGCCCCTCTCTCAACAAGGTACTGCACAATGTCTAGCCTTCCTATCAAAACAGCAGAATATAAAGGAGTATACCCACCATTATCCTGAGCATTAACATCTGCACCATGTTCAACGAGGTATCTTATCAAGTCTAAAGAAATATCATCATGTAAACACATTAATGTCGTTGATCCATCATTGTCTCTAAGGTTAACGTTTGCACCATGTTCAACAAGACAGGTAATTAAATCTAACGCATCTTCATCATCCATTCTCAGCATCAGTGCTGCGGCACCAGTATCAACAGCTTGAGTATTTACATCAGCGCCACACTCAATTGCATATCGAATGATAGAAAGGTCACCAAAAAATAATGCATCTTCTAGCCATTTATTTTTGAGCTTCATATCTGTAGTATGTTGCATGCAATATTGAACTTTTTCTAAATCACCATTTTGAATTGCTTTTTCTACTACAAAATTTTCATAGCTATTTTCTCGATTACTGTTTGCGTCTAGCAAGATGCAAACTCCACTTAGTAGTAAGCAAAAAATAAATTTTTTCATAAAAATACCCCTTATTATTATGAATACTGTTCTAAAAATCGTCTAACAAACTCATTTATCAATTCTCTATCATCTTCCAGCTATGTTCTCCCTACATTGCTGAATATCTTTGATAAAATTTTCTATATGCGGTTGCAAATAAATAGATTGATCTTCATAATCCTCTTGTTCATGAATACAAAGAACCCAACTCAGTTCTAGTCGCCAAGCAAATTCATCAATTAATTTTGCAATATCATCAAATAATACTTTATTATACATACAAAAAAGGCTTTCCACCCCTCTTTGGAGTTCTTCAAAACTAATTGTTTTTTTGATATAACTATTAACAAGTTTTTGCATTACCATTAAAACGTCCAAATTATCCGCATTTTTGTTTACAATTTTGTTTGTGATTCCAATTTTATTTCTATAAGCCATTTTCTCTTGATAAACCGTTATAATGATATTATTTTCATATACCACTCTTAACCCATTGAAAGATTTTACTATTTTTTGTCCACCATGATGACGTTGTGACATATCTATAATTTGTCCATGCCTAATTACAGCTTCTACTGCGCTCGGTGTAACTCCGCAAGATGGTTCATATTCACTTTTAAATTCACTCATAGTTCATCCTATATAGCTTTGATCAGTCCCTAATTTAATAGTTCTTATTTTTCGATGGCAACCATTATTATGCTCTTCTTTTGTAGATTTTAGATCTTCCCATAATTAAATATTACACCGATTGTTCTAGCTCCTTGATCCACTCCCTAAAATTCTCCTCGGAATAAACATATTCAGTTGGGGATTTTTTCAAGCTTGCACCCGCTATTTTCTTCAAAATTTTCCAGACATGTTCTTGCTTATCTCCATAGTTATCTGCAAGAATCCACTTAACTGCCCAATCAGATATTTGTTCTCGCGTAGCTTCCTTTGTTATTAGCAACTGTAATTGTTTGTGAACGTTCTGAAAATCAGGCTTTATAGTCTTCCACAAGTTTTTTTTCAGCAATATTGCTTGCTTTTCCCGCAATATTTCTTGTTTGTTAATTTGTATATGACTTTTGCACTGCTGAATCTTTTTTAGGCAGATTTTTATGTAAGGCTTCAAATATAAATATTGCCTGCAATAGTCTTTATGACCATAAATAAAAAGTCCCCAACTTACTTCTAACTGACCCGCCAACTCTCCTAATGGATCCGTTATATCCTTCAAGAACAATCCCCTATGCGTATCGCGTTGATATTTCAACTCTGCTTGAAATTCTTCATGTAAATATCCCACCTCTGCTTGAAGCTCATCAAAGTTAATGTTTTTTTTCAAATATTTACTTATAACACTCTCAAGTTGTGACAACAACTCAAAACTGTACCTTAATGAAACTTCAGCTTTTTTGACATCATCCAATAATAATCTACAAGCCATTTATTAACCCCTAAACTCTTCTGAAAACTATATATGTTCAGCTTTCACTTTCATAAATAACAGTTATAACTATATCCCCTTCTACAACAACCTTTATTTCATCCATAACTTTTACTACCCTCTCCACCCCATTGAACATCGGGCGATTCACAATTTTTCCCCGCCGAATTGCTTCTTCTATAACCATTAGATCTTCCCATAATTAAATATTACACCGATTGTTCTAGCTCCTTGATCCACTCCCTAAAATTCTCCTCGGAATAAACATATTCAGTTGGGGATTTTTTCAAGCTTGCACCCGCTATTTTCTTCAAAATTTTCCAGACATGTTCTTGCTTATCTCCATAGTTATCTGCAAGAATCCACTTAACTGCCCAATCAGATATTTGTTCTCGCGTAGCTTCCTTTGTTATTAGCAACTGTAATTGTTTGTGAACGTTCTGAAAATCAGGCTTTATAGTCTTCCACAAGTTTTTTTTCAGCAATATTGCTTGCTTTTCCCGCAATATTTCTTGTTTGTTAATTTGTATATGACTTTTGCACTGCTGAATCTTTTTTAGGCAGATTTTTATGTAAGGCTTCAAATATAAATATTGCCTGCAATAGTCTTTATGACCATAAATAAAAAGTCCCCAACTTACTTCTAACTGACCCGCCAACTCTCCTAATGGATCCGTTATATCCTTCAAGAACAATCCCCTATGCGTATCGCGTTGATATTTCAACTCTGCTTGAAATTCTTCATGTAAATATCCCACCTCTGCTTGAAGCTCATCAAAGTTAATGTTTTTTTTCAAATATTTACTTATAACACTCTCAAGTTGTGACAACAACTCAAAACTGTACCTTAATGAAACTTCAGCTTTTTTGACATCATCCAATAATAATCTACAAGCCATTTATTAACCCCTAAACTCTTCTGAAAACTATATATGTTCAGCTTTCACTTTCATAAATAACAGTTATAACTATATCCCCTTCTACAACAACCTTTATTTCATCCATAACTTTTACTACCCTCTCCACCCCATTGAACATCGGGCGATTCACAATTTTTCCCCGCCGAATTGCTTCTTCTATAACCATTAGATCTTCCCATAATTAAATATTACACCGATTGTTCTAGCTCCTTGATCCACTCCCTAAAATTCTCCTCGGAATAAACATATTCAGTTGGGGATTTTTTCAAGCTTGCACCCGCTATTTTCTTCAAAATTTTCCAGACATGCTCTTTCTTTTCTGGATAATTATCTACAAGAACCCATTTGACGGCCCAATCAGATATTTGTTCACGAGAAGATTGCCCAGCTATTAATAGCTCTAGTTGCCTTTGAACATTATGAAAGTCAGGTTCTATCGTTTTCCACAAGTTTTTCTTATGCAGTATTTCTTGCTCTTGATTTTGTATTTCCTTTTTTAATCGTCGAATCTTATTTAGAACAAACTCAATATGAATTTCTAAATAAGTCATATGCACAGAATAATTTTCATAACCATAGACTGTATCAAACAACGCCAATTGCCCTGCAAATTTAGCTAATGAATCATATACTTCACTAAATAGCGTATCTTCCTGCATTTCAAGTGAAAATTTGACCTCCGCATGTAATCCTTCAAGGTCAATTTCTTTGTTTCTGAACATCTTTATAAGCTTTTTCATCTCTAACAAAAAAGTATAATTAGATTTTAAAGAAGATTCTCTTTCCATAACTTTGCTTTCAATTTGGTTGTTTCTTTTAGATCTAATTTTTTTATAGTTACAACAACGTCACCCTCCAAAACAACAGAGATATTATCTATCAATCTCTCTATCCTTTCTACCCCATTACATATTCTTTTACTTATAACAATGCCATCCTTAATGATCGACTCTACAACCATAGGCGGTATTCCTCGTACCTCAAATTTATTTTTTAATTGTTTTGCTTCACTCAAATCTATTCCGTTAAGAGATTTGGCCCAGATAGGTCTTGTACACCCAAAGCCTTCTGGAATCATACGATCAATAGCATGTTTATAATAAAGACGATTTCCAATTTTTGCACATTTTGTACCGTTATAATCCACTTTTTCTAATCCACCCCACCACCATGAACGAACTACTGGAGTTTCTAATATCGCTTTTTCAAATTCTTCAAATTTTAAAATAGCTGTTCTGTCATTGCATAAATGCCCAAATGTTTCTATTCCGGTAGAGCTAAGGTGAATTTTTCCTTGCTTTAACCACCATTCATTGCCCATGGCATCAACATACACATTACCTATCACTTGCGAAAATTGCTTTAATATCTTTTTCCCATGATAAGAGGTGTGTGATGTCTGTTCTGCTATTGGAGGAAGATAACCACATTCTAATATCCCAGATTTTTCAAAAAATTGCCTCCAGCGGCCCTTACGAGATAATATATTGTTCTTTTGTACTACCGCATTATAATATCGCTCGAGTTTATTTAAGGTCTTCATACCATTCTGAGCAGCTTCAAAGGCATACGTTGTCCCAGCTTGTAAGCTTGGATACCGTTGAGCATATTCGAACCCTGCTAAAACTGGTCTATGCCCCTTTTCCAAAGCTAAGCCAAATAACCGCATGCCTTCTTGCCCCACTGCCCCCAATGAATTGGCAAACTCGCCCATGCGAACAATTGAATTGGCAACCTCAATTTTACTTGGCAATGATACAGTTTTGAGCACTTTTCCTGATGCCCCGGGAAAAACAACCCAATCACCAATAAACTTGCCCATATATTCAAATTTTTGTTCGGTAGTTAAATCATTGTAAAAATGATTAATTACCTTTAAAGCAAATTGGCCATACTGATGCTGTTCTTCCAATAATTGAGTTGTACGATTAGAATTTGGTCCTAAAGCAATTGCATCATAAACTGAGACTACATGAGATAAAAATTTAGTTAGCTGGTATGTAGCAGCAGCCGCTGATTCTGCAAACTCTACTGGGTGCTCAATCGCATGACAAATATCCTGAACGTTATCTCCAAGCGCTGTCGTAATTCCATTTACAAATGCTAGTAAACAATATGCCGCATCATTAGCTGAAGCCGCAAGATCAACTCGTCCTTGCTTATTGTACTCAACTCCTCGAGCGGTAACAGTCAATGACGTATCTGCAAAGTTTCTGATCTGTGCAATATTTTCATATTTGTTATGCAAGTTTACGGCCTGCCGCATATTGGCAATAGCCTCTTTATGAAGTAGCTGTTGTAATTTATTACCTTGACAAAATTTGAACTGACTTGACACAAGACCTAGAGCATCTAAAACATTTTGTTCAATATGAGATATCTCATATTGTTGCAAATATGCAGTATCACAATCATTCATGTCAGCTATCGTTGATAATCGCGCTTGATGGATTCTTTTTTGAGAATCGGAAATAATGCTCGAATCAATCCCACTTTCCATATCATAAGTTAATTGTTCTAATGGCGTATGTGAACTATCAAACTCAGATATTATGTTTGAAAAAGAGTTATTAAGCTGCTCTTTTTGCCACTCTTGTTCAATACGACTTCCTTGCTTCTTCATTTTTGTCCACATCACTAAATCTTTGTTATTGAGTTGATTAGTGATGGGATCCACAAGCCCTTGCTCTTTTGCTTGGTCAAAGGTTAATTCAGCTGCCTGCAAAAACTCTTCTTGGGATAGGGCAAGTTGCTTTGCTACATCTTTATGATTCTTTTGATGTCGAATCTCTTCATCCCACTTCAGTACAAGTGGTTCAGAAATTTTTATTTCTTTCTTAAACACATTCAATAGATCTGGGGTATTTTGAATCCGCTTGAGAAACAACTTATCAGCTTCGGTTAATTCTTTTTTGGCGCTATAGACATTCATTACATGATTTATAAGTCTATGATATCGTTCAGAATCCAAATTTTTTAAAAACTCACGATATTCTTTGAGACAAAAATATTCTAACTGCTTAAAATAATAATCCATAATGGATTGGGTTATTTCTTCAATAGAATGGTTTACTAACTGTTGATGTATATTGCTATTACGCTCTTTTATAGCATGCGACACGCGTGACTTATAATCACTTATCCACTGAAGGCAGGTGACATGGGAAAATAGAGTATAAGTTGTATTACCTAAATCATAAAATTCACTTTTAAAAATACTTACAATCGGCGCACTAAGTGAATGAAATTTATTTTGCATTGGATGGATAAAAGAATTTTTCGCCTTAGACCAGTTGTAACAAATAGTCGACGCCGCATTTTGTGAATGAGAATTTGTAAAAACTACAAAAGAAAAACTCATCAGAAAAAATTTGATAATCATTT
This sequence comes from candidate division TM6 bacterium RIFCSPHIGHO2_12_FULL_36_22, assembly GCA_001771315.1. GTDB lineage: Bacteria > Babelota > Babeliae > Babelales > UBA12409 > 2-12-FULL-36-22. The sequence goes on from METK01000008.1 coordinate 172,434, forward strand.
TTCGGTACATAGCATCCTCAGTTGTATAAAAAATTCTACCTTTATGTTCCAATGCATTATTAAACAGAAATACTAAGACTAAAAAGGAAATATGTCCAGTAAAACTTTAAGTTTACAAAATGTATTAAATTAAAAATAACAACTAAAGTAACGAACAAAATCATCTCAAAAAAGAGAGCAATGTCGGAAAGCACTTACACTAGCTTGTACATGTAAGTTAGTGCAAGCGCTTTCCCGATTGTCAACTATCTATTTTCCATCATCCATGTGCTGAGGCACAATACTAACGAAAAAGTTCTCATCTATCTTGATTGGATTGTAACGACGCACCTTACCTGTGACACTTGTATCAGTAAACAGTTTGCTGTCCCACCATTTTTGTGTATTTTTATTTTTATTCAATTTATCTTTTTGTTTATTAATAGCTTCATTTAACATACTCCGAGTATATTTTTGAGCATTGGTTCCATGTGCCGTATAAAGATTAAGAGGTATTTCTTCTAAAGATCTAATATCAAACCCATTAGTTCTTTGTGTAATGTATTCTACCTGTTCATGAGATAGCTGAATCATCTTACGAGCAAAAAATTGATGTATGTACTCCCTGCGCGCATCTTCTGTTGGGTTGTAAAAATCTGCTACATTATTCTTAAAGCAACGAATAAACTCCTCGCCCAACTTATCATAAGCATTTGTAGTGCAAGCAAATTGAACGTCATGCTTATACTCACCTGATTTCAATATTTTCTGCAAAAAAAGTAATGCATGAGCCGGCAAACGTTCCACTTCTTCAATTACTACAAGAGGAACTTTATAGCCTGCTGTATCAAGAGCTTCTTCCACATGATCTCTCATCTTGTTAATATCTTGTTCTTCCGTGGGCTCTTGTACATTACCCCCCATTAAAACTGCTATAGGAGCATGACTCTCTTTAGCAATCTGAAATACCTGTAGTGTTTTTCCATTTCCCGGTGCCCCACGCAATAGTAAAGGAGTGAATTCCAAATCTTGATCCTCTTCTTTCTGATCTCCTTGTTCATCAGATTGCGATGTTTTCTTTTTGCAATTGGCATAATATAACATATCACGAACTCGACCAGCTTGTTCCGGACTTTTATAAAACATCTCTTTGAAAGTACAAGAATTATCTGTTGCCATGGATACATTGTATGAAATAAGTGAGAATAAAAGAATGTATTTGTTTATCATAAGTTTACCTTTGGTTTTTTAAATGATGAAATGTTATATACAAGCCTGCTACTGCTGCAGATGCTAAGCCAACTGCAACGGAAACATTAATCATATATGCCTTATGATTATATTTTTCAATTTCTTCAACTTTGCTTGGAAAATCTTCATATCTTTGATACACATATTTATCCTTCACACGCAACTGTTCCATCCGTGCATAAATATCTTTACAAAGCATCTCTATAGAATCCTCTGTTGAACATATTGTCAGTATGCTTTGATCATATCTGTATTTATCGGATTCTTGATAAAGAGAAA
>METK01000009.1 GCA_001771315.1 candidate division TM6 bacterium RIFCSPHIGHO2_12_FULL_36_22
AATCCAACTCAATATCTTAGACGATTACAACAACAGCGAGAATATTATCAACGAGATGATATCAAAAAGAGAAAGCGAGAATATCAACAAGAATGTTATCAACAAGATGATGCCAAAAAGAAACAACGAAAATATATGCAAGAATATCGTCAACGAGATAATGTCAAAGAAAAACAACGAGAATATTATCAACGAGATGATATCAAAGAGAAAAAGCGAAAATATATGCAAGAATATCGTCAACAAGATGATAACAAAGAATATCAACGAGAATATCTGCAAGAATATCGTCAACGAGGTTATGCCAAAGAGAAACAACGAGAACATCAGCAAAAATATTATCATCGAAAAAAATCAAAAAATAATCCTGTCACCGAATTTGAAAAAGAGTCAACTTTCTCTCCAAACATAGAAACGGAAATCGACTCTTGGCTCTCTCTAGATAATTTTCAGTGAAAAAGTTTCGATTTCTCGAGGCTCTCTTGTGAACGACTAGCTCCTAAAGGAACGAGAATGCGCGAGCTTTTTAGTTCAATATACTCACCAACGAGGTAATCAAAAAACCTTTTTATTTGAATTTTGATAAAAATCAAGCTAACTGTTCCAACCCTCCAGAAGTCATCCAGCAAGCATTATAATGTCCGACATATAACAAACCGTTTTGAGATGTTATAGCCCTATATAGTGCTCCATACCAAAATAGTAGAGAGCTATAGGGGATAATGTAATAATCATTGAGGAACAAGGCTATCGGCAAAGAGGAATTGTTATGTGTCATGTAAAAATCAGAACAAATCTGAGTAGTAAATTGCTGGTCGACAATCGTTAACGTATGCTCTTTGTTGCCGAAATTGAATTCTTTTTTAGCTTCAAATAAAATTTTCTGTAACGAAGATTGAACTACCCGAGATGGTATAAATTCAATAAAAGGCATTGGATTGCATTTATCATAATAGTCCAATATTTTACCATTTTTTATTATGAAAAGCGTATTGAAGAGTCCTTTTTCTTGTCGATGTGCTCCGAGAATAAGGCACTGCGGGCATGCCTGATGCCACCAAGCACATATTTCTGGATACCTATTTAATGGTGTCTTAAGTGTAGACTCAGGCATTAAAATGGTTGTAACATCAGATTTTGCATATATGCATAGTAACTGTTTTAAAGAAAACGCTTTGTCATAAACACTTTCCCCATGTATGCACAAAGGAGATATATAGCCTATCTTGTCTAGCCATAAAGGCCTGATAGAGTTCGGCTTAAGTAAACAAACTCCAAACATCAAAGTAACTAATATTGCAATTAAAACCACCAGCTGATGCCATGCTTGCTTAGTAATGAGTATGTAAATAAGTAAATTGGTTACAACAATTAACACTAAAGAGCCATAACTTCCAAGCCAATACAAACACGCCTTTCCCCAAACAGTTGTCGCAAAAGATATCATTGGTAATGAAAGCCAGTACTCATATCCTGAAGGAAAAATAAGACATTGAAGCTTGCAATGAAATATAAAATAACTAAAAAATGAAAGCGCCCATATATATGGAGAGAAAGCAAACAGGCGAGAAATATAAAACCAAACGGCTGGAGTCAGCGCTAAATAAGCCGCAAAAGATAATCCTAGTACTAAACCATATGCATAAGTTTGTGCAACCCAGTGGCAAATAGAAAGAAGATGTATCACATAAAATACAAAGCCCCATAAAAATCCATACCCAAAAGACAGTTTATGCTGTTGTGCAACATAAAATAAGGGTACGAGAAAAATGAATACGGTCCATGATAGTGGCCAAAGAATAAGAGCATGTGCATACAAAACAGCCGAAAATGTAATGCATATAATATTAGCCCACATCTTGTTTCCAGCCGGAGGTTACAAATTGTGCTTTCTTGTTAGCGAGTTTGTTTCTATGCACCCTTGTTTCTATGGAGCAAAGATCACCCAATTTTGCTACGACTTTAATAGTAGCATTACTTTCTTTGGTTATAATACAAGTACCCATTTGTTCTGTGTTTGGTAATGCGGTTTTGTACACTAATGATTGCTCATGAGCTTTCTTTAACAAAGCGTTAAAATTTGCCTTAACATATGCAATCCCAGCATTACACATGGCTTCAGTTAGGTAATACTGTCGTGTATAGACAATGCGATCAAAAATAAAATCATGTGTTGCAATTATATTTTTGTAGCTTTGTACCACTGTTGCCGAAATGAGTATTAAGATTATGATAACAAGTGGCATAATAAAACCTTGTCGTTGCATTATGATACAACTCCATTTTTAAAGGCTATAAACTGCTCTATCGGTGTATTGTTAAGAGTAAACGTAAAAATAATTCCGGCATGCTTTTTCTGAAATTGCATATTCTTCATTCCTGCACATGCTAGTGAATGTCCCTGGTTTGCTGTACGCAATAATCGATCTTGATCAATTTTCCATACTACATGCTCTTTTGTATGAATAGTCAAAGATAATTGGTTTGAAGTGCATTGATGCAAACTTTCAAGTTGATGTATATCGCGTACCAGCAACTGCAACCCTGAAAAGATATGGGCACTCATTACTGCACGAGATGCTAATTGTTTTTGTTGTATGGTATATTGACCATAAGCACCGTATAAAAGGACGATGACCCAACTGGCTAGTGTTAGGTAAATAAGTAATTCAATAAGAAGATGGCCGTTTTTTTCCATATTATCCTGCACTTGAAAGTTGTACCTTTCTTGTCACACCCCCTTGATTCCAAGAAACAGTTACCGTTAACCAAGAAAGATCTTGATTAAATATAAGATACTTTTTCTTTTCAGTTGTGATAGTGTAAAGTGTGTCATGAAAAGGTTTAAGTCGGTGTGATAGTTTATATCGTTCTGCATGAAGCATTCTATCTAATGTACTACTGGCAATTGTTAATGCTTTATGTGTACGATCAGATTGAATAAGCAATTTTGTAGATTGTGCATAGTATATGTGCAGCATAGTAAAAAGTAGCAAAATGATCGATATTGATACTAGTAGCTCAATAAAGAAAAAAGCCTTATACTGTGTTGAAGATAGAAAAAATTTTATACCGTATTTATTCATAGTTTTATTTGTATAGCACGGAGAAAGAAAAAGATGAACCGTATTAAAAATTTTATTATCTTATTATTCGGATTAATGATTCCAGTATGCACTACACCAGATGTAGAAATGCCTGGAGCAGCCGATGTAAGAATGGCTGGTCCAGCCGCAAGCGGCATGGAAGAAGAAATGTCTTATGAGCAACTCAAGGAATGGGCTGATGTCCTTTTTCCAGACTTTACCGAAGAACAAAAAGAACAAACTATTGCGCAAACACTGCAAATGGATCAAGAGCTTCGACAATTATCACCTGAAGATCGTGCAGCTGAAGAACGTAAGATGATCTCTGAGCTTAATGAAGCCCTTGGTATGGACATTCCTCTTGATATTGTTCCTGAGCCAGCAATCAAAGAAGTAGAAACAACCGAAAAGAAAGTTGTAGAAGAAAAACCAAAAACACCTCTAGCTAAGATTGAAGCTATTAAAAAGATAGTTCAAAACCTTATTGAAATTCTTGAGGACTTTACTACAAAAACAGAGTCCCTTGTAATCAAAGATAATTCTAAGGCTTCTGTATCACCTATAGAGTGGAAAGAACTTCAAGAAGAAATTACACAGGCAATATCATACCTGACAATTGTAGCAGGAAAGGATAAGATTCTTGAATGTCTTTTAGGTTCGGATCAAACAGAACTTAAAGATGCAATTGAGGATGCCATTGATAACCTTCGTCGACCAGTAAAAAATATCGAAGTTCCTGATACAATGGGCCTAAGGGAAATCATCACTGAAGATGGCGAGGTTGTTTATGCTTCAGAAACAACTACCACTGATAAGGTTGTATCACAAAAGCACTTTCAGGACACAATTAAGCACCTTAAAAATTTTCTTGATAAATATAAAGCAAATTGGGCTCTCAAACGTTTAATTGAAAAATGCGCACCGGAAGAATTGAAGAAGCTACCTCCTACAAAAAAAGACGGCGAACGTATACCTTCAGGTTCTGGCATTACCAGTAGCGGTTACCCTAGTGGTGGTGGCGGTGGCTATCCAAGCGGTGGCGGTTATCCATCAGCTGGTCCGTACTATGGCGGTGGTCCTCGAGGAGGACAAGCTCCTTCATCTCCAGATGGCGGAAAAAAAGAAGAGAAGAAAGCTGGCAAAGGACATGGTGGCTCTCATGGTGGTGGCAAAAAGGATGATAAAGAAGATAAAAAGGAAAAGGCAGAAAAAGCTGCCCTAGACAAGACAGATAAGTCTACTCAAGCCGCAAAAAAATCTCCGAAAAGAGAAGCTACACCGGAAACCAGGAATAAAGTAGCTAAAGAAGTTCAAAAAGTTGTGAAACAAATAGATAATATTAATACAAAAATTCAAGACGAAGATTTGATAAGTAAGCTTCAGAGTCAAGAACATAGTGCCGTTCTTAACGTTGGTAGTGGCTTACGTTCAAGCTTATTGTCTCTTGAAAATCTTGATATTGCTTTACTGGAAAAACAAATCGTTAATATTGAATCTTTTATGAGTGATTTGAGTGCTGATGAAGAACAAGGCCTGCTGAAAACTATGGCTGATATTGTTAATGCTGCACCATCCATTAATGCCTTTGTAAAACTTACTGGAGATAAACAATTAGAGCAAAGTATCGCACAATTTAAATCTGGTACGAGTGTTGACTCTAAGGAGATTGCGGATGTACTTGATATTGCGCAACGTATTGGTGCTAAATTCAGCGCAATACAAAATAAGTTTAAGATCGCTGCCCCTGTAGAATTAACACCAAAGGAACTTGCGCTACAAACTATTACAAAGCTCGAGAATGATGCTAAGACATTAAATGTTGCTAGCAATCTGAAAGATCAGATTGTTGCAGGAGCAGGCTATAATGCTCTTTTAGCAAAAGACATCAATACTCTTATTGACCATATCAATACATTGGACTCTGCAATACAAAAGTATAAAACTGAGATTGGTGGTATGACAGCAAAAGAGCAAGTTGATAATAAAAAAGCGATTCTTGATTTGCTTGAACAACAAAATGAAACAAAGTCTCTTATTGCACAAATAGCAGGAGTTGATGCCGCAACTATAAAGCAATGGGTTAATCTCGCTGCAACAGATGTAACACAGCAGCCTATTGTCGACAATATTAAGTCAGCTATAAAGTTTAAAGAAAAAATTGACGATATTAAAAAGGCATTAGTATAGTACATTAAAAATGTGGCGTGTTGTCTAATAAGTCTCACGCCACATCAATCTTATTTATAAAGCCTGATACTTTTGTTGCTTTGGTAAGCGTTGGCCAACCTGTTGCACAACATTGTGAATACGCTGACCAGCCTTATCAAATTGTTGCTGGAAAGGGTTCCGTTTTCCTCCTGTGCCCAGTGCTTTAAGTTCTTGATCCAATTCTTTCCATTCATTTTCAAGTTCTTGCACATGCTGCTCCAACTGTAGTTGCCGCTCTTCGATAGCCTCACGCGTTTCGCGCCGAAGCTCTCGCTCATTAGTTTTAGGTATTATCCAGTTAGCCACACCTGCAAGCACTATCAAGATTATCCACCGTATGCTATTCATTACTATTCCTTACCAGTTCGCATTGTTTATATTTGTAATTATTATACCGGTTTATCCTTTCAAATCGCAATAGTTTGTTAAAATTTAATACTTGCCTTTATCTTTTTTTAAGAAATACACCTTATAAAGTACCCGCTTGACTCCAACATATTAACAATATTTTCACTTTTTTGTTGAGCTTTTGCAGAATTATAAATTATATTTGTAATTAGTTAATGAGTTAAGGGGGTTATCAATGAATATTAAAAAAGCGATCATAACAGTCTTTATTGGGATCAATATTGCTACGATTTGGTGTCGTCAGTTCGAACCTGGGGTTACAGCGAGTATGCGCATACCACAATCTCTCGTGTCGCGACAGTCATTTGACTGTGTGCTGGCTAGCGATTTTGATCAAAAGGTTAATTGCGTTAAACAAGGATATGTCTTACTCGGATCGGTGAGAAATCCATTGTTTGAAAATACAGGCAAAAAGGATCCCAATTTACTCACCAATCAAAAATACGGGTTTATTTTCTATAAAGTCCCGGCAAAAGATTTGCAGGCTGTCGGACAAGAAACTAAGCAGGAATTACTTGTGGATGTTCCAAAACAGGATCTCATAGAATCAATTCAAAATAAACGAATATTAAT